>PEXN01000029.1 GCA_002774685.1 Elusimicrobia bacterium CG08_land_8_20_14_0_20_51_18 | reverse complement strand
CTTGAGCGGGAGTACGGTCGCAGGCTGCGCGCGCTTTCCGTGGGGCGTCCACGCCTGAAAAAATAGGGCGCTGTCCCTAATTTCCCTAATTTCCTGATTTCTGTGTAGAAGAAAATATGGACGAAGAAATAAAAAAGGAAATAACGCCTGAAGGGGAGACCGTCATAGTCTGCATAGGCAGCGAACTGCGCGGCGACGACGGCCTGGGACCCTATGTGGGGGCGAGGCTGAAGGCAATGGGGCAGGCGGAAGGCATAAGGCATAAGGCAATGGACCAGGCCCAAGGCTTAAGGCGGGAGGGGGAGGAGAGTAAATTTGAGGTGATAAACGCCTTTTCGGTCATAGAGAATTACCTGGATAAAATAATTTCCTCAAAGCCCCGCAAACTTATAATCGTAGACGCCGCTTTTTTCGGCGGGAAGCCCGGGGAGATGAAAATACTGCCTCCGGACAAGCTTTCCTCCTATAAAATCGTCTCCACCCACAGTTTTCCGCTGGAAGTCCTGCTCGGGATAATAAAAGAAGATCTGCCGGACCTTAAAATAGTTATTCTCGGCGTGCAGCCGGAGAATATCGACTACAAGGAAGGGCTCAGCCCCGACGCCAAGGCCTCCGCCGGCGAAATAATCGCCTTTTTCAATTCCCTCTGATTTAACAAACCGCTTTTTTTTATATAAAATAGAGTAATAGTGCGGGTCCGGCTTGATTAGCCGCTCCATAGGAGAAAACCATGCTTTTGATTTCTATAGTTTCCTTCGCCGTATTATATCTGGGCTACCGGTTTTATGCGTCTTACCTGGAAAAGCTCTATTCGGTAAAGCCCGATGAAAAGATGCCTTCCAAAGAACTTTACGACGGCATAGATTATGTCCCGACCAATAAATTCATATTACTGGGCCATCATTTCTCCTCGATAGCCGGCGCGGGGCCGATAGTGGGACCCATAATAGCCGGAATAGCTTTCGGTTGGGCGCCGGCCGTACTGTGGGTGCTCATAGGAACGATATTCATAGGCGGTCTTCACGATTATTCCTCGCTTATAATTTCCATCCGGCACAAAGGAAAATCCATAGGGGAGGTGGCCAATCTTTACATCAATAAGCGCACTTACAAGCTTTTCCTGCTTTTCACCTGGCTGGCCCTTATGTACGTGGTGGCGGTTTTCGCCGATATCACGGCCGATACCTTCGCCAAAGAGGCGGCCGTTTCGCAGATAAGCATAATCTATATTTTCGTGGCTTTCGTTTTCGGTTCCCTGCTTTTCAGGAAAAAGGCGGGGCTTTCCCTGCTGACGATTCTTTCCCTGGCGGCGCTTCTGGCCGGGGGCGTCTTGAGCTTTAAATACCAGGTCATATTTCTGGATAAGAACGTCTGGATAATGATACTTCTCGCCTACTGCGTGCTGGCTTCCCTGCTCCCGGTATGGCTTCTGCTTCAGCCGAGGGACTATCTTTCCAGCTATCTCCTCTACGCTTCGGTTTTTTTGGGGCTGATAGGCCTTTTTTTCGGCGGCCATGAGATCCGTTATCCCGCCTTCGTCTCTTTTTCCTCGGAATCCGTGGGGACGATGTTCCCTTTCCTGTTCGTCACCATAGCCTGCGGGGCGGTTTCGGGTTTCCACTCGCTGGTGGCTTCAGGCACCACTTCAAAGCAGATAGACAAGATAGAGAACGCCAGGTTCGTGGGTTACGGAGGCATGGTGCTCGAGGCGGTGGTGGCCATCATAGCTTTGGGCACCGTTATGCTTATGGCTTCGGATAATCCTTCGCTCAAGTCCGCTCCGGCCGAGATCTTCGCTTCCGGCCTCGCGAGTTTTTCTACTTTGACAGGATTACCCCCGGCCGCTGGAAAGACTTTCGGTTTTCTCGTCGTTTCCGCTTTCATGCTCACCACTCTGGATACGGCGACGAGAATAGCCAGGTATATCTTCCAGGAAATGATAGATAAAACCGTGGCGGGCGCCGGAGTCAAGCTTTTCGCCACCCTTATTTCCCTGTCTTTGCCGCTGGCGCTTTTAAATCTCCGGATAGCCGGCCCTTCCGGAACGCCTATCCCCTGCTGGAAGATAATCTGGCCCTTGTTCGGAATAACCAATCAGCTGCTGGCCGCTCTGGTGCTTATAATAATATACCTCTGGGCCAAAAAGGAAAATTCCGTCAAGGGAGCGGTCATAGCCTTGCCGGCTTTTTTCATGATAGTGACCACCATAAGCGCGCTTTTTCTCAGCCTTAAAGGGTCCGTTTCCGCCGGGAGCTTCAATATAGTCTTTTACATAGCGGCCGTTCTGCTCCTCCTTTCGGCCGTGGTTCTTTTCGAATCTTTAAGGGCGGTGTTTAAAAAACCGGCTGTTTAAAAATTTGATAAGATATCGCTATGGCCCTGCCACCTGCTTATCCCGACACCTGCTTAGGGCAGAAAGCCCTTTGCGGGCAAGCAGGTGTCGAGGATTTGATATGAAAAGCGGCCCCGATAAACCGGGGCAAGCGGGTGGCCGGGTGCAAGAAGGACACGGTCACGCGCATCATCGTCACGAAAATGAAAAAGGCAAGAACAGGTTCCTCTCCGTTATAGTCCTGAATTTATCCATCTCCATACTGGAAATAATAGCCGGCGTCTTTTCCGGCAGTCTGGCGCTCATTTCGGACGCTTTCCACAATCTCGAGGACACGGCTTCGGTGGCGCTGAGTTTTTTCGCCTGGAAGATCTCTTTTAAAAGGCCCGACGAGAACAGGACTTACGGCTATAAGAGAGCCGAGGTCATAGCCGCTTTCGTGAATTCCCTGTTCCTGGCCGCCGTCTGCGCCTTCCTTATCTTCGAGGCGGTGAGAAGATTCCTGGAGCCGCGGGCGATAGACGGCGGCCTTATGATGCTGATGGCCGGCGCCGCCTTTCTGGCCAATATTATCTCGGTTTTCCTGCTTCACGGCGATTCGAAGGAAAGCCTGAACTGGAAAAGCGCCTACCTGCATATGCTCGGCGACGCTTTCTTCTCGCTGGCGGTCTTTGCCGGGGCTTTCGCGATAAAGACCTGGGGGCTCTTCTGGCTGGACCCCGTCCTCTCCGTCGTAATGAGCGTTTTTATAATCTCCCAGACTTACAAAGTTTTCCTTCATTCTCTCAATATCCTCATGCAGTCGTCCGCCGGTCTGGATTACGGGAGCATAAAAAAGGACATAGAAGCGGTTCCGGGGGTCAAGAATATACATCACGTGCACACCTGGATGAGCAACGAGAATACCGTCTATTTCGAGGCCCATATAGAAGTGGACGAATGTTCCGTGACCGATTCCTGCGGAATTTCCAGGAGAATAGAAGAGATACTGAAAGGGAAATACGGCATACATCACACCACCCTGCAGTTCGAAACCGACCGCTGCCGCAAAAAAGACCTGTTCTACAAGTAGAGGACTGGAGGATCAGAAGATTAGAAGATTAGAAGTCAAGGAACTCCTTATTAAGCCAATCTTCCAATCATCCAGTCTTCTAATCCTCTTAACTGCTTGGCTTCTCCGCTTTTTCTACTTTCAACTTTTGGTATAATTTCACTATGGTAAGCAATTTGTTCAAAATCAAATCGGTGGATAAGCTCCTTTCCGAATCGGATGAGAAAGGGCATAAACTGGATAAAGCTCTCGGGGCTTTTGACGTTACGATGATAGGCATAGGCGCCATAATAGGCGCCGGTATTTTCGCCATGGTGGGCGAAGCGGCCGTAAAAGGAAATGCGGGGCCCTCCTTGATAATCTCTTTCATAATAACGGCCATAGCCTGCGGTTTCACCGCTCTCTGCTACGCCGAACTGGCCGCGATGGTCCCGATATCGGGAAGCGCTTACGCTTATTCCTACGCGACTATGGGCGAACTTGTCGCCTGGATAATAGGCTGGGACCTGATAATAGAGTACGCCATAGGCAATGTGGCCGTGGCCATAAGCTGGTCGGGTTATTTTAACGATTTTCTGAACAACGCTTTCGGAGTGAATATCCCGCTCTGGCTGAGGCTGGATTACAGAACTTTCGTGCAGAAGGGATTTGATCTCGCCGCCGCGCCTCACGTCTTCGGGATACCCATGATCTTTAATCTCCCTGCGGTGCTCATAGTCATGTCGCTTACCGCGCTTCTGGTAGTCGGCATAAGGAAAACCTCCAGGTTCAACGACTTCCTGGTTTTGATAAAGCTCGCTGTTCTCGCTATTTTTGTGGGCGTGGGATTCTACTATTTCGATATAAAAAACTGGACGCCTTTCGCCCCGGGCGGATGGAAAGGCATACAGGTGGGCGCCGCTACCATCTTTTTCGCTTATATAGGCTTTGACGCCGTTTCCACGGTGGCCGAGGAAACGAAAGATCCGAAGAGGGATATGCCCCTGGGTATTATAGGTTCCCTGGTTATCTGCACCATAGTGTACATACTGGTCACCGTGGCCCTTACCGGCATGATGCCTTTCCTGGAATTAAAGAACAAAATCGCCGAACCGCTGATAGCGGGCCTGGATTACAATCACGTTTCCAGATGGATAATAGTCATTGTCGCCCTGGGTTCCGTGGTGGCGCATACCGCGGTGCTCCTGGTCTTTCAGATGGGTCAGCCGAGGATCTTTTTTTCCATGTCCCGCGACGGCCTTCTGCCTAAAATTTTCGCCAGGGTCCATCCCAAGTTCAAGACGCCGTATATTACGACCATCTGGACAGGTATTTTCGTGGCGGTGCTCGCGGCTTTCTGCAATATAGACGAAATGGCCAATCTCTGTAATGTGGGCACGCTTTTCGCTTTTGTGCTCGTCTGCATGGGCGTGATTGTGCTCAGGATAAAGGACCCGGGCCGGACGAGACCTTTCAAGGCGCCGGGCGGTTTCTTAACGCCCGTAATGGGTATTTTGTTCTGCGTTTACCTGATGATGGGACTGGATAGGGTAACCTGGTTCAGGTTCGTCGGATGGCTGATAATAGGGCTTATCATTTATTTTATGTACGGCTACAGGCATTCGAGATTGAATGAGAACAAGACATTAAGCAATTAAGAGATTGAGAGATTAAGTTTTTTTAAGGTTTTTCCCTTAATTGCTTAATTTCTTAATATCTCAATCTCTATTTTCCGGAGGACTTATGTTCGACAAGATGAAAGATATGCTGGAATTAAAGAAGAAGGCCGAACAGTTAAAGAAGGAACTGGACGGGTTGAAATTCGCAAGCGAAGACTCGCTGGTGAAAACGGAAGTGAACGCTTCGCTGGAAGTGCTCGCGGTGGAAATAAAGGGCGACCTTGATTCCCTGGATAAGAACAAGGTGCAGGAGTCCATAAAAGAGAATATAAACAAAGCTTTCCGCAATGCCCAGCTGGAGGCCGCGAAACGAGCCATGGGAATGGGGTTTTAATAGAGGATTGGAGAATTAGAAGGCTGGATAACAGTTTATCGCAAATCGTAAATAGTGAAGAGTAAAGGGTGTATAGGGAAGTTCCTTAAAAAACTCTTTACGCTTTCCGCTTCACGCTTTACATTCTTCTCTATTCCTCTTCTTATTTTTATGACTAACTTTGACATCGCCACTCTCGCCGGCGGCTATACCTGCCATTTTGAAAGAAAATTCCGATAAAATAAAAAACCCCGGATTCGGGTCCGGGGTTTTTGTCGTTTTGAAACGGTTAATTCGCCGAGAAAGATATCAGTTTCAGGGATTCCTGCTTGTCTTCGGCCGTTATGGTTTCGGATACGAGCCCTATCCCGGGGGCGTATATCCTTTCGGCCGAACCGGCGTCGCCGCCGCCCAGCTTGGCGGTTATTCTGAGACAGCCGGCGAAGTTGCCGGCGGGCAACGAGGTTTTGGCGGAGAAGGTGGAAACCCTGTTTTTATCGGAGTTTTCAGTCCATTCCTTGCCTTTGAAAAGGGGGAAGGGTATCTCTATCCTGGCGGCCCCGGCGAGGATGGTGTCCGAAACCGAAAGTCCGTTGGGATTCACTTTTATCTGGAATTCATAATTTTTCACGCCGTTCTTGTTGTAGTAGGTTATGGAGGCGTTGGTGAGGGAATCCTTTTCGGAATAACCTTTGTATTCCACGGTTACCCTTTTGGAGCCGAGGAATTCGCTGGAGGTATATTCATATTCGTAGACCATCCTGACCTGTATGGGGAGGTAAACGTAGGGGTCGGCGGTCTCCGAAGAGTCTTTGCCGGGTTCCACGAACGGATTGACGGGGGCCGGTACGTCGAACCTTTCCAGCTCCGCAGCGGCCTGGCCGACATCGCCGCTGAATTGAGCGTCGGAAGTCAAAAAGGCGTCCGGTATGACGACGGCCGCCTGCGCGAACGCGGAGACCGAGGATAATATTATTATCGATAACGACTTAGCAATGTATCGCATTTACTTCTCCTTTGAATACAATTTTTTATTATACTCCGATACTTTGTGCTAAGTCCCTGGGTGGGTGGAAACTTAACGCGCCTTGCGTTGCAATCTTGCAAGGACATCACTGCTTGAATAGTCTTTGGACTTTCAGGATACTCAAACAGCTTGTAAGATACGGAAACAACTTCTACTTAGAATAATGTTAGCAAATTTTTCCGGACCCTGTCAACAAGAAAATTTTTTTTGTTGCAAGAAAATAGAAATGTCCGGTGTTGCAAGAAAATAGAAATGTCCGCTTTTTTACTGTGACGACTCAG
>PEXN01000057.1 GCA_002774685.1 Elusimicrobia bacterium CG08_land_8_20_14_0_20_51_18 | reverse complement strand
AGCAACGGTCTGTAAAACCGTCGGGCAACGCCCTACATAGGTTCGAATCCTATCCCAACCATATAATTTGGAAAGGAAGCGAGACAACTGCTTGTCTCGCGTGGGCACTTTCAAAGCGCCAGAGGCTGAAAGTGTCACGGAGTGTGATTCGAAAGCCGGACCGCGAGATTTATCGTAGCGGGAGGCGGGGTCGCGAGCGCGAAGCGACTTGTGACCGAATCCTATCCCAACCATATGATTTATCTAAGGAGCCGTCAGCCTCGTTAGGTTATTAACTATTCACTGATTACTCTTTACTAATTACCAATTACTGTTTACTAATTACTACTTTATACGGAAGGGTGGCCGAGCGGTTGAAGGCACAGACCTGGAAAGTCTGCAGACTCCAAAAGGGTCTCGAGGGTTCGAATCCCTCCCCTTCCGAAGTTTTAATAAAACCCCGCTTTATAAGCGGGGTTTTTGCTTTTTAAAACTGAGGACCCCAAAGGTACCAGGTACCTTTTGAAGTCTGCCGTTACAGTGCCGGGGACCGTAACGGGGGGGCTAAAAATAGGGCGCTGTCCCTATTTTCCCCTATTTTCCGATGACGATAACTTCCAAGCAGGAGAAACGCCATTCCCTATTTGGGATTGGATTCAGGAAAAAATGAAGGAAAACAGATCGAAAGGATAGTACATATTTATTACGCAGCCCGCGGCGAGAAAAGGGCCGAAGGGCATATAGCTCAACCTGTCGGCCCTTTTCAATAATATCAGACTGACGCCGTAAACAGACCCTAAAAAAGAAGCCGTTACTATTATCGTAAGGACCCCGTAAAAACCGGCGAGACTGCCTATGGCGCCCAGCAAAAAGATGTCTCCCTCCCCCACCGCCTCCTTCTTATAAATTATCTTTCCGAGATAAGAAAGCCCGTAAACGAAACCGGCTCCCGCCATTACGCCGTAAACGGAAGACATTATCCTCTGCTGCCAGTCTCCGGTAAAGGAGGGATTGACGAAAGAGGAGGCCAGCCCCAAAAAGGCCAGGGAATACGAGAAAAGGTCGGAGATCATCATGGTCCTGAAATCTATAGCGGAAACTATTATGAGAAGATACGCGGCCAACAGGGAAACGGAAAGCCACAAAGGAGTTCCGTGCCATTTATAAAAAAACAGGGCGGTCAGTAAACCGCTGAGCAGTTCCACCGCCGGGTATTGGAAACTTATGGCGGAACGGCAATGCCTGCACTTCCCGCCGAGAACGAGGTAACTTAAAAGGGGAATATTATCGAACCATCTTATAGATTTCTTGCAGGACGGGCAAAAGGAACCGGGTTTGATTATGGACAGGTCGTCGGGCAGCCTGTATATGCAGACATTTAAGAAGCTGCCTATCACGATGCCCAGGATGAACGCGAAAAAAGACAAAAAAACAAGGTACATAGCGGAGAGTCCGGCGCCGGTAACCGGCGTGAAAAATCGATACTCAAATTAAAAGCCCCGCTCCGAAGAACGGGGCTTTTAAAGATGCTAAACCCGGCTTAGAACGTCGACCAGACCGTCGTGCCTTTTATATCAGTATGCGAACAGTTGACCTTGAAATCTCCCCAATTGGTCGCTGTTATGCCGTTGACATAATACCAGCCGCCGCCGTCCGCGGGCGTGGTTACCACGGTCGCGCTGTCAGCGTGCCTGGTGGGTATCTTGGCCGCGGGTATCTCGTTGATGTATTTGCCGTTGGTGGTTAAAGGCGACAGATCCGTGCTGGGATACCAGCCTTCATTGTCGCTGTAATACACCTGGAGAGCGCCTCTGACTGCAGAAAGAGCGCCTTTCGTCGCGCCTTCTTTAGACTTGTTGATGAGGTCGGCGAATTTCGGCACCGCGACTGCCGCGAGTATGCCTATAATGGCGACCACGATCATGAGCTCTATCAGGGTGAACCCTTTTTTATTAAGCTTCATTTATTTCCTCCTTAAGGATAATAATATATGATGACCTTAGAAGTACATTAAGAGAATTAAAACAATTATTTCAGGACCTGTCAACAGTTTTCTTGTAACATTAGTCACACCGGGAACGGGGCAGGGGAGCAGGGCGGCGATAAGTAAATAGTAAATGGTAATCAGCGGATAAGTTTCAAACCGGGCCAAGCGGTGGACTTTGCCGCAGTTTTGGTTTACTTCGGACACAATGCGACACATCTTGAATCACTAACCGTTGTATCGCTCTTCGGCAAATAAAAAAATGCCGAAGAAGGGATTCGAACCCTCAATCCCTTGCGGGAATACGGTCCTGAGCCGTACGCGTCTGCCAGTTCCGCCACTTCGGCATAGTAAATATGTTAAAATAACCTAGCAATATTATATCAATTTTGAGCTTTTTAGGGTATGAAAAAGGAAAAAAACAAGTTAGAAACCATTTACAGCAACCGGAAAGCCAGATTCGATTTCGAGATCCTGGAAACCTTCGAAGCGGGCCTGGTCCTGGAAGGCCCGGAGGTTAAGTCTCTACGGGCCAAGCAGGTCAACATGAGCTCGAGCTTCGCCAGGGTGGAAAAGGACGGGATATATCTTTACGGCATGCAGATACTCCCCTATAAATTCAACACGCTCAAGGAAATAGACCCTCTCAGAACCAGAAAACTCCTTCTCAACAGGCAAGAGATAAAAAAGCTGAAAGGCGCCTCCGAACAAAAAGGCTATACGCTCGTTCCGCTGGAACTTTATTTCAAGAACGGCTGGGCGAAGGTCAGCCTGGCCGTAGCCAAAGGCAAAAAAACCTTCGATAAAAAAGAAAAAATAAAAGAAAGGGATTTGGACAGGGAAACGAGAAGGGAAATGAAAGGCAGGTGACCCGAATTCCTCAATTAAGGAATTCAGAAGTTCAATGTTGCAAGTTGCAAGTCACAAGCAATAGCGAAAAAACCGTGAATTTTGCATCATTTTTTCAACTTGTCACATGAGACCTGTGTCTTGTCCCTTTTGCCTTTAAAAGCGTTGTAAGGGACTATCCCTTCCTCAAGACTTATAGGAGATGGGATGTGACACCCGAAAATTACCGGGGATATTCTTATCCGCGAATTTATCAGCAAAACTGCAATTTTCGGGTTAGAATCTTATTCCTAAAGCTCCCTCAACGCCGCTCTGGTCGTGCAGAAGATTGTAAGCCGCCGAGATATTCACCCATTTCACCCTCCATCTGAAACCCGCGGAATATCTTTCCTCCAGCGTAGTGACGGTCTTATCCACCAGAGAAGAGTCGTTCGCGTTCTTTACCGTCAGCCGGGTATCGTCCAGGCCCAGGGAAGCGAAAGGCCTGAAATTGCCGCAATTCATGGAAAAAACCGCCTGGACGCCGAATTGCACGGCGTAAAAATCCTTGTAATTGGCCATGTTCGAATTTAAGACCAGGACCCCGTGGATCCTGTGCAGCTCGTCGAGGACCTTCCACAAACCGTATTTTATGCCTCCGCCTATCACGCCTACCCCGGCCCCGCCGCCGGCCCTTATGAAGCCGTCTATCCTGTACGGCATGCCTATTTCGGCCTGCACGAAGTTGAAACCGAAGGCCCTGTCGCTATGCATGGGTTTATTGGCGTGTGAAGGCTTGAACTGATAGACGTCCCTGAAACTTATGTCGAAACCGGAAAAACCGAGGCTTCTGGCGGTATAATTCATGCCGCCGCCCATCACGCCGCCTATATCGGCGGCAAAAGGTTTAAGCGAAGCCCGGTCTATGGACCTGAAATCCGTGAAATCTCCGGCGAAAGAAAACTGCGCGATAAAAAACAGAAGAATAAAAATTTTGGCTCTCATCGGCTTACACCTCTCAAAAATCATTTTCAAACGCTGCCGCCAAGCACTTCCTTGACGGTGGTAAGGCCCATCAGCACTTTCTCGAGACCGTCCATGGCTATCGTACGCATTCCGTTCTTCATAGCTATCTCTTTGACCGGTATAGCGGAAGGGTCCTTGAGCAGCTGCATGCGGATCTCGTCGTTAAGGATCAGGAGTTCATGCATGCCGCAGCGGCCCTTGAAGCCGGTGCCCTTGCAGACGTCGCAGCCCTTCGGGTGGAACACCCTCGCCCCGGCCGGGAGCTTGACGTTATGGGCCTCGAAAACGGCGACTTCATCGGGCGTCGGATCGGCCTCGGTCCTGCAGTCCTTGCAGAGGCGGCGCGCGAGCCGCTGGGCCAGCACGGCCTTCATGGTGTTGGCGACCACGAAACGTGGAATACCCATCTGCGTGAGACGCTCCAGAGCGGAAGCCGCGTCGTTGGTATGGATGGTGGAGAAAACGAGGTGGCCGGTCATGGCCGCCTCCAGCGCTATGTGAGCCGTCTCCTCGTCGCGGATTTCGCCGACCATGATCACGTCGGGGTCGAGACGCATGAATGAGCGGAGCGCCGAGGCAAAATCAAACTTCTTACCCTCGCCCAGCTTCACTTCCGGATTAACGGGCACCTGAATTATGCCGTCGATATTGTACTCGACGGGATTCTCGGCCGTCAGAATCTTGATGTCGGGCCGGTTGACGTAATTGAGACAACCGTAGAGCGTGGTGGATTTGCCGGAACCCGTGGGACCGCAGACCAGCACCAGGCCATAGTTTTTCTTGCCGCCGATGCCCTGAAACTGCTTCAAGAGCTTTTCTTCCGTATCCGGCAGAAAGCCCATAATCTTTATGTCTACGCGCACCGAGGCCCGGTCCAAAATACGCATAACGCAGCTCTCGCCGAAAACAGTCGGCACCACCTCCACGCGAAACTCTATCGGATTGCCCTTGGCGATAATCTGGATACGTCCGCTCTGAGGGATGCGCCGCTCCGTAATGTTCATTGAGTTGGACATTATCTTTATCTTGGCTATTATAGCCTGGCGGAAAGCCCACGGAATGGTGAAGGAGGCCGGATGCAGCATGCCGTCCACGCGATAGCGCACCATAACCTTGGAATTCTTGCCGTTGGGGTCCTCGAAAGGCTCTATGTGGATATCGGAGGCCTTCGTACTCAGCGCGCCCAAAATTATGGCGTTAACGAGCTTCTCCACTTCCGGGGCGCTGGCGTCCACGTCGCTGATGTCCTTTTTTTCCTCGGAGGCAAGAGAGATGGAGCCCTCCTCCCCCTCGGACGCGGAAGCGGACTGCTGCACCGATTCCACGAGCTTGTCGACCCTGGCGGAAGAATCTTTTCCGTAAACGGATTCTATAACCTTGTTTATCCAGTGGGGCAGAGAAAGAAAAGGCTTTACCTCCAGACCGGTCCTGAGACTTATATCCTCGACAATAAGGAAATCCCTGGGATCGGCCATGGCCAGAAAAAGAGTGTTCTCCTGCCTGGCAAAAGGGATACAGACATGCTTCCTGGCTATATTTTCCTGGAGGATGGAGGCGACTTCCTGAGGCGGCTGGGCCTTCGTGAGGTCCACAGCCTTAAAGCCCCATTCGTCGGCCAAAACCTTTAAAGCCCTGAGTTCGTTGACGAGAGCCTTTTCAAAAATGTACTCCATTACATTTTTGTTCTCTTTCCGGGCGGCTTCCTCGGCTTCTTTGAATTTATCCGCCGTAAGCAGCTGCCTGTCGATTATGACTTCCTTGAAATTTTTCTTTCTCGCGGTCAATGCCATAGTTAAGTTCCCGAGCTCAAGCCCCGGATAATAATTATAAATATATTTTGACGACTATTCAAACGATATTTTCCCGGTCAATCGGAAAACTCCACCTCGTCCCCTTCTTCGAACCTGTTTTTGGCGAAACCGGCGGCGAATTCGGCGGTATAAAAGGCGCCTTTGTAGTACCGGGAAAATTTCCAGGGGGACATTTTCTCCAAAACCCCCACCACCCTGAGGTCTCCGCTTATAAAAACCGCGTCTATGGGGAATCTCATGAAACAGGTGTGTATCATGGCGCAGCGGGTAAGCACCAGGCATTCCCCCTCTTTCAGGCTTTTCCTGGGGATAAGCCCGAAAAGCCGGGAGAAAAATGATTCCGCCATAACCGCGTTTTCGGATACGAAGAGTCCGCTGGTCTTGTTACGTATCTTCATCCTGCCACTCCTTCAGTCGTAAAACGTAAAGCGGAAAGCGTAAAGAGAAGCGCCCGTAACGCGTCCCACTCCTTTTACCGGCTAAGGAACGGGACAGCCCCTCCTTGTGGGGCGTCACGCTCCACACCTCTCTGCCTCTTGCCTCCGTCCTTATCCCCTTGCTTCTATCATCTTATCAGGACGAATTTTCCCTTTCCCTTCCCTTTGCCGGACTTTACAAAAACTATATACGGCCCGCTGGCGGCGTAAGCGCCGCTGGAATTTTTTCCGTTCCAGCTGAAGTTTTTCAATTCGGCGACCAGGTCTCCGTCGAAGCCGTAGATGCGCACTTTCATATCGCTCGCCACGAGGGTCTGCGGAACCGAGAAATTTATATAGGTATCCCTGGAAACGTAAAAAGGATTCGGGAAAGCCACGACCTTGCTTTCCCCCGAAAAGTTCTGGAGCGTGTCGTTCACCATAAGCATGGCCCTGAAGGCGTTTATCCGGCCGTAACCGAAAGAAAAATCGGGACCCGCCTGGCCCAGGTCGTCGGCGGAGCGTTTTAAAACTTCGGCTATCTGAACGTTCGTATAGGTCGGTTTGTACGACCACAAAAGCGCCGCGAGGCCGGAGGTTATGGGCGAAGAAAAGGAAGTTCCGTCCCGCATCTGGTAGAGACCGTCCGGCTGGGTCGTATAGATATCGGCTCCGGGCGCGGAAACCCC
>PEXN01000040.1 GCA_002774685.1 Elusimicrobia bacterium CG08_land_8_20_14_0_20_51_18 | reverse complement strand
GATAGAAAGGGCCGACGACCCGAAGGCTCCGCCGGTTTTCGCCAAGGTCCTGAAATATTTCGCCTTTTTCACGGCTTTCGCCTGGCTTTTCCTCAGCTTTTTCATAGGTGACATAGCCCGGATAGAGCTGGGCGGGATTTACCTTATACATCCCGATTACTGGCTGGGGCTTTCCCTGATCCCGATAGTCATGGCGGCTTATTTTTTCGACGGGATGTATGTAAACTTCCTGGCCCCCGTCATAATAAAAAAGACCACCTGGCTGATAATGACGGCTACGATAACGGGCGCCGTTTTGAACATAGCCTTCAATCTCCTGCTGGTCCCGCGGTATAATATCCTCGGCGCGGCCTGGGCCGCCTTCATCTCTTATTTCGCGATGTGTTTCATCATGTATTTTTCCGCCCGCAAACTCTATCCCATACCTTACGAATTTAAAAGGCTGGCCGCGCTCGTCTTGTCGGCCCTGACGTGTTTTTTTGCCTGGTATTTTTATGAATCAGTTTTTTTCGAATGCCGGGCGGACGCTTTCAAGGTCCTGCTTCTGACGGTTTTCCTGCTGATGGCGTATCTTTTCGTTTTTACGAGGGAAGAACTTTTTTCTTTCCGCGGCTTCCTCCGCGAAAAAATAGCCCGCAAATAATTGTGTAAAAAACAGACGATAGGCCGAAATTTACTTTTTTATTTCTTGAAGACCGGCAGGCCGGAAATCCCCCGTAATAACGAAATCCCTGAGTTTAAGAAAATCCGATATAGCCGAAAGCTCTTTTTCGCAGTCGTAACGGGAGGTGAAAATGCTCTTTTGGAGCTCTTTGAACCCGAGTTCTTTCAGGAAAAATCTGAATCTGTTGCGGTCTTTTTTTCTGTTTTCAGGAATGTCGAAGAATACTATTTTTACTTCGCCTTCAGGCCCGGCAGGATCCCTCGAATACGCTCCTGAGCGCGCTTTTGCGCGGATAAGCCTGAAAAGTCCTTTGGGCGTGAGCCTGTAAGACCTTTTGTCTTTTTTGTCCGGAGAGATATATTTGCTTCTTTTTAGCTGGACTATTCTCATGGCCAGATGCTTCCTGTCCAGGTCTTTCCATTTTTTCGGGAATTCCTCGAGAAGATTTATTTTTCTTTCCAGATTATAGCCGTATTTGACGCCATAATAGGTGTCCAGGATAAGGAAAAATTTTTCTATGTTTTTACCCATGGGAATATATTAGCAAAAAACAGACGATAGGCCGAAATTTACATAATTACTTGTTTTGCTGGAGGTTGCCGAAGATCTTTATCCCCACGAAGGAGGTTATGACTATCCAGGCGGAGATGACGCCGAGGTCGGCGGCCAGGGAGAAAGAAGAATAATCCAGCAGTATCTTGCGCATCAAATCCACGCAATAAGTGAAAGGGTTTACCAGGCTTATAACCTTAAGGTAGAGGTCTGTGTCCTTTATTTCGAAAAGGGCGCCGCTAAAGAAGAACATGGGCCAGGTGAGAAAGCTCATCACCAGGCCGAAGCCTTCCATGCTTTTCATCAGGCCGCCTATGGAAAGGCCTATGCTGACTATCATGAAGGAGACCGGCACGGCCGTCAAAAAGCAGAGCAGGGCCTCCAGGGGCGTTATCGGGAGGATGAAAACCGCGCCTATGGCCAGCAGCATGAGAGTTTCTATCAGGGCGCCGAAGATCCCTCCCGAGGCTTTTCCCAGGAACAGCGTGGCCCTTGAAATCGGGGCGACCAGCACCTCTTTGAGAAAATCCAGCCTTTTGTCCCAGATGATATAAAGGCCGTAGGTTATGGAGGTGAAAAGGATGACCATGGCCAGAATGCCGGGGAAGATGAACTGCTGGTAAGTGTAGCCGTGCGCCGGCAGGCTGGAGCTTATCCCCCGCCCTATGACGAAGAGGAAAAGCAGGGGCGAGATAAGGATGGAGATTATCCTCTCTTTTTCCCTGACGAAAACCTTTATTTCCCTCAGCAGTATCGCGTAAATGGCCTGGAAGTTTATCATACCGGTTATTTTCTCTTCGTTTTATACTGCGCTATGGTTTCAAATATATTCCCGCCGCCCTTTTCTTCCTCCAGCTTGTGGCCGGTAAATTTCAGAAAGACGTCCTCGAGGGAAACGCGCCTTATCTCTATCTCGGAGAAGTCCCCCGCTTTGTTTATCAGCTCTTTCAGGTTCCTGTTTAGGTCCTTTATCATTATCTTCACGCCGCCGCTTTCCTTCTCCACGTCGAGCACGAAATCCAGCTTCCCAATCTCCGGGTTTATCGCGCCTTTAAGGAACACGAGGTCCTGGCCCAGCACGTTCTTGAGGTTTTTAGCGGTGTCCAAAGCCACTATCTTCCCGTAATCTATTATAGCTATCCTGTCGGAAAGGAGATCGGCCTCTTCCATGTAATGGGTAGTAAGTATCATCGTGGTGTTGTTCCTGGCCTTTATTCCCTTTATGTAGTCCCAGATCACCTTCCTGGAGGCCGGGTCCAGGCCCAGCGTGGGCTCGTCCAGGAACAGAACCTCCGGGTCATGGATGAGGCCGCGGGCTATCTCGAGCCGGCGGCGCATTCCCCCGGAATAGGTCTTTACGAAATCATCCGCCCTTTTGGAAAGCCCTACGACTTCCAGTATTTCGTCTATTTTCTTCAGGGCCGCGGCCCGGGGCAGGCCGTAGAGCATGGCGTGCAGTTCGAGGTTCTCCCTGGCCGTGAGAATGTCGTCGGTGCTGGGCTCCTGGAAGACTATGCCTATTTTTTTTCTTACGCCCAGCGAATTTTCGTTTATGTCCACCCCTGCCACGGAGGCGGTACCGGAGGTGGGTTTTACCAGGGTGGAGAGCATGCTTATGAAAGTGGTTTTCCCGGCCCCGTTCGGGCCGAGAAGGGCGAGGGTTTCGCCTTTGGGGATATCGAGGTTTATGGAATCCACGGCGGTGAGGTCCTTGAATTTCTTGGTGAGATTAAAGGTCTTTATGGCCGTTTCCATAGTTAAATTATACAAAAATAGGCATAAGGCTGAGGGCTTAAGACGGAAGAACGAAGAACGGACGGGAAATAAAAAACCCCGCCGATTAGGGCGGGGTTTTTATTAAGCCGTCGGTTCTTTAGAACAGTAGGCCGAAACTGGCCGCGACTTCCAGCTTGTTCGGGTATTTGGTGCCGTCTATTTCGGTCTTGTCGGAGCCTATGCCGGCCGAGACGTCGAGATGCATATACAGGAAGTTCAGGCCAGTGCCGGCCGTATAGGTCAGCTTAGAATCGCTTTCGGCCATATTTTTAGAAAGGCCCAGGCGCAAAGGCAGGTTGAAGGATTTCTTGTTGATGAGATTTATTTCGGTCCCCAAAGCCAGCTGCCTGGAATTGAAGCCGTCGACGGCCGTCTTGTTCTTCGTGAGGTCCATATCCATGGCCACGTGCCAGAAATTGGCCGGGCTAAAGGCCAGACCGAAGCGTATCTGTCTGTCCAGCTGGTAGCTCCCGGAGATGGGGCCGTCAAATTTCGGGCTGTTAATGTTCCTTACCACGAGCCCGAACCTGGGTTTCATGGGCCATTTGGAATATTTCTGGTTCACGTCCCACAAAAAGCCGACGTCCAGGGCCGGTTTCCAGGAGGATTTTGCGTTGTCCGTGATGTCGTCAAAAATGTCGCCGGTCTCGGAATTGCTCATGAAAGCGAACGTGGTGTCCACTATCCTGCCGTTTATCGCTTTCAGGTTTCCGCCTATGGAAAGCCCGGACAGCCAATCTACTTGCTGACCGTAGCCGAAAGCCACTTCCGTAAAGTTCCCGCCGGCTATGGACAGGTTCGACTCGTTCTCGGTATAAGGATTGCCGGAAGTGACGTTCTGTATTATAGGCGCCACATCGGCGGCGTATTCCGAGATAGTGTTAGCGGCTGCGGTTATCTGCGCATCGGTTAAGTTGGCGGTTAGGGCCTGGGAAACGATGGCGTTGGCGAGAGTTTGGGCGTCCGTTATGGTTCCCAAGTTCTCGAAGATAGCCGACAATTGAGCGTATCCAATAGTGTCTATGGCACTTTTTATGGTGGCGGCGGCAGAAGTTTGTTCCGGAGTAGTAAAGTCGCTTGCATCCGTGGTCACGCCGGTAAAATCGATTCCCTGTATCGAGCCCCCGTCGGTATCGAGCGAGATATTGGTGGAGTCTATATAGGGGTTAAGCCCTATGGTGGTGAAGTTGTTGACCGAGACCGAGATTTTGGAGAATTTAAAGTTAACCCCGGCGGCGGTTTCCAGGAGTATGCCCTTGCCGCTCTGGTTCATATCCTCGAGAAGCGTAAGCGTCTTTACGAAGGCCGAAACCTGTTTCGCGTCCAGGGCGGTCCCGCCTTCCTGCGCCGACTGTATGGAAGAGAACTGCTCGGCCAAATCGCCTATTTCATTGGCGTTGGCCATTATGCCGCCGGTCATTTCGAGGCTGACGCCCACGGGTATGTCCACGCCGGAAACGTTCTGAGAGGAAACCTGGGCCAGTCCGGCCGGGTTCCAGTACTGCGCCAGGGGGCCCTCCGCCATGGCGACGAAGGCGCCGCCCATGCCCATCGGGCGGGTGCCGAGTATATGCCATTGTTCCGAAAATGAACCGATAGGAGTCAGCAGTATAAGCGTAATTATAATCTTCTTCATCTATTCCTCCTTAAACTAACTTTTATTCCGTGATAAGATGCCTGAGCTTGAGAAGCAGATACAGAGGCGAGTATAGTTTAGCAGAGTTGCCCGCGCTTGTAAAGTTGATTTAAGTCACTTAAGGGCGACCGATGGTTACACATTCATTTGAGATTTTTTTTGAAAAGTTCCCCGATCTCCTTTTCGTATTCCACTCCGCCGTAAAAGGAGGCCTCGCCGTGGTCGGCTTCGGGGATAAGGATAAGCCGGATGGCGGGATTCGCCGCTTTTATTTTAGCGGAATGTCCGGAAGGCACCGTAAAGTCCTTTCCGCCGTGAAATATAAGGGTCGGGGTCTTTGAGTCTTTTACGCTTTCCGCCGCGGAGAGGCCGTAGATGCTGAAGCCGGACAGGAGTATGTTCCAGACGTTCATCGAAAAGACCAGCGGTTTCTTTAAGAGTCCGAAGCCGGCGAAGGCGGAATGGAGTATTTCCGCCTGGTTCTCGTACGGCGAGTCTACCGCCTTGGCTTTTATGTCCGGATTTTTCGACAGGAGGGCCGTGGCCGCGCCCATGGAAAAGCCGTAAAGCCCTATTTTTTTGAAGCCCCTCGCCTTGAGATAGGCGACGGCCCCGTCCACGTCCAGCTGTTCTTTTTTGCCGGCGGTGGAGAAAAAACCGCCGCTTTCGCCCATGGCCCTGAAATCGAAAAGGAGGAGATTGAAATCCGCGGCCAGGAAGGAGACCATCCCCAGGATATTCCCCTTGTCCATGGGATAGCCGTGCAGGGCTATCACTACGGCGTCGGAGGTTTCATTTTTTATGAACCAGCCTTTAAGCGGAACCTTGTCGGAGGTTTCGAAAGAGACTTCCTCGAACTGGAGGTTGAGTGAGGCGGGGTTCCCCGGGCTATGATAGCGGGAGGGATGCGAGTAAAGATAAAAAAAAGCGAAAGAAAAGATAACGGCGGTAATGGAACAGTAGAGCAAAACCCTGAGCAGCAGCGCTCCCCAGTTGACTTGTACGGCCATCGTTTCTCCAGTTTAGGGCTTAGAGCATTCTGACGAATTTTACGGCTATGCCGGCCTTTTCCGAAACTTTGCCGCCGGCTTTTTCATAAATTTTAAGGCTTTGCCATTCTTCCGCGCCTACCGGCGCCAGGAGAAGTCCGTTTTCCGCGAGCTGGCCGAAAAGAGCTTCCGGGATATCGTCGACGGCGCAGGTCAGTATTATCCTGTCGAAAGGCGAGAATTCGAGCCAACCCTCCCTGCCGTCGCCGGTTTTCAGCTTTACCTTCGCGGCTTTTTGCGCTTTCAGGAGGCCGGCGAGGGAGAGCTCGTAAAGCTCTTTTTTTATGTCTATGCTGAACACCTCTTTGCCCAATTCCGCCAGGAGCGCCGTCTGGTAGCCGGTCCCGGTGCCTATTTCCAGTATCTTTTCCCCGCCCTTGAGGCGCAGGAGTTCGGTCATGAGTGCCGTTATATAGGGCTGGGAAATAGTCTGACCGGGATAGATCTCTATGGCGTAATCGTCATAGGCCCTGGACCTGAGGGCGTCCGGAAGGAAAAGATGCCTTTTTATCCTGGCCATGGCGGCCAGCACTCTTTCGTCTTTCACTCCCCTTTTGACGATCTGTTCCTGTATCATTTTTTCGTTGAGAAAGTCGAAGTATTTTTCGAACTTATCGCCGAGAATTTTTTCTATCACTGTAATTCCTTTTTTTCCCGCGGGTTACGCGTTACGGATTACGGGTCACGACTTCCCCCGTTACCAGATCTTCCGGGCTACCATGAAACAGGCCGTCGTGGTTTTTATCCCGTATTCCGCCGCCTTTTTGAGGGCAGTTTCCGATTCGGAGCCGGGCTGCAGCCAGAGATGGGGTATGCCGAGCCTGTTGCATTCTTCCACTATCCTTTCGGTAACTTCAGGAGGGACCACGGTTATCACCATATCCGGCTTTTTGGGAAGCTCGGAAAGGTTTTTAAAGACGTTCTTACCCAAAACGAAGCCGCCTTTGGGGTTTACCCCTTCCACTTTGTATCCGCCTTTGATCAGGTCCCTGAATATCCTGTGGCCGTATTTGGAGGCGTCTTCGCTTACCCCTATCACCGCTATGTTCTGTTCTTTAAGATTCATTCGATCTCCCTTTTCCG
>PEXN01000088.1 GCA_002774685.1 Elusimicrobia bacterium CG08_land_8_20_14_0_20_51_18 | reverse complement strand
CACTTTGCCGCTTTGTCCCTTTGACACTTTCTCTCTTTACTATTTACCCTTTACTCTTTACGTTTTACGATAAATAGTTCTCCAATCTTATAAAATTATGAATTCTTTTTCCATTAAAACAGAAAACCTGTCAAAATCCTTCGGCGATGTAAAGGCGTTGAAAGGGGTTTCTTTCGATTTTTCGGAAGGGCTGCTGCACGGCCTGATAGGCTCCAACGGAGCGGGTAAGACCACCGCGATGAGGCTTCTGGCAGGGCTCCTGAGGCCGTCCTCCGGCTCCGTCGCTTATTTCAAGGACGGCGAAGCCGCCGGCTTCGCCGAATTCCGCCCCGGACTGGCCTATATGCCGCAGCAGGCCGGCCTTTACCCCGATCTTTCGATAGAGGAACACCTGGAATTCTTCCGCGCGCTTTACCGGCTGGACGCCGGAACCTACGCCCGCCGTTCGGCCGAACTGCTGGAGATAACCAGGCTGGGGAAATTCCTGAAGCGCCGCGCCGGGCAGCTTTCCGGCGGCATGTATAAAAAACTGGGGCTGATGTGCGCGCTGCTGCAGTCCCCTTCCGCGCTCCTGCTCGACGAGCCTACCAACGGCGTGGATCCCATCAGCCGCCGGGAATTCTGGGAACTGCTTTACGGCCTGGCGGCGGACAGGATACTCGTCATAGTTTCCACCGCCTATATGGACGAGGCGGAACGCTGCGCGAGGGTGCACCTGCTGGACGCCGGAATTCTGCTGGCTTCCGGAGAGCCGAGAGCCGTGCTTGAAGAGGCCGGGGCGGCCGGTTTCGAGGAAATATTCATCAGGCGGGGTAAGGGGGCGGAAAAATGATCCAGACACCTCCTTGCCCGTTGAAAACGGGCGCTGTTTTCTTTTTTCTACAGCGGCTCAATGCCGCTAAGGGGGTGTCTGGATGAAAACCGGCCCGGCCCTCGAGGTAAAAGGCCTCTCCATAAAGTTCGGCGATTTCACCGCGGTCGACGACGTTTCCTTCAGCGTGGCGCGCGGGGAGATCTTCGGCTTTCTCGGCGCCAACGGGGCGGGCAAGACCACCGCCATAAGGACGCTCTGCGGCCTGCTCGTCCCTTCTTCCGGCTCGGCTCTGGTAGGCGGCCTGGATTTTTCCGACGGCGGCAAGAGCATTAAGAAGATAGTCGGGTATATGTCGCAGAAGTTCACGCTTTACAACGACCTCACGGTGGGTGAGAACCTGGATTTCGCCGCCGGTCTGAGGAAAATGGAACCGCGTTACGCCGCGAAACGCCGGCGCGAGCTTTTTGAACTTATAGGCTTCGACCGGCCCCTGTCCACCATGGTCGCTTCTCTGCCCGGCGGCGTTAAACAGGAACTGGCCCTGGCGTCCGCCATGCTGCACGATCCGGAAATTGTGTTCCTGGATGAACCGACTTCCGGAGTTTCCCCTGGCTCCCGCGCGCGTTTCTGGGCGTTAATCCATAAAATTACCGGCTTGGGCAAGACGGTTATAGTTACCACTCATTACATGGACGAGGCGGAGCAATGCGGCCGCATTGCCCTGATGCGCGCCGGCCGCCTTATTGCCCTCGGTTCCCCCGAAGAGTTGAAACGAGGGGCGTTCCCCGGCCCTATGACGGAACTGGACTTTAAAGGCGCCGAAGCGGGGGAATTCATTTCAGCGTTGAAAAAAGCCCCGGGCTTATTGGAGTTTTCGCCGCACGGCATGCGTTGGCACGCGGCTTTCCGCGATCAGGCCGCCCTGTCCGCCGCGCTGGCCGGCCTGCCGGTATCCGCGTCCGCCGGGCTTATCAAGCCTTCGCTCGAGGATGTGTTCATACGCCTGATAGAGGGGGCGGAAAGATGAACGGTTTCGATATCCATCGCTCCGCGGCCGTGGCCCGTAAGGAAGTCATGCATATAATGCGCGACCCGTTCACTCTCGTTCTTGTGATGGGCCTGCCGGTGCTGTTGGTGGTGTTCTTCGGTTTTGCCATAGATTTCGACGTTAAGAACCTGAAGCTGGCCGTGTACGACAGGGACAATTCCCGCGTTTCTCGCCAACTGGTCTCCGTTTTCGATAGTTCCGGCTATTTCATCCCTTCGGCCGTCTCTAGCCCCTCCCGCGCCATTACCGGCCTGGATTCGGATAAATTTTCGGCCGCCCTGCTCATAGAGCCCGGTTTTGGACGCGATGTGGGCCGAGGCGCCCTGGCGCGCGCCCAGTTCGTGGCGGACGGCACCGATAATTCCAAGGCCATGGCCGTACTGGGTTACCTGCCCGGCATAAGCGAGGCGGCGCTGCGTAAATTCGGCGGGGTCACCCGGTCCGACCCGGTACCGCTAAAGGCCCGGTATATGTACAACGCCGAGCTCAACAGCCGCTGGTTCGTCATCCCGGGGCTCGCGGTTATTATCATCGGCCTGCTTTCCATACTGATGACCGCGCTCACCGTGGCGCGGGAATGGGAAAACGGCTCCATGGAACTTTTACTATCCACCCCGCTGAAGCCCGCCGAAATAATAGCCGGCAAGATAGCGCCTTATGTCGTTCTCATACTGGGCGGAGTCTTATTCGTCAACCTGGTGGCCCGCTTCGGCTTTGGCGTGCCTTTCCGCGGCGGTATCCCGCTTTTCCTGGGCGGAACCCTGCTGTTTATAGTGTCGGCGCTCTCGCAGGGTATAGTGATCTCCGTGGTGACGCGCCAGCAGCAGCTGGCCATGCAGCTCTCCATGATAAGCGGTCTGCTTCCCTCGCTGCTGCTCTCCGGCTTCATTTTCCCCATAGAGAGTATGCCGGTTTTTTTCAGGTATTTCACCATGATCCTGTCGCCGCGCTGGTTCATGGAGATAGCGCGCGGCATAACTATACGCGGCGCCGGCGCGGCTGACCTGGCCGTGCCCCTGCTGGCGCTGGCCGCCCTTAGCGCCGCTCTGCTGGCCGCCGCTTTTAAAAAGTTCAAGAGGGACCTGGAACCATGAAACGCACGCTTAAGGCTTTTATCAGGAAGGAATTCGCCCAGGCCCTGCGGGACCCGAGGATGAAGCTCATTCTTTTCGTTATGCCGATGATACAGATGGCCGTTTTCGGGCTGGCGCTGTCGAGCGAGATAAGGAACATCAAGCTGGCGGCGGTCTATTCCCCCGGGGACGTCGCGGCCGCCGGTCTGACGCGGCGTTTTATCTCTTCGGGCTGGTTCGTCCCGGCCGACCCCGGTCGCGCGCGGGACCCGTCCGGTCTTATAGTTTCCGGAAAGGCCGACGCCGTGCTGGTTTTTCCGGTTGAAGGGTTTGCCCGGGCCGCCGCGAGGGGCCGGGGAATGGTGCAACTGCTTGTGGATGCCACCAGCGTGACGAGAGCCCGCAGCGTGGAGGCTTATGCCAGGAATATCTTCGCCGCGCACGCGGCCGCCGACGCGGGGCTTGAGGCTTCCTCGCCGCCTTTCGGTTTCGACGTGCGGATAATTTATAATCCGGAAATGGAATCCCCGATGTTCATGGTGCCGGGCGTTATGGGGATGATAGTGTGTCTGGTGACCATAATACTGACCAGCATGTCTCTTACCAGAGAGAGGGAGACAGGCACTTTCGAGACCATAGTATCCGCTCCCCTGGAAAACCACGAGATACTTTTGGGAAAGACCATCCCCTACGTGGTTCTGGGCCTGGCGAACGCCGCCCTGGTCATCGCGGCGGGGTTCCTGCTCTTTGGCGTCCCGGTAAAGGGCCAGCTCTGGCAGCTTTTCGTCGCGTCGCTGGCTTTTGTCATAACCACGGTGGCCATAGGAACGTTAATCTCCACTATCTCAAAGAACCAGCAGCAGGCCATGATGGGCGGGTTTATTTTCCTCTTCCCGGCGGTGCTGATGAGCGGGATAATGTACCCGGTGGAAAATATGCCGGTTTTGCTCAAACCTGCCGTATACCTGAACCCGCTGTATTACTTTACCTCCCTGCTGCGCAATATAATGCTTAAAGGGGGAGACCCGGCCGCTTTCATTTCTAATTTATCGGCGCTCTTCCTGATGGCCGTCTCTGCGGCGTCTCTCGCCTACGCCCGTTTCAGGCAGACCCTCGACTAGGGGCGCGGAGTCATCGGCCGCGTCGGGCGTAACGCGAGGCGCGGGGAATATTTCGGTGTAAAAGAGGGAAGAAGGTATCAGACAGGGAGGGTGAAATGAAAAAAATAGTAATGGCGTTAACTCTGGCCGTGTTGCTGTCCGGCTGGGCTTCGGCTCACTGCGACACCATGAACGGCCCGGTGGTCAAGGCGGCGCGAGAGGCGCTGGCAAAAGGTGACCCCAAGGGCGCGCTCGTGTGGGTTCAGGCCGGTGACGGGGCCCTGATAAAAGAGGCCTTCGCCAAGGCGCTTGAAGTGAGGAAACTGGGAGGGAGGGCCGCGGAGCTGGCGGACCTGTGGTTTTTCGAGACCCTCGTGCGCGTCCACCGGGCCGGCGAAGGCGAACCATACACCGGTCTCAAGACCGGCGAGCCGGAGAAGATAATCTCCGACCTGGACGCCGCCATAGAAAAAGGGGATATAAGCGCTCTCGCCGCTAAGATAGGCCGTCACGCCGAAGAAAAGATAAAGGAGAAATTCGAAACCCTCCGGCTGGCCTCGAAAGAGGCGCCGCAAAGCATGGAAAAGGGCCGCGCTTACGTCGGGGAATACGTGGTTTTCATGCACTACGTGGAAGGCGTGGTAAAATCCGTCCACGGCGGCGCTCATCACGGCGTGGAAAAAGCGGAGAAGGGAGGTCACGCGGATTGATCTTTGCCCTGGGAGAAAACCTTGAAAAGCCGGCATAGTCCCGGAACATACCGGCTTTTCAAGCCTCCCTCGTTCTCTGCGCCTGACTTGAGACTGAGTCTTTTTGCTTTTGCCCTTTTGCTTTTTGCACTTTTTAACTTGTGCCCTGTGCCTTTAGACCTGCAACTTGTTTCTGTTACTTGTGACTTGAGACTTGTGGCCTGAGACTTTTATTGTCCGCCGAGTTTTTCGGCGTTTTTCCTTATCTTATCCAGACATAGCTTCATGTCCTCCATTATTTCCTTTTCTCCGAGCCTCAGGACCGTCCATCCTCCTTTTTTGAGTATCCCGTCCCTCTTTTTGTCGGAGATACGCTGTTTTTTAAGCGAATGCTATTTTTCGCTGTCGCATTCCACGTCCAGCCTGCCTTTTTCCCCGAAAAAAGCGAAATCCAGCCGGTATCTTCTCCCGTTCCGCAGGAGAACGAGATGTTCCCTGGAAAAGAGCATTTTCCTCCTTTCCAGTCCGGAACCTATCAGTTCCTCTATGGGATTTATCCCCAGCAGTTCCGCCATAGTTTTCGCCGAAAGCAGCCTGCTGAGACAGGTAAAGGCGAAGGAGATACGCATATTGTTGGCGTTGATCACGGGTTTAGCCAGCCGGTTTATGGAATGGAAATTTATCCTGAGATACGGTTCCTGCGCCATCGGGTGCTCCGGCTCTTCCGGAATAAGTTCCGCCCTTTTTGCCGTTTCCACGTTCTTTATCTCGCCGTAATAGCGGATAAGGCCTTTCCGCCCGGCCTTTTCCGGTTCGTAGAAGGCGGCGTAAGCGGCTTTCCTTTTAGGGGCGTAAACCAGCGGTATCCTGTACCACAGTTTTTCAAGCAGGATGTCCAGGTCCCGCCGGCTTTTCAAAACCCCGATAAGAACGGTTCCGTTCTCCATAAATTTGAACACCTCCGGGATTGGTTTATCCGCCGGCCGTGAAGCCGATTCGCTTTCTGGGTTTCTCCGGCTCAGATATCAATTGGCGGATAGCTTCAAATATGGTCTGAATTTCTTTATCGTGTTTTTCGACCTTGTTTTCAAGTTTTTTAAGTTCTTCCGAAAGCTCTTTATTGGCGAGAAGCATGTTCCTCATCTTTGCGAATACCCGCATAATGGAAATATTGACTTCTATCGCTCTGTCGCTTTTAAGCACGGTGGATAGCATTGCCACCCCTTGTTCGGTAAAAGCGTAGGGAAGATGGCGGCGCCCGCCCCATCTTGAGGTTTCAATCTGAAACCTCAAGTTACAAGCCTCCTCCGCCGTCAAGCGGAACATGAAATCCTCCGGAAATCTCGCCGCATTTCTTTTAACGGCAAGATTAAGAGATTTTGTCGGAACGCCGTACATCCGGGCCAGATCCGCGTCGAACATTACCTTGAATCCCCGGATAAAAAAGATCTTTCTGCTTATTATTTCCGCCGGAATAATCTCTTTCATGGCTCCCCCAGCGCCTTTCGTTTCCTGTGTGCTGTATACTGTTTGCTGCCTTAAATGTTATAGCAGACCACCGCGACACTCCTATGTCGCGGTAAAATAAGGCGACCATGCTGTGCATGGTGTCGTAACGAGAGCTATGCTCTACAAACGACCAGCTGTATGTCGCGGAAAAACGTAAAAAGGTACCAGGTACCTTTTTACGTCCAACTTATCGGCGCTTTCGCTGATGGCCGTCGCGGGCGGCGCGGCGGCCTATAAACGTTTCAGGCAGACCCTGAACTAGCCTGAATTCCTCAGTTGAGGAATTCAGGAGTTCCATGTTGCAAGTCACAAGTAACAACGCAGGAAGCGTAAAACGTAAAGCGTGAAGAGTTTAGACTAAGTTCTATAAACTAAATTATTCTAAACTGAATTGCTCTAAACTTGCTCGCCTTGCTTTCCCGCTTGCCCGGTTGTCTTGCTCTCTTGCTTGTATCGCTTTCACGCTGATTTTACTTGTGACACGTGACCTGAGACTTGTCCCTTTTGCCTTTAAAAGCGTCGTAAGGGACTATCCCTTCCTCAAGACTTATAGGAGATGGGATGTGACACCTGGAAATT
>PEXN01000011.1:7270-12157 GCA_002774685.1 Elusimicrobia bacterium CG08_land_8_20_14_0_20_51_18 | reverse complement strand
CGCAATATCCGCTCGCAGCCGTCAAGAGAGTCCTTAAGACTGACCAGTTTCCCCTTTATGCCGCTGAACTGTTCTGGCGTAAAAAAAGGCTGGGTGAGGAACCGTTCCAGCTTCCGGGCGCGTGCAACCACCTTGCGGTCATCCGGAGACAGCTGCTCCAGGCCGAGCATGGCGATGACATCCTTGAGATCCTCATACTGCGCGAGTGTGCGCCTGATCGTCTGCGCCAGAAGATAATGCCGTTCCCCGACAATACCGGATGTGGCCATTTTGGAACTGGATTGCAGAAGGTCGATAGCAGGGTAAAGTCCCTCGCTCGCACGCTTACGTGAAAGCACGATAGATGCCGAGAGATGCGAAAACGTGTGAACCGCCGCCGGGTCGGTCAGATCGTCCGCCGGCACATACACCGCCTGGATGGACGTGATCGCGCCGGTGTCGGTGTTGGCTATGCGCTCCTCCAGCCGCGCCAGCTCCGTGCCCATGGTCGGCTGATAACCCAGGCGCGATGGCATCTGGCCCATAAGGCCGGAAACCTCCATGCCTGCCTGGATAAAACGGAAAATATTGTCAATAAGCAGCAGAACATCGCGGCGTTCATCGTCCCGGAAATACTCGGCCATAGTCAGCGCGACGTGGCCCACGCGGAACCGGCTGCCCGGCGGTTCATTCATCTGCCCGAACACCATCACCATGTTCGGCAGTACGCCCGCTTCTTTCATATCGCGGTAAAGCTCTTCGCCTTCGCGGCAACGTTCGCCGATACCACAAAAAATGCTTACGCCCTTCTGCTGCCCGATCATGTTGTGGATCATTTCGGTAAGCAGTACCGTCTTACCCACGCCCGCCCCGCCGAACAGGCCCGCTTTACCGCCGCGCTCAAGCGGCACCAACACATCTATGACCTTGATCCCGGTCTCAAATACCTCGGATTTGGTGGAGCGCCGCGCCATCTCTGGGGGTGACTGATGGACTGTGCGCCATTGCACATCCGTCGGCGCCGTCTGTCGGTCGATAGCGTTTCCAAAAACGTCGAACATCCGCGAAAGAATTCCCCTGCCGACCGGGGTCTTCAATGGCCCGCCGGTGTCCTCCACCGCCATGCCGCGCGCCAGGCCCTGGGTTGGTGTCAGCGCGATGCCGCGCACGGTGCGCGCGTCAAGCTGCGCTAAAACCTCTATAGCGATCTTCCCCTCCATCGCGTGCAACAGCGAATAGATGGCGGGCAGATGCGCGTCAAAGCGTACATCCACCACGCTGCCGCGCACCGAGATCACCGAGCCGAAATTGGCGGAAGTGTTTTTATCGCCCATACAGCAGTTCCCTGGATATCACAATAATGCCAATCGTCCCCTTTAGAGGACTGACCGCTCCGGTGATATGACCTGTAGCCCTTGTTACTCCGGCGCTACTATCTGTATCTCTATGCGGCGGTTCAGGCCCCTTCCCTGCGCGGTGTCATTGTCGGCTATGGGGCGGTATTTGCCGTACCCTACGGCGGAAAGGCGCTCCGGGGCCAGCTTAACGACCTCCTGGAAATAGCGCGCAATTGCGGTAGCGCGCGCGGTAGACAGGCCCCAGTTGGTGGGGTAGGTATACTTAAGCTTTGCGCCTATGGGGACGCTGTCGGTATGCCCCTCTATGCGTATGTCCTTGTCGGGAATGTCTTTCAGGAAAGCGCCGATCTTATCGAGCACATTGCGGGAGGCAGGGAGCAGTTCGGCTTCCCCGGAATTAAAAAGGACCGTATCCACCAGTATGACCGACAAGCGTCCTTTCAATTCAGATACCCGCGCCAGCCCCGAGCTTATTTCAGCCTTCAGGCTGGTTTCTATGATCTGGCGGTTCTTTTTGATCCGGACCGCTTCAGCCGCGTTAGCGGCCTGCAGCGCGGCGCTTCCTGCCTCGCAGGCCTCAAGCCGTCTTTGAAGATCGGCGCTGTTTCTCGCTGAAGAACAGCCGGTAAAAGCCGGCAGCGCCAGCAACAATACAAAGGTCATGCTTTTTTTCATAAGTCCTCCTTAGTGTACTTTCCATACTATATACTCAGTTCCTCTTTTTCCGTTATACGGAGTTATGCCCGGAGTTAGCGCACGCGCTCCCGCCTGGGGCGCCCGTAGTGGTCGTAGATAGCGCTTTGATAGTCTTCGCTGACCGGCGTCGCCGGGTCGAATTCCGGGCTTTTCCTTATCGCTTCCTGTGTAAGGTCCACGAATATTTCGGAGGTTTTCCAGACCAGGCTCTTTATCCAGTGAGGAGAAACCAGCGCCTTCCTGCCGGGAAGCCGCAGGCCCGTATCCACCACCAGGTAGCGGATGTTCCAGCCGTCCAGGTCGGTTATGTAATCTTCGACACGCCCGAGAGGGCCGTCTGTTGCGTGGAGGGTGTAGCCCGTGACTGCCCGCGTGCCGCGTAAGTGCGGGTCTTCGGCGGCCTGCCGGTCGGCGGCTTCTTCGTCCGTCTTTGCGTTTTTCTCAATTGCGGGTGTGAAGGTAATCCCAACGCTGCTGCCGCCCGCACAAAATCCGCCTCCCCAATAAGGCGGCCAGGAGTAATATTGATGCAGTTCCAGCTCATGCCGGCGTGAAACTGTTTTTTTAGTGTCGATGTCAGGGCTATTGCGCACCCGATCCCGCGTCAGGGCGACCGCGAAAGGTTCCGACCCCGGGCCGGGCCTTTTAAAAGCCGCGGGAGCGATAAGCACTTTGCGGTTCAACAGCCAGTTGCCGGTTTCAGCCACCATGTAGCGAATCTGCCAGTCCCTGTCGTCAAAATAGAATTCGTCCACTTTTCCCAGTTCGCCGTCCGCGGCTAGTATGATCCGCCCCGTCAGACTGTTTATGTTCAACAGCATTTTTCCTCCCGGTTAATTGCAGGTTCCAGATTAGTTTACTTATATGCGCCCGTAATGTTAATTAGGAGTTCTACGCCTTATTATAAGGAAAACTACGGAGGCGGTGACGGAGACTTGTTTACGGAGGAGGCTGCCCCCCGTTCAGGTTCCCGGACGCCGTTCGCCGCAGGCACAGGGTTTCTTTCCCCTTAATCTGGCGGAAAGGTCCTCCAGCGCCAGCTGCAGGCTTTCTTCAAGTACCGGGTGGTAGAAAGGCATCCGCAGCATTTCCCCCGCGGTCATCTTTTTTTCTATAGCCCAGGCGATCAGGTGCGCCAGATGTTCCGCGCGCGGTCCGAGCATCTCCGCGCCCAGCAGCCGCCCGTTATTCCTGTCGCCGTAAAGCCGCAGCTTTCCCCGGCCGGCGTATAGGTGAATTTCGCTATGGGGCATTCGGTCCAACGTGAGTGGTCCTGAAAATATGGGCGCGTTTCGATTAGCGTAATAGAGTTCTCCCGCCAGCGATGAATCAGCCGCACCTTATCCCGGATATGTTCCGGGACGCGTGCGTCACAAAAGCGCTGTAGTTTAGAGTCCACCAGTATTTTGTCGCCTTTTAAAAGTATGAATGTACCTTTTGTCATATCCCGTCAATACAAGAACCCGAAGAGATAAAGCGGAATCCTGTTGCCGGCGCCTATTTCCATCTTGTCGAGCGCCAGATAGGAGTTCTTCACACCCTTTACCTGCTTTGTAGTTTTTCCGCTGCCTCCTATTTCAAAAATAAGCGAGCCGTTCACCGCGAAATCTCCTTTTTCCGCGGTCGTTACGCGGTCGGTAACGGAAACCTGATTGATAAAAAAAGTTTCTCTTACCGCGCCCTGCTCGGCTTCCAGCTTCAGCGATCCGTTTACCGCGGCCAGAAGGCTGGTGTTTTCCAGGTAAAGCTTTTCCGGCTTGCGCAAAAATTTGTAGCCCTTTGCCCCGGAGCGCAGCGCGGTGACAATGCCGGCTTGTTCCAGGTAATCCAGGTAGCGGTATACATATTCTTTGGAAATCCCCAGCTCCCGGCTCAATTTATCTATATTGGGCTCGAAAGACGCGGCGCCGGCTATCAGCCACAGAATTTTCTTTATGGCTGTTATGTTGGCCGGTTTCATGTTGCCGATTACCGCCACGTCCTCGTAGAGTGTCTTCTCAATTATGTTCAGCACTTTTTGCAGGTAGGCGGACTCGCTTTCCAGGAAGAATGGGTAATAACCTCCGGAGAGGTAGTCCCGGAATTCCCTGAGCACGGTCGCATGCGCTGATATGGCCTGGGCGTGCTTAATATGGCCGTTTAGCATGTCGCCCAGTTTAATCGCAGGAAAAGTCTTGCTCCTTTTCAGCGCCAGGTATTCCCGGAAAGAAAGGCCTTTCAAATCGTAATAAGCAAAGCGTCGCGAAAGGTCGGCTTTCCCTTTCTTCAGGTTAAGGGAGGAACTTCCCGATACCAGCAATTGCTTACCCCTGAAAGTGTCGATGATGTTTTTGAGTTCCGTCTGCCAGTCCGGGTATTTGTGTATTTCATCTATGATAAGGGCCTGGCCGCCGAAGTTGAAGTATTCGGACGCCAGGTTGAATAACCCTTCCCCGGCCGCCTCGGGATTGTCCGCGGAGATATAAAGGCATTTTTCAACGTCGGCATAATGGTCGTGGTAATACTGCAGGAGCATTGTGGTCTTTCCTACGCCCCGCGCGCCGGTCACGCATATGGCATTGGACTTCCAGTCTATCCGGGGATAAAGATACCGCCTGAATTCCAATGGGACATTTTTTACCGTATTGTTGTGTATCGCAAATGGTTTCTCGAGCATGGGTCCTCCGCCTGATCCGTCATGTATAGTCTACAAAAAATATAACTAATAGTAAAGTGCAGTTTGCTATGTTGCCGAGTCTCCATAGAGGCGGGGCGGATAGCGGCATGCTGAAAAACCGTGATTTATGGCAAATAATAGGGGAAATGGCTGAAAAGGCGCGAAAGCGACGACGCGCAATAAGCCGTTTATTCTGAA
>PEXN01000011.1:0-7228 GCA_002774685.1 Elusimicrobia bacterium CG08_land_8_20_14_0_20_51_18 | reverse complement strand
GCAGGAGCTTCCACTTCGCGTCGTGTAGAATTTATTCCTACGAAGCGCTGACGTTAAGTACAGCGCGAAGTAGAAGGGTGGCTGACGGGATTATTTTGGAAGCAATCGTTTTTTTAGAAAGGCGAAACCGGAGCCTGATTTAAGGTATTTTTCAAAACATTCCGCAGATTTTCCATCGGCAAAAGCTATGTAAGTTTCTATTTTCCAGGGAACGTGGGTTTTTGTGTATTGTGATTCGCCCCTGTTATGTTCGGATAAACGCTTGTTCAAATCGGAAGTCTTGCCGATGTAAATTTTTTGAGGGTCTTGTAGACTGGTTAGGATGTAGACAAAAAACATGTTTATGGTTCTGCTCTGCTTCGCTGAAGCTTCGCAGGAGCTTCCACTTCGCGTCGTGTAGAATTTATTCCTACGAAGCGCTGACGTTAAGTACAGCGCGAAGTAGAAGGGTGGCTGACGGGACTCGAACCCGCAACCTCTCGGGCCACAGCCGAGCGCTCTAACCTTTGAGCTACAACCACCGCGATTAGGTATATTTTAGCACAAGGGGAAGAAGAAAGGCAAAAAATAGAGAGGTAACTTGAGAGCGGCGGAGGAAAGAAGAACGAAATTTTATAAAATGAAGGGAAAGCGGTTTTGGAGGATTCTATGAAGAGGGAAGCCGGCGTGGCCGGGAAATTTTACCCGGCTGACAAAAAAGAGCTGAACGACTATTTTAAGTCCGTTTTCGAAGAACCGGAAAAAAAATATCCGCAGATAAAGGGCCTGCTGGCTCCCCACGCCGGTTATGTGTTTTCCGGGAGAACGGCGGCGAAGGCCTATTCCTGCCTGGGCAAGGCGGATTTCAAAACCGTAATTATCATGGGAACCGGGCACACGATGCCTCTTAAAAAATGCGCCACTCTTAAGAGCGGCGCATTTTCCACGCCTTACGGGGAAGTGGAAATAGATTCCGTCATGACGGGAAAGCTTTTAGCCTCCGGTTTTTTCGAGGATTCCCCCCTCGCGCACGAGCGGGAGCATTCCATAGAAGTACAGCTTCCTTTTCTCCAGTATCTGAGGGGAAACAAGTTTAAACTGGTCCCCGTGGTCGCCAATTCATGCGACATGGAGTCGCTTAAAGAGGCGGGGCGGGCCGCCGGGGCTTTGCTCAGGGAGCCGGGAACCCTGCTCGTGATCTCCTCGGACCTCTCCCATTATCCCCCGCAGGAAACCGCCCTTATTTCCGACCGGGCCCTTATGGAAGCCTATAAGATAGCCGTCGCCAACGGGGACCTTTCATTTTTTTACGCCGCCAACGAGCTGTTGCTGGAAAAATTCAGGAACGAGATGGATACCGCCGCCTGCGGCTTTTCACCCATGGTCGCCGGGGCGGAGGCGTGCCTGGCCGCCGGCTGCGGGAATTTTAGCCTCGTAGATTACACTAATTCGGGCGACGTTTCGGGCGACGTCGAAAGCGTGGTGGGGTACGCCGCCGGAGTTTTTACCGGCGTAGGAGAAAAAAGCGGCAAGATAGCTTTAAGCGAAGAAGAGAGAGCCGAATTGCTGTCTTACGCGAGAAAGTCGGTAAGCTATTATCTGAAAAACGGCAGAAAAATCCCGGAAATAAAATCCGACGTGGTGAACTTCAATGTTCCGGCCGCGGTTTTCGTCACCCTGACCCGCGGAGGGGAGCTGAGGGGCTGTATCGGGACCATGTCCCCCCATTCCCTGCTTCTCGACGCGGTTTGCGAATACGCCTATAACGCCGCTTTTCGGGACGACAGGTTCGAGCCCGTTTCGCCGGAAGAACTGGGGAAAATCAGGGTGGAAATTTCCATTCTCTCGCCTCTGAAGAAAGTCGGAAGTTACGAGGAAGTAAGGGAGAAAATACACGGGGTTTACGTTAAAAAGGGCGCGAGGTCCGGCACTTATCTCCCGCAGGTCTGGGAACATTTTTCCGGGAAGGAAGACTTCCTTTCTTCGCTCTGTTACGAGAAAGCGGGCCTGGCCCGCGACGCCTGGAAAGAAAAATCCACCGAGCTTTATGTTTACTCGGTGGATAGTTTAGAAGAAGAACCGTAGCGCTTAAATAGCCCCGTAGAAGCTCATCCTGGTGAGCGCCGTAAAAAGGAGCACTACTCCGGCGCCTATGAGAGCCGCTCCGCCTGTTCCGAAGGCGAGCAGGCCGAACAAAGCGCCCATTCCTACTATGGTCATGTAGCCCATCTTATTATCTTTCATGTCTTTCCCTAATTTCGACAAAAACCCTTCTTTTTTCTCCGGCGGAGCTTCGTCGCCTTTAACCGCCGATTCGGAACCTTTTACTTCCGGCAAATCGGCTTTCAGGGAAGAGCCGCCTTTGCTTTGACCGTCAAAAGCGCGGGAAGGGGCCGAGGCCGCGCCCTGGGCCTGTTCCAGGGCTGACTGGGCCGAGACGCAGAGAGTAAAAACGAGAGGCGTTACGAACAAAGTTAAAACCGCTTTAAGCGTAATGTTTTTCATAACTAATATTCTACAACTGGCGAAGCGGGCGCGCAAGGTATAAATTGCCTTTGACCGGATAGGACTAAAGACCCATAGCAGAGACGAGAGAATAGAGATTAGAGAATAGAGATTAAAGTTTTATCCCTAAAAAGATGACTGCCCCCACCAGGAATCGAACCTGGATCATCTGCTTAGAAGGCAGGTGCTTTATCCATTAAGCTATGGGGGCTTATGAAGGTAATTATACAAAAATTGGTTTTATAAGCCAAAAAGTAAGCAAAGAGAAATAAAATTTGTTAGAATAACTCCTAATGGCAAAGGCGGAAAAAATACTTAAAACATGGCTGATTTTGCCTTTGATTGCTTTGTTCGCGGTTTCCTGTTCCAAAGACTATTTCAGGGAAGCCGAACAGCTTCAGAAAGAAAACCAGCTTTTAAAAGCGGCCCAGTATTACGAGGCCTTCGCCGAAAAAAATCCCGATGACGCCGTGGCCGACATCGCCCTGTACAGGGCGGCCCTCATCTATTCGGAGAAATTCGAAATGTGCGCCCGCTCGGCCGAAATCTTCGAGAAGCTGGTCAGGGATTATCCGAAAAGCGAATTTCACGATCCCGCCTATACCAGGGTTTTCGTCTGCCCGGATTATTTCCCTGTCGATAAAGTGAGCAAATGGTATTACGGCGACAGCCAGAGCCAGGGCAAAAACGCCAGGGAAAATATTTTCATAAAAGCCAGGGACAAAGATACGGCCCGGGCGGAATATTCGCTCTACGCCGGCAGAAGACTCGTGGACAGGCACGAGCGCAAATACGGCTTTAAGGACCTGGTTTTCGTGGAAAGCCGCGGCAAGGAAAAAACGCCCCTCATAAGGTATCCGGTTAAAAAAGGGATTGAGTGGAGATCCTACAAAGACCCGGGCGTCTATTATAAAATTTCCGAAACCGGCGTTAAGATAAAGGTCAAAGCCGGGGAGTTCGGCAACTGCGTGAAGATAGTCGAAGTAAATCAGGCGGCCGGCTACGGCCTCGTTTCCTATTACGCCCCGGCCGTGGGCAGGGTGCTTACTTCCATAGATTCCGGCGGAACTGAAAATAAAATAATGGAGCTCTTAAAATATGAGTGAAGACGGACTTTTTCAGGGGAGCATGTTCGAAAAAAAACCGGCGGCGACGGCCGGCGACGGCGGGAGATTTCCCAAATCCCGCGCCGGCGGGAAATTCCTTTTTTCCTATTCCAAGATGTCCATGTACCGGGAATGTCCCCTTAAATACAAATTCAAATATGTGGACAAGCTTCCGGAAAAGCCTAAATCCTATTTCGCCCTGGGGCACAGCGTGCACAAGGCACTGGAGTTTTTCCATTCGCGGCTTCCCGTGCCGCCGATCGAGGAACTGAAGTCGTCTTTCGAGCAGGATTGGAAGCTGAAGACTTTTTTGGAAAAGGGTTACGCGGACGAGGAAAAAGAAAGGCAGGACCTGGAAAAGGGCAAAAAAATACTGGAAAGATATCACGCCCGGCACGGGGAAGAGACCAAACTGCCCTTTTTGTGCGAATACACCGCCTATGTCGACGTGGACGGCGTGAGGGTCATAACCATCGCGGACAAGATCGAATACCTGGGCGGCGGCAGGATAAAGATAGTGGATTATAAGACCGGCAAGCCGGGGAAAAGGAATTCCGACCAGCTTTATCTGTACCAGAAGATAGCGGAACTTGATCCCGTGCTCAGGGAAAAAGCCGCCGAAAAACTGGGCGAAAAAGTGAAAAAGCTAGTTGTGGACGGCATGCTGTATTATTACGTGGAAACCCTGAAAGAAGTGGCCTTCGAACGCGCCGGGGATAAGGAGATAGGCGAGTTTTGGGAAAGGGCTTTGGGCGTGGTGGAGAATATAAATTCCGCTAAATTCGAGGCCAATCCCGGCGAGTTCCAGTGCAATTTCTGCGATTTCAAGGCCGGTTGCCCGGTTTTCGAAGGAGCGTTCCCCTCCCCGAAAAAAAACGTTTCAGCCGGCGGAGAGCTGGAGGAAACCGCGCTCAGGTACGCCGAGCTTCAGGAAAAGCTTAAGGCGGTAAAGTCTGAAATATCGGATTGCGAAAAAAAACTGGAAAAATTTTTCCGGGACGGGGTTATTTCCTTAGAGAAGGACGGCTTAAAGCTGAAAATAGAGAAAAAGGAAAAACTGGAATTCAGGGACCGGGAAAGGATAATAGGACTTTTGAAAGAGGGCGGAGTGTACGAAAAAACACTTAAGCCCACGGTGCAGGCCATAATGGACCTGCTTAAAGATCCCGAAGTGGGAGAAGAGCTGAAAAAGGAAATAAAAAGCTCCGCCTCGGTCTCCTGGCAGATAGTTTCCGAAATTTCCAGGAAAAAAGAGCTATGACCCGGCCACCTCCTTGCCCGTTGGAAACGGGCCTTGTTTCCGTTTTTTTGCAGCGGCTTAACGCCGCTAAGAAGGCGGCCGGATGAAAAAATATTTTCTCGTCACCGATTTCGGCAGTTCCTCGGTAAGGTCGCTTCTGCTCGGGAGCGAAGGGAAAATAGAGGCCATTTCCAAAAAAGAGCTGAATCCGTCATACGAAGGGGACCGTGTGGAGTATGACGCGGCGAAACTGATAGAGGCCTGTAAAAGCGCCCTTGAAGCGGCGCTGCGGGAAGCCGGGGACGGAGAAATAATCTCCTTCGGCGTCGCCTGCCAGAGGTCCACTTTCGTCATCTGGGATAAAATTACCGGTGTCCCCCTGACCCCGGTAATAAGCTGGCAGGACGGCAGGGCCAGGGAACTGGTAGCCCGGCTGAAAATCTCGAATTCCGAAATACATTCCCTTACCGGACTTTACAAGACGCCCTATTATTCCGCTCCGAAGATAAAATTCTGCGCCGAGAACGAAGAAAAAGTGGCCCGTGCCTTCGCGGAGAGAAGGGCCGCCGTCGGTTCCGTGGCTACCTACGCGCTCTGGAACCTTTCCGGCGGGAAGCTTTTCGTCATAGACCCCACGCTGGCCCAGCGAACCCTGCTTTTCAATATAAAAAAAATGAAATGGGAGCCCCGTCTTCTGGAGTTGTTCGGCGTTCCGGCGGCGGCTCTTCCCGAGGTTGTGCCGACCTTTCAGAAAAAGCTTAAAATAAATTTCGGCGGCCGGGAATTGCCGCTGGGCGGGATAATAGGCGACCAGCAGGCGGCCGTCATGGCTTTCACGGCGGAAAAAGGCAAGGCGGCGGTAAATTACGGCACCGGGGCCTTTTTGCTGGCCGGTACCGGCCGGGAGATAATCAGGATAAGAGGATTGCTGAATTCCGTGGCTTTTACCGATGAAAAGAACAATTATTATCTTCTCGAAAGCACCGTCAATTCCTGCGGGACCTTCCTCCAGTGGCTTAACCTGAAATTCAACCTTAATCTCAGGATAGAGGACCTGGAGCCGCTCATAAAAAAATCAGGGACCAGGCTGTTTGTGCTCCCTTCCATAGGAGGCATCGGCTCTCCTTACTGGGATTACGACACGCTCACCACTTTCAGCGGCTTTACGCCGGCCGCCGGCATAAACGACCTGATAAGGTCCAGCGTGGAGGGAATAGCTTTTTTTATAGCCGACGGCCTGGAAAAAATAAAGAAGAAACTCCCTGTTTCCTCCCTCGTCGCTTCCGGCGGGCTTTCGCACCTGGATTATCTGCTCCGGTTTCAGGGAGACATAACCGGCCTCGAAGTGCGGAGATTCAGGGATCCGGAAGCCACCGCCCTCGGGCTGGGAAGGGCGCTGGCTCTCCAGTCGGGCTGCCCGGTTGAAGAGTGGAAGGCTTTCGAAACGGACAGGAAATATCTCCCCGTCATGAGCGCGGAGGAGCGAACCGCCGTTTTCGGGGAATGGAAATATTTTTTCGACGGGATGAGAAAGCTGTACCGGGGAAGAAAACAGGTACGGGAGAAGAGTAGTAAGTAGATAATAGAAATTAAGAGATTGAGAGAATAGAAACCAAGAGAGCAGAAACATTAGAAGCGCCTTAATTGCTTAATCTCTCAATAACTGGCTTCAGAGAACTTTCACGCTGATCCCGCTTGTAACCTGAGACTTGAGACCTGTGACTTGCCTGCCTGACGATGAGTTGCAACTTGCGCGCCGGCAGGCAGGTTAGCCCAGGATGAGCTGGATGAGCAGGCATAACTGGGCGAGAACGGTAATAACGCAGGCGGTCCGGAAAAGACGCTGTTTGCGCACCGCTATTCTGGCGTTGAACACTATCAGCCCCACTATGTCTTCGTGGTATTGCGTCGCCGTTATCCCTCCGCCAAGATAACGGTCCAAACGGAGAATGAGCTCGCTCAGGGGATATTTAGCTATATCATTGACCGAAGTCAGCAAATCGTCCTCCCTGCCTTTTTCTTTGGCGGGCTCGATAAGAGGGAGTTTGCTCCGCGTTTCGCTCAAGGAGGAAAAGGCGAAGACGCCGAGCGGCAGTACCATGGCCAGCAGCAGGATGGCGGCCCGGCTCATCGGGCCGTCCGGAGTTATGAATTTGACAAGCGCCATCTGGGCCGCGGCGAAAGCCGTCAAAGCCCCTATTTTCATGTCGGCCCGTTCCGTCGCGCGGCTCATATTCCCGTATATGACCCAGAGCCGCCGCTCCGGTTCCGGCGTAAGATGTGACGATACGCTCATAAAAGTTCCTTAAAACAAGTCTCAGGTCTCAAGTCACAGGTCACAAGAACAAGATGCAAAGTGATTAAGAACTTGAGAAATTAAGCGAGGAGTGAAAGCGGA
>PEXN01000076.1 GCA_002774685.1 Elusimicrobia bacterium CG08_land_8_20_14_0_20_51_18 | reverse complement strand
TCGGAGACTGCTTCGCTGCAAGTTTATTGTTTTCCATTCTATTCTCCCTTTATATGTTCTTCTTTATGGCGTTCAGTATTTCTTCCGCGTTAAGGGGCTGGCCCTTGCTCTTGGTGTAAGACACGGGTTCGATGTGAAAGTTCGCTTTTATCAGGAAAGCCAGCTGGCCGTCGTTTTCCTCCGGTATCAGCACCTTCTTGAAATCTTTCAGTATTTTCCCGAGGTCCGGCGGAAGCGGATTCAGGAATTTCAGGTTGGCCGCGGAAATTTCCAGGCCTTCCTTAGCGGCTTCGTCCACGGCGGTCCTTACGGCCCCGTAGGCCGAGCCCCATCCGAGCACCAGCATGCCGCCTTTTTCTTTTCCGGTCACCGCCGTAGGCGGGATTTCGGCTTTGACCCTGTTTATCTTTTCTCTTCTTGCGTCGGTCATTTTCTGGTGATTGTCCGGGTCATAGCTTATCTGGCCCGTTTCGCCGCTTTTTTCCAGCCCTCCCAGGCGGTGTTCATAGCCTTTCAGTCCGGCATAGGCCCAGGGCCTCGAAAGGGTTTTTTCATTCCTGAGATAAGGCTGAAACTTGTCCGGCGCGGGAAGGGGGGTGAGTTCGAAAGGCTTCAGCGAATCGTTCTCGGGTATTCGCAAAGGTTCGGAGCCGTTGGCCAGATAGGACGAACTCAGCACTATTACCGGCGTCATGTATTTCACCGCAAGCCTGGAAGCTTCGTAAACCGTGTCGAAACAGTCCGCGGGGCTCGTGGCCGCCAGAACTATCAGGGGACTGTCGCCGTGCCGGCCGAATATCGCCTGAAAAAGATCCGATTGTTCGGTTTTTGTGGGCAGGCCGGTGGAAGGGCCGCCTCTCTGCACGTCTATCACCACGAGCGGCAGTTCCGTTATTGCCGCCAGGCCCAGGGCTTCGGCTTTCAGGGAAAGACCGGGTCCGCTGGTGCCGGTTGAGCCGAGACAACCGGCGAAAGAAGCTCCTATCGAGGAGCAGACCGCGGCTATTTCGTCCTCGGCCTGGAAAACCACTATGTCCTCGCTTCTGTATTTCGCGAGCGTCTGGAGGATCTCCGTAGCTGGAGTTATGGGATAAGAGCCGTAGTAGAGTTTTCTGCCCAGTTTTTTGGCCGCCGCTATAAGTCCGTAAGCCGCCGCCTCGTTGCCGGTGACGTTCTTGTATCTGCCCCTGGAAACGGCGCTTTTTTCGACGTTGAACTTAGCGTCGAATATCTCGGTGTTTTCCGCGTAGTTGTAGCCGGCTTCCAGGACCATGACATTGGCTTTGGCTATCTCGGGGGTTTTCTTGAACTTGCTTTCCAGCCATTTAACCGTGGTTTCCGGGGAAAGGTCGTACATCCAGTAAATTACCCCGAGCACATAAAAATTCTTGCATTTAAGGATCTGACTTTTCGGCAGCCCGGAGTCCTTAAGGGTTATTTCCACCATGCTGTTGACGGGAACGCTTATTATCCTGTAGTTGGAAAGGGAGCCGTCCTCGAGGGGATTGCTTTCGTAACCGGCCTTTTTAAGCGTGTCCGGGGTGAAAGCGTCCGAATTGGCGACTATTATGCTGCCTTTCTCCAGGTGCTTGAGGTTTACGGTCAGCGCGGCCGGATTCATCGCCACGAGCACCTCGGTCTTGCTTCCCGGTGTCATAACGGAATCGTCTCCGAAGGCTATCTGAAAACCGCTGACGCCGCCCGGGGAGCCGCTTGGAGCCCTTATCTCGGCCGGGTAGTCGGGCAAAGTGCTCAGGTCGTTGCCGCTCATGGCCGTGGCGTTCGCGAACTGCGTGCCGACCACCTGCATGCCGTCGCCGCTGTCGCCCGCGAATTTGATCACGGATAATTTTTTCTTTTTTATATGGATTTTTTTTCCGGCTTGTTTGTTCATGGTTTCCTCTTGGCCTGAATATTTACTAGAATAATTGAAAGAGCTCTTTAATTTATCCTACAAATTATCAAGACGGTTTATCAAGCGCAGGCGGACATGAAAGCAAAGCAAGCAAGAGAGCGAAACAGGCAAGAAAGCAAAAAAGCGAGATAAGCGAGAGAGCAAGACGAAGCGTAAAGAGTGAAGAGTAAAGAGTCAAGAGTAAAGCGTAAAGAGTTTAGAGTTGAGAGTTTTAAACTAAGTTCTCTAAGCTAAATTACTCTAAACTAAGTTCTTTAAACTCGCGAACTTGTATTGCTTTCCCGCTTGCCCGGCTGGTCTTGCTCGTTAACTTTAACGGAGGCGTTATGAAACTGGTTGAGTACGAAGGCAAAGATGTTTTTGTGAAATACGGCATACCGACGGCCAGAAGGTTTGGAGTGGTGAAAATAGGGGAAAGTCCGGATAAAATAAAAATAGATTCCTTTCCCTGCGTTGTCAAGGCGCAGGTGCTCGCCGGCGGACGGGGCAAGGCCGGCGGAGTGAAGCTGGCCGGGAACGAGGCCGAAGCCCGCGAATTCGCGAAGAATATGCTGGGCATGAAGATGGTGACCCACCAGACCGCCGGCCAGGCGCTGACCGTGGAGGAAGTGCTGGTGGAGGCGGGCACGGACATAGAAAGGGAAATTTATATTTCGGTCATCATGGACAGGAAAACCTCGAGGCCCGTGCTTATAGCCTCGAAAGAGGGCGGCATGTCCATAGAGGAGCTGGCCAAAAATAAGCCCGAGCTCATAGTTAAGATACCCGTAGACCTGGAAGCGGGACTCCTGGATTTCCAGGCCAGGGAACTCGCCTTCAGTCTGGCCATACCCAAAGAGCTTTTCTGCGAATTCACGGAATTCGCCAAAAAACTCGTGAAGGTCTTCACCGATTACGACGCCAGCCTGGTGGAAATAAACCCGCTGGTCATTTCGAAGCAGAAAAAGCTCATAGCCATAGATTCGAAGATAATAACCGACGATAACGCCTGCTTCAGGCATAAGGAAATGGAGGCCCTGCCCGACAGGGAATCCTCCGAAATAGAGAAGGAAGCCAAGGCCATAGGCATAAATTATATCGGCCTGGACGGGAATATCGGCTGTATGGTGAACGGCGCGGGCCTCGCCATGGCCACGCTCGACACCATAAAGCTCGCGGGCGGCAACGCGGCCAATTTTCTGGACGTGGGGGGCGGCGCCAAGGTAGAGCAGATAACCAGGGCCTTTAAGATAATACTGAAAGATTCCAAGGTTAAGGCCATTATGGTGAACATTTTCGGCGGCATAATGAAATGCGACGATATCGCCTCCGGCATAGTCGAGGCGAGCAGGAACGTGAAGATAAGCGTGCCGCTCGTGGTCAGGCTTGAGGGAACGCGCGTCCGTGAAGGCAAGGAAATCCTGGCCAAATCGGGGATCAAGATACACCAGGCCGAGAGCGCCTGGGAAGCGGCTCAAATAGCGGTAGGGCTTGCCAAGTGAGGCAAGCCGGAGGAATGGAAGTCGTAGACGAAATAGAAGAGTTGGAGGCATTGGAGGAACAGAGGATCAGAAGATTAGGGGATTAGAAGTCAAAGAGCTCCTTATTAAGCTAATCCTCCAATCTTCCAGTCTTCTAATCGTCTGCTCTTTGGAGGTTCTATGTCCATAATACTGAATAAAAATTCCAAACTGGTGGTTCACGGGATAACCGGCTCCCAGGGGTCTTTTCACGCGCAGCAGTGCCTCGAATACGGTACCAAGATAGTTGCCGGTATGACCCCCGGAAAGGGCGGCACGACGCATCTCGGCGTTCCCGTTTTCAATACCGTAAAGGAAGCGATGGAAAAGACCGGCGCCAACGCCTCGCTTATATTCGTCCCGCCCCCGTTCGCGGCCGATTCCATACTGGAAGCGGCCTACGCGGGCATAGACGCCATTATCTGCATAACCGAAGGCATACCGGTGCTGGACATGGCGCGGGTGAAAAAACATCTCAACGCCCTTAACGCCGCGGGCAGGAACATCGTTCTGGTGGGACCCAACTGCCCCGGGGTAATAACGCCGGAAGAATGCAAAGCCGGAATAATGCCGGGCTATATACACAAGAAGGGTAATGTCGGCATAGTTTCCCGCTCCGGCACGCTCACCTACGAGGCGGTCTGGCAGGTGACCCAGCAGGGCCTGGGTCAGTCCACGGTGGTGGGTATAGGCGGGGACCCGATACAGGGAATGAATTTCGTGGATACGATAAAACTTTTCAACGAGGATAAAGAGACAAAAGCTATAATAATGATAGGCGAGATAGGCGGCAGCGCCGAAGAGGACGCGGCCGCGTATATCGAGAAGAACGTCAGGAAACCGGTGTTCTCTTTCATAGCCGGCAAGACCGCGCCGAAAGGAAGAAGGATGGGGCACGCGGGAGCCATAGTTGAGGGCTCGAGCGGCACCCATGAAGCCAAGGTGGAAGCGCTCAGAAAAGCGGGTGTAACGGTTATAGAAAATCTTTCCGAAATAGGCAAAATAGCGGCCGCGGGCCTGAAAGACGCGAAAACAGCCAACCCCCGTTAAAAATCTCCGGGTTGGAAAGGCCGTTGCCGCGGGACTTGTAAAAGTTGACCCCAAAGCGCCGAATTTTTAAAGAGGCGAACGGAAGGCTGAAAAATGATAAAGAAGTACAGGATAGAAGAGGGCAGGATAACCGAAACGCCGGTCAATGAGCAGATAGTGGTGCTCGTGAACCCCGACGACAACGAGAAAGAATTCGTACTGGGGAATTACGAAATAGATCCGCACAACTTTTCCTCCTCCCTCGACCCGGAAGAGCCCGCTCGCGTGGAATTCGAGAACAATCACTTCGAAGTCATTTTTAAAAGGCCGAAAAATTATTCTTCCAGGGACCATTTTCTTTTCAAGGTCTCCTCGCTGGGTCTTTTTCTTTTCGAGGAAAAGCTGGTCATAGTCATTTCCGAGGACGTGAATATTTTTTCCGGAAAATATTTCAACCACGTTTCGGGAGTGAGGGAAGTGTTCCTTAAGGTCCTTTACAATTCCATCTACCATTTCATAGAGCACCTGAAGATAATAAACATGATAGCGGACGAGATAGAGACTAAAATAAACAAGTCCATGGGAAACAAGTATCTCCTGCATATGTTCACTCTGGAAAAGAGCCTCGTCTATTACGTCAGCGCCATTTCTTCCAACAGCTTCGTCCTTGAGAAGATAAGGAACCAGGGCCTGAAGACGAAGTTTTCCGAAAAAAGCCAGGAGTTCATGGCGGACCTGATCATAGAAAACAACCAGGCGAAAGGACAGGCGGACGTTTACTCCCAGGTCTTCGCCGGCCTGATGGACGCCAGGGCCTCCATCATCAACAACAACATGAACGTCTGGCTTAAGAACCTGACGATCCTTACCATAGCCATAAACGTCCCCAATTTCTTCGCCAGCATGGGCGGCATGTCGGAAATAACCACCGTCACCGGTATCTCCAACCCGAGAACCGCTCATATCGCCTTTCTGATCTTCGCCTTTCTGGTGGGGGCTATCGTATACCTGATATTCAAAAAAGTAGAAAAACGCTGAGCCCGTCCCGATGAAAAAATACCAGCTTATAAGCCTCGGCTGTCCTAAAAATCTTACCGACGCCGAAGAACTCGCCTGGCATCTCGATTCTCTCGGTTACGCCCTTTCAAGTTCGGGAAACACCGATATCGCCGTCATAAACACCTGCGCTTTCCTTAAATCGGCCGTAAAGGAGTCGGAAGGGGTCATAGAAAAATATATAGCCCTGAAAAAGAGGGGTAAGGTCGGAAAAATAATAATTTCCGGCTGCCTGGTGGAGAGAGAAAGAGAAAAACTGCTGGAAAAATACCCCGAAGTGGACGCGATAGTGGGGATAAGCTCCCTTTCCCAGATAATAAATTCGATAAAGAAAAACGAATCATATATTCTGCCTCATTCCGGCCGCTTTCAGGGGGGGAACAGGCTGAGGCTGACCCTGCCGCACAGCGCCTATCTGAAGATCGCCGACGGCTGCGACAACCGCTGTTCCTATTGCACCATCCCGGCCATAAGGGGCAGGCTGCGTTCTAAACCGGAAGCCCGGATCGTCTCCGAGGCCGCTTCGCTGGCGCGCAGCGGGGCCGTGGAAATTTCGCTGATAGCGCAGGATACCGCCGTTTACGGCACGGACCTTTACGGCCGGCCGGCCTTGAAAAATCTTCTTAAAAAGCTGTCGAAGATGAAAGGCGTAAAATGGCTGCGCCTCATGTACATGTATCCCGACGGGATAGACCGGGAATTGCTGAACCTGATAAAGGATTCGGATAATATCTGCCATTACCTGGAAATGCCCCTGCAGCATATTTCCGACCCGGTGCTCAAAAGGATGAACAGGAGATCCTCCGAAAAGGAGATCCGGAAAAAACTGGAGCTTATAAAAAAATACGTTCCGGATATGGCCGTAAGGACTACTTTTATCGCCGGTTTCCCCGGTGAAACGGAAAAGGATTTCAAAAAGCTGCTGTCTTTCGTGAAGGAAGCTCAATTCAATAACTTGGCCGTTTTTAAATATTCCCGTGAGAAGGGCACGCCGGCTTTCGATTATCCGGAACAGGTGAACGCGAATCTCAAGGCGGAGAGATATGCCGGGCTTCTCCGGGCTCAAAGCTCGGTAGTGGACGGGATGAACAGCGGGCTTATCGGCAGGGAAATGGAGATTTTGATGGATTCGCCGAAAACCGGCAGGACCTATATGGACGCGCCGGATATAGACGGTTCCGTGGAAGTAAAAGGGGGAGATTTTAAGCCCGGGGATTTCGTGAAAGCGCGCATAACAGAAGCCCTTGGTTACAGGCGCAGGGCGGAAGCTGTAACGGCAGGTTAAGGTAGATAGCATACTTTGCAAGCGATGCAAGGTAAAGGGAAAAATGTCAGGAAGGTTGGAAGTTTGGAGGTTTAGAGGTTTGGCAAAAATAGAGGCATAGATGC
>PEXN01000073.1:12531-21547 GCA_002774685.1 Elusimicrobia bacterium CG08_land_8_20_14_0_20_51_18 | reverse complement strand
CGCCCTCGGATTCCAGCCAGATCTTGCCGCCGTGCTTTTCGACTATGGATTTTGAAATGGCCAGTCCGAGTCCGGTCCCCTGGTTGCTGAGTATGGAATTTTTTCCCCGGTAAAATTTTTCGAAAACCAGCTTCTGCTCTTCTTTATCTATTCCGGGACCGTCATCGCAGACGCAGACGGTCACTACGTCGCCCCTGTCCAGCACCCGCACTTCCACCTTGGATTTTTCCTGCGAATACTTTATGGCGTTGATTATCAGGTTGTCTATCACCTGGGCGAGCCAGTGGCTGTCCCCGAACACGTAGGGGATGTCCTTGTCGGAATTAAAACTCATGACGCTGCCTTTCTCCTTCGCCCGGAGCATAAGATTGGAGACCGAATTCCGCGCTATTTCCCTTATATCGCAGGGGGAGAATTCCATTTCCACCTTCCCGTTAAGCCTGGAAATGTCGAGCAGGTTGGAGATCAGGTTGGCCAGCCTGTTCGCGGCCTGGTCCACTATATTGAGAAAAGAAACCTGCTGATCGGTCAGGGAACCGACCTCGCCGCTGAGCAGTACCGAGATAAAGCCCTTTATGGTGGTGAGCGGAGTTTTAAGCTCGTGGCTTACCGTGGACAGGAAATCGTCCTTTATCCTGTTCATCTGGGCCAGTTCGTCGGCGGTCTGGGAAAGCCTGTCGTAAAGGTTTATCACGCTCATAATAACCGCCAGTTCGTCCGCTATGATGTTCAGGAATTCGAGATGCTCCGCCGTAAAAAAATCCTTTTTTTTGCTGCCGGCCTCTATTACGCCTATCATATTGTTGTGCAGAAATATCGGTGCTATCATCAGGGATTCAGCCTCGAAAATCTCCACGTATTCCTTGAGCGCGTTTTTCTCCGCGCTCGCGCGGCCGGTAATGAAAGGTTTTTTTTCGAGAAAAGTCTTGACCGAGGCCGACGAACGGTTGTCCAGGGAAATGCTGTATCTGGCGTTCTCGTCGAGCTTTACCCCGTAAACCTGCGGGTTGAGGACCAGGCTCTTGGAATTTTCGTCGTAAAACAGGCAGCCTACGGAATCGGATTCGGTTATCTTGGCCACGATATTAAGTATGGCGCTCAGGCCGTTCCTGACGTCGTTCTCGTCCGTCACCCTGGAAACTATCTCGTAAAGGGCTTTCCTCTCTTTGGCTTTTTTTATGAGCCGGGAACCCGCGACGTCCAGTTCCTTGACCATCACGTCGACTTCGGATTTAAGCCGGATATTCTCGTCCTTTATGCTTATAATCTTCTCGTAGAGCTTGTAAAAGGAGTTGATATGGAGTATGAGGTGCCTGAGATAAGGCATGAGCACGCTGAAATCCGTTTCCTCTTTTATGCCTATAAAAACGACCTTTTTCACCTTTTCGTCCTTGGAAACGAAAGGGAAAAGGGCGGCGGCGTTAAAAAGCTCCGTCCCCATCTGCCGGCCGAAGCCGCCTATGAACATCAGGTCGTTCTCGTTCACGCATTTATTGAACACACCGGAGAGAAAACTCGTCTTGTCCCCGAGATTGAGCCTCCCTTCCAGTATGGAATAGGAGAGCAGCCAGTCGCCCCGCTCATTGTCGAAAACCATAATGGAAGTTCCGGCGAAAAAACCGTGGAATTTTATGAGGCTGTGGTTTATCAACTCGTTGAACTGTTCCAGGGTCTGCGGGATATAACCCTGTTTCACTATCTCCCTGGAAAAATCCTGGAATCTGGCGTAAGTCTTGTCTATGAAATCTATTTTTTTCTCTACCGGCAGGAGATATTTGAACTTTATGTACCAGTAAACCAGAAAGGAAAGGAAAAGACCTACAACCAGCGCAAAAATGATTGCGGTCATAAAAGTTCCATAATGGCTTTCAGGTAATTCGACCTGGCTTTCAAACGGGAAGCCTCGATCCAGGCGGTTTTAATGCTGAAGCTTTCGAGGATCTTTTCGGTAAGATGCCTGAATTCCTGCTCCTTCGCGCCGATAGCGCTGGTAGGCTGCGGGCCGAGAACTATAAGCCCGTTTATGTCCTTCTGCGAGGCCAAATTCCCCAATTTAAAAGGCAGGCCCAGGACTTCGTCGGGATTGTATTCCTCCATGAACACCTGGTTCCAGACCAGATTGATGTTTATCTCCTTAGCGAAATCCCTGAGCTTCATGAGAACGAATTTGCTTTCTTTCTCCATCCCTCTCGGGTAAAAAAGGCCCCATCTGAACCATTGCTTTTCGGAAGGCACGGAAAAAGAGTCGGCGTCGGAAATATCGTATTCCGTGGGATAGCTTTCGTCTTCCCCGCCCATACCCGTCAGCATGCTCAGCAGGTCCTGATGTATAACGGAACTGTCGATAGTGGCCATGTATTTTTCCAGTTTTTTGGAGGCGGACAGCACCTTGCCCAGAGTTCTGAAATCCATCATTTTCGAGATGAAAATAGATTTTATATCGTCTTCCGAAAGCTTTATATCCATGTTCATCAGCATCTGGTTGAGTATCATCCTGTAAGTCTGGGTGTTCGGAAGTTTTATGTCTACCATCCAGCCCTGGGTGAACTGAAAATTGAGAGCTTCCTCCAGCGGTCCCAAAGATTTCGGCGGGAACAGCGAGGAAACGATCACCTGTTTGTTGGAAGTCACGCATTCATTGAGCAGTTTGGAAATATACGGTTTGCTGGTTTCCGTAAGCATGAACAGGTTTATATCGTCTATGATGACGACCTTCGCCTGCTGGAGTATTTTCTCTATCGAGCTTATCCAGCCCTGTTTTATGGCCAGGTCCACGCCTATGGAAAGTTTCATAGCGTCGGTAACGAACATGTTTTTCTGACCTATGCTGGAAGAAAGCCCGTAAGCCATGGAATGCATAAAATGGGATTTCCCTATGCCCTGGGGCCCGAAAATGAGGAGCGGATTATACATGACTCCGGGATTTTCCACCACGGCCATGGCGGCCGCGTGCGCAAACCGGTTATGCGGACCGGCTATGAGCGTCTGAAAACTGAGAGTGGGATTGAGCGGCAGTTCCACCGGCCATTTAAGCTTCGATCTGGCGCTTTCCTGCGGCTTGGATTCCGGCGCGGGAGCTTTTTCCTCTTTTTTAGGCTCTTCTCTTTTCATCCTGCCGGTTTGAGAAGGCGGGGCGCCCGACGGCCGCGCCGCTTTGGGAGGACCGAAAGAAGGAACGGAGAGGCCCAGCCTGGAGGATGGAGTATCGGGTTTCGGGTCTTCTTTCCGGACCGCGGGTTCAGGAGCCTTGCCGACCGCTTCTTTTTTCTCCGGTTCCGCGGGGGTTTCGGGGACGGCCGGGTTTTCCGGAGGTCTGGCCCGGGGAACGGGCTGGGCCTGCGCCGGCTGGGGTCTTTCCACCTGGGACGGGACCGCGGCCGCCGGGGGTATCACCGGAGGCTGCGACGGCATTCCCGTAACTGGAGGGACCAGCTTGGGCGGGGCGAAATTCATGCCTCCAAGCTGCGGGACTATGTCCGGAGCCTGACCCGCCGCCTTCCCCGCCCTGGCCGAATCTTCTTTTTCCTTTATCTGACTCAGATCGAAAACGGGCTCATTGGAAATGCCGGCTTCCTGCACGGAAGCGGAAGCGTCAACCTCTTCCTTTATGGCGGAAAGGCTCTTGATCACGTCCTTAAGCTTCGTCATCGTATCCATCTCCAGCTTCGAAAGATAGATTATGAAATTGTAACCCCCCGTCGTTTTTTCCGGACGCGAGCAGACGCTCCCGAGCTTTTTGACTATGAAAAAAATATCTTTCATGTCGCATTTCAGGGTGAGTTTATGCCTGAGCTTATTTTTATCGGTAGGAGAAGGAGAGATTTCCCATTTGTTGATCATAAGTAGTCAGCAACTAGTAACCGGTAATCGGTAATTAGTAAACAGTAAACAGCAGACGGCGAACAACAGACAGGAAACATTAGTTAACGTCATGCCGTTTATTTCAAAACCAGCTCCATTACTATATCTATGGCCGAACCTTTGGAAAACTCCGCGGGATTCAGACTTCTGAAGAGCACGCCCGCGGTATTGAAAACCGTTTCGAACTCATAGAGCTTCTCCTGGGGGAACTCTCCCACGACGATAAGGGCTACGGCGCCCGTTTCCGAGACCCGCTGGGTGAGATAATTCGCGCTCATTTCGGGCGCGAAAGGAAGGACGAAAGCCCGCTTCGCGAACATCGGCTTTTCGCCGGAGGCGAGGCAGATCTCGTCCAGGGAATTGATCACGTTGAAAATGGAACTGACGTCCGAAGAATAAATGAAACCCACCTGTTTTATCCTTTCCGGCAGCACATTTTCAGGGGGCAGCTTGTCTATAAGAGCCTGAAGGTCCCCCTCGCTGACGGCGTTTCTGGAAGTTTCGGACGGCGCGGCCTGGGAATTGGTAAAAACCACCGTGGCTTCGCCCGCGTCCCCGGCGGAGGGCGCCACGAAAAGCGTTTTTTCTTCTTCGCTTTCATTTGCTGCGGCCGCCCCGGAGGGAATACCTATCTGCAGGTTTGGCTCCGCGGATTCGTCGCCTATAGAAATGCCGAGATTCGGGCCGTCAGCATAGCCTCCGGCGCCAGATGCGCTGTTCCGCCCGTCGGAAGGGGGTTCCGCGGCCGGTTCAGGCTGGGCGGAAACCGGCTGCAGAGAATCCTCCGAAACGGACTGCCCGGCCTGAGCCTCTTCCGGCTGAGACGCCGGGACCTGCAAAGGCTCTTCGGGAACGGGCTGTTCCAACGGAGTTTCTTCGGATTGAGACGAAAAACCCTGAAAAGGTTCCGAACCCGGTTGTTCACCCGAGTCGCCCGCGGCCGGTTCTTCCACATTGAAAACAACCGTTTTTTCGGAACCGTCAACCGACTGCCCGGCCGGTTCCCCGGCGGGCAGTTCCTCAGGCTGGACAGCCGCTTCCCGGGGTTCCGGAGCGGGTTCCTGATTTTGTCCGGCCTGGGCCTGTTCCCGGTTATTGTCCAGTATCAAATCTTCCACATTAAAAATCACGGTCTTTTCCTCTTCCGCGGAGGGCGCCGGTTCGGCGGCAGGCTCCTGAACCTCTTCCTTTTTCGCCTCGCCTTCCTGGAGAGTGTCGGAAAGATACAGTTTTATTTCATCCTGCCCGTTACCGCCCAAGTCTTCTTTTTTTTCTTCGCTCATCGCTCCCCCATCGTCTTTTTTGGTTTCAGCCGTCGTCACAGTCTCCCTGGCTGCGCCCAGCGGGCAAGCCGGCACCTGGGGCCCCAGTGGTTCTGTTCCGGCCATCGTCACAGTCTTGTCGGTAGAATCGGTTTGCGTCGCTTCGCTCCGCTCCGGCGCATGAGGTTCCGGAGAATCTGTTCCGGCCAGCTTCAAAAGGGCCTCTATGTCCGGCGCGCCGAAATCGTTGGTGTTTTCCAGCACCTTGTTCACCGATTCAGCCGCCGGTTCGGCAAAAGGCTCCGTTCCGGTCTCGGCCGGCGCCGCCGCGGTTTCGCTTTCGGCTATATCGGCAAGCTGAACGAAAGAATCGTCGTTTTCCGTTTTAAATTCCGGCTCTTTCATCTCAGCCGGGAGTTCCTCCGTCGGCATGACTTCGGGCTGGACGCTTTCGCTTTTCTCCGGCGCCGGAGTTACCGAAAGGTCCTGAGGTTGCGCCGCGGGCTCCCGCTCAAAAACCGGTTCTACGGCCCGCTCGGGAGCCTGGACCGGCGGTTCCGCGGGCGCTTTATAAACAAGCGTCTTTTCCTGTTCCGCGGCGGTATCAGCGGCGACTGGAGCCTCCTCCTCTTTTTTTATGTCGTTTATGGCCATCTGGTCGAAATCTATGGGTTTCATGTCGGGCAGCTTGATCCCCTCGAGTATCTGAGGCATCCTGTTAAGGAGGTTGTTCAGATCGGAAAGAATGTCGTCTATCGATTTTTTTTCTTTTTCATCTTCCGGCATAAAACCCCTGGCCGGCGCTCCGGCGCGGCATAAAAATTCCGCCGGAAACGCCTGCGATATTAATAATTATATAAAATAACGCGAAGATATCAAGAGACAATCGGCTTTGCAAAAAAATGACCGGACAGTTACCGCCTTTCCGTTTCACCCGGTTTTCCGCGAGAATAAAATCTTTCAAGGCAGAATACGGCGGTTTCCCGGGTTTCCGGATCTTTGGAAAGAGAGGCGGTCTTAAGATGGGCCTCAAAGCTTTTCTCCCCGTATTTCGACAACAGGCAGGCGGAAAAGATTTTTTCCCTTTCATCGGGAGAATTCATGAAGTTCCTGTAGGCCGCCTCCGGGGCGTTTTCCCTCTTTTCCAGGAAAAGAAGGAGATATGTCCCGGCTATCCTCACGGTCTTGTCGGGGTCCTCAAGAAAAAAACCGAGCCCGGGAAGGTCCGGAGAAACTTCTCTTTCGGAAAAAAGCCCTCTTTTCAGCGTTTCCGCCAGAAGCCGGGCCGCGGAGGCTTTTACGACTGGATTTTTATCCTTGAGAATTGAACAGGCTTTTTTCAGGTACTCAAAACGCCCCGGAGCCCTTACGGAAGCCCACAAAAACAGGGTACCGGCGGAAGCGAGCCTTATCTCCGGCGCAGGACTTTCAAGACCGGAGAAAACGACTTTTTCCTCTTCTTCGTCCGGGAACCTGAGGTTCCCCAGTTTTTCCAGGGAATATCTCAGCGTTCCCGCGTTTAAAACAGAATTTTCCTCCACCAGGGTCTCTATTCCGTTTTTTTCCACATCCCCAAAAATTACAGGGAAAAGCAAATACGCCCCGAAAGCGCAGGCTATCAGAACCGGCGCGAGAAAAAAGCCGGTTTTACTTTCCTTTCGTTCCGGCATTACGGACGTTCCCGATAAATCGCCGCCGCAGACTTCGCATTTGGAAGACGAAGCCGGATTGACAAATCCGCAGGAAACGCATTTTTTAAGCTTCAAGAAAATTCCCCCGACAGAAATTTATCCGAAAAACCTTTTATGCGGGCTTCTCCCAGAAGGTTGACCCCGGGCGAACCCTCCAGAAGCACGTTCTGGAAATTGGAGCTCAGCCCGAGAGTAAAATCGCCTTTTCTTTTAAGGGTTATCACTTTAAGCCTGGAGCCCGTCAGGGAAACCGAGAACCGGCTCCTGAGCTTAAGATCGAGTTCGCGCAGTTTTTTCGAACGGGCGGCCTTTACCGCCTGCGGTTTCCCGGGATATTTCCCCGCCTCGGCGCCTTCCCTGGCGGAATAAGTGAAAGCGTGCAGGCCGCTCAGGGCGTTCTTTTCGATAAAAAGGAGAGTATCTTCGAAATCTCTTTCCGTTTCCCGAGGGAATCCGGCTATCACGTCGCTGAAGATACCGGCCCGGGGAAAAAGTTTTCTTATCATTTCCACTCTTTCCGAGAAAAAAGCGCCGTTGTAGGGCCTCTTCATAGCCTTCAAAACGGCGTCGGAACCCGACTGCAGCGGCAGGTGGAAATGGTCGCAGAATTTATCTCCGGCGCCGGCCAGAACCGACAGCAAAGCGGGATTTATTTCCATGGGTTCAAGCGAAGAAAGTCTTATCCGGAATTCTCCGGGAAGAGCCAGCAGCTCGGCCAAAAGTTCCTTTAAACCCCAGCCTTTTTCCGGGCATTTATAGTAACCGAGGCGCGTTCCGGAAAGGATTATCTCCTTAAATCCGTTTCTGAGGAGAAGTCTTATTTCCTCCAGCAATTCCCGGGAATCCTTGCTTTTTATCTCTTTCCTGCCGAAAGGCACTATGCAATAAGAACATTTGAGGTCGCAGCCGTCCTGGATCTTCACAAAAGCCCTGGTTTTACCTTCGAACCCCGTCACCTTGAAAAAATCAGGGCCGAACTCCTTTCCGGAAATTATGGAAACTATTTTTTCCTTTTCCGGGTTAGGGAAAAGAAGAGCGTCCTTTCTCAGCCTTAAGACGGCTTCCGGAAAAAGCGTGGAGTAACAACCGGTAACAAGGAGCCTGGCGGCAGGATTCAGCGCCGAGGATTTTTTTATGAAGTTGAGGACGTCGCGGTCGGCCTTCTCGGTAACGCAGCAGGTGTTAATAAAAATAAAATCGGCCTCTCCGGCGTTTTCCGTCCTGGCGTACCCGGCCAGGGAAAACTTCTCGGAAACGCTCTGGGTTTCTATCTGATTGACCCTGCAGCCGAATGTCTTGAAATATATTTTCATCCGGCCACCCGCTTTCCGCCTAAGGCGGACTGATATTTCCCCAAAAAAAATAATCCCGACACCCGCTTAGGGCGCAAGCCCTTTTTAGGGCAAGCAGGTGTTCGGGATAAGCGGGTGGCCGGATTCATTCGAGCGGGCCTGCGGGAGGATCGGACCATTTCAAAGCCCTTATTACGGCGCAGGCCGCCACAGCGGCCGTCTGGGTCCTGAGGATATAGGGACCGAGGTCCATAAAAACGGCCTTTTTCTCCCTGGCCAGAGCAAGCTCCTTCCGGCTGAATCCCGCTTCCGGCCCGACCAGAAGGGAAATTTTTTCGCCCGTTTCCGCCGCGACTTCCGCGGGCTTAAGGGATCTTTCTTCCGTTCCGTCCCTGGAAAGGAGAACGAAGTTTTCTCCAAGGGACAAAACCTTTTCAAAGCAGTCGGCCGGAGCCGAAAAGGGGATATCGGGTCTTTCACACTGTTTTACGGAGGACAGGATTATCTTCCCGAGCCTCTCTTTCCTCTCCAGCACGTCCGGGATGAAATTTTTCTGGGAATATTCCATCTCCAAAGGGACGAAAATGTCCGCGCCGGCTTCGGTGCAATGCCTCAGCATGAACTCGAAAGCGCCTTTTTCCACGAAAGGGAGATAAATCTTTATCTCGACTTTCTTCGGCGGATTTTCGAGTTTCCCCAGCACCTTTACTATAGCCGCCCCTTGCGAAAAATCCTTTATCTCTCCCTCGTAGCGATTGCCTTTCAGGTCGAAAAGCTTTACTTTGTCTTTCTTCTTATATCTAAGGACCTTTAGATGCCGGGACTCTTCCTTTGAAAGGAACACTTCGGCGGAATTTTCCGGTAAGCCGGTATTTATAAGGAATTGGGGCATAGGCAGTAAGTAGTAAAT
>PEXN01000073.1:0-12509 GCA_002774685.1 Elusimicrobia bacterium CG08_land_8_20_14_0_20_51_18 | reverse complement strand
GTAAATAGTAAATAGTAAATAGTAAACAGGGAACAGTAAACAGTGAACAGTGGAAGAATAGTCCTTATATGCCAATTACTTTAGTGATTACCACCGAACTCAATCGAAAATTTTCCCAAAAAAACCGTCGCTCTCTTTCTTTTCTTCCTGTTTTTTACCGTGAAAGGTTTCCCCGAGTTTTATAAAAAGCTCTTCCTGCTCCGCGGTCAGTTCGGTTGGAACGTCCACCCTGACCTTTACCAGCAGGTCGCCCCGCTTCCTCGAGGAAGGAGAAGGCATTCCCCTCTCTCCTATCCTGAGGGTCTTCCCATGCTGGGTCCCGCGGGGAATTCTTATCTTTATCCTGCCGCCGTCTATGACGGGGACCTCTATCTCCGCTCCGAGCGCGGCCTGGTCCACGGTGATACCGGCCGAATATATCAGGTCGGAGCGGTCCCGTTCGAAATGGGGATGACGCTTAAGATGTATTTCCACGTAAAGGTCTCCGCCCTGGGAACCCTTCTCGCCGGCGTCGCCCCCGCCCTGTATCTTCAGGGTCGAACCCTCGTTGACCCCCGGCGGGATCTTTATATTTATGGAAGTTTTTTTTCTTACCCGCCCGGCGCCGCCGCATTCCTTACAGGGACTGGAAACTATTTCACCCTGTCCGCCGCACTCGTGACAGGTCTGGGTAAAAGAAAAAAAACCCTGGGAAAACTGTACCCGCCCCCTGCCGCCGCAAGTCGGGCATTTTTTGAGGGAACTTTTGTTCCTGGCCCCGCTGCCCTCGCAGGCCTGGCAGGTTTCCGTCCTTTCATAATTCACCGGAGACTTGACGCCGGTAAAAGCCTCTTCCAGGCTTATCTCCACGTCGTATTTAAGGTCCGAGCCCCGCCTGGAGCGGGATCTGCCGCGGGAGCCGACGTCCCCGAAAAAACTCTCAAAAACGTCCCCGAACATGTCTCCGAAATCCGCGTTCTGGAAACCTCCGCCGCCGGCCCCGCGTTTAAGCCCCTCCGCTCCGAAACGGTCGTACATGCCTCTTTTCTCGGGGTTGGAAAGCACGTCGTAGGCCTCGTTTATCTCCTTGAATTTGGCCTCGGACTCGTTGCTCTCGGGATTCCTGTCCGGATGGTGTTTAAGAGCCAGCTTCCTGTAAGCGGTCTTTATTTCGTCGTCGCCGGCGTTCTTCGCCACGCCGAGTATTCTGTAGTAGTCTTTATCGGACATAAGTATAAAATTACAAGTTGCAAGTCGCCGGTCTCAAGTCACATGCGAACAGAAAAACGCCTTACAAAACATGCGCCCTGAGACTTGTCACATGAGACTCGCGCTCCAGCGCGATTATTTATTCTCGTCAACGACTTCCGCATCGACTACGTCTTCCTTTTTCGCCTGCGCCTTGGGCTCTTCCTTGGCTCCGGGAGCGCCCTGGGGGCCGCCGGCGTTCTGCTGCTGCGAGGCCTTGTAAACCGCTTCGCCCAGTTTCTGGGAAACCCTGAGAAGCTCTTCCTTGAGCTTCTTCATTTTTTCCACGTCGTCGCCTTTTACGGCTTCCTTCAGGTCATTCAGCGTCCTTTCTATACTGAGCCTGTCGTCCTGGCCTATCTTGTCGCCGTGCTCCCTGAGGGATTTCTCCGTGACGTAGGCTATCGAATCGGCCTCGTTCTTTACCTCGATCTTTTCCTTATACTTCTTGTCGTCTTCGGAGAACTTTTCCGCTTCCTTCACGAACTTATCTATTTCTTCCTTGTTGAGCTTATTGGGCGCGCTTATGGTTATATGCTGAGCCTTCTGCGTGCCGAGATCCTTGGCCGAAACCTTCAGTATCCCGTTGGCGTCTATGTCAAAAGTGACCTCTATCTGGGGCATACCTCTGGGGGCCGGCGGTATCCCGTCCAGGTCGAATTTGCCCAGCGGGACATTGTCCTTGGCCATGGCTCTTTCGCCCTGAAGGACGTGTATGGTGACCGCCGGCTGATTGTCGGTAGCGGTGGAGAACACCTGCGTTTTTTTGACCGGGATGGTGGTGTTCTTGTCTATGAGCTTCGTCAGCACTCCGCCGAGCGTCTCTATGCCCAGGGAGAGCGGCGTCACGTCGAGAAGCAGAACGTCCTTCACGTCGCCGGTAAGGACGGCCGCCTGTATGGCCGCGCCGGAAGCGACGCATTCCATCGGGTCTATGCCCCGCTCTATTTTCTTGCCGACATAATCTTCCACGAATTTCTGCACCACAGGCATTCTGGTGGGCCCGCCTACCAGAATGATCTTGCTGATGTCCGAGGTCTTGAGCTTGGCGTCCGCGAGGGCAGTGTCTATGGATTTCTGGCATCTTTTCACGATGGACTCCACCAGCGATTCGAGTTTGGCCCTCGAGAGCTTGGAGGTGAGGTGCTTGGGCCCGCTGGCGTCGGCGGAGATGAACGGCAGGTTCAGGTCGGTCTCCAGGACGGTGGAAAGCTCTATCTTGGCCTTTTCCGCCGCTTCTTTTATCCTCTGCGCCGAAGTCGGATCTTTCTTGAGGTCTATGCCGGTCTCTCTCCTGAACTCGTCCGTTATGTAGTCTATCAGAGCGTTATCCATATCCGTTCCGCCCAGCTGGGTGTCGCCGGAAGTGGAAATGACGTCGAAAGTCCCCTCCTTACCGAGCTCCATGATGGTGACGTCGAGGGTTCCCCCGCCGAGGTCGAAAACCATTATTTTCTGGTCGCGGCCTTCCTTATCGAGTCCGTAAGCCAGGGCGGCGGCCGTAGGCTCGTTCACGAGCCTTATCACTTCCATTCCCGCTATGGTGCCGGCGTCCTTGGTGGCCTGCCTCTGGTTGTCGTTGAAATAAGCCGGAACGGTTATCACGGCTTTTTCCACTTTCTCGCCAAGGAAAGCTTCCGCGTCCCTCTTAACTTTCTGCAGAAGGAAAGCCGAAAGCTGCTGCGGCGTATATTCCTTTCCGGCAACCTTATATTTGTGATCCCCGCCCATTTTTCTCTTGAACGCCATAAGCGTGCCTTCGGGATTGGCCACCGCCTGCCTTCTGGCCGGCTCGCCGACGAGCAATTGCCCGTCTTTCGCAAAAGCCACATAGGACGGGAAAGCCTTCCCGCCGATGCTCGTTCCTTCGGCCGAAGGGATTATCGTAACCTTTCCGCCCTCCATAACCGCCGCCGCGGTGTTGGAAGTTCCCAAGTCTATTCCTATTATCTTAGCCATATGTTCCTCCTATGAATTACAAAACATTACTCCATGTCTTTATCGGTAAAGCGTAAAGAGCGAAGCGTGAAGGGTTTCCAAGGAATTTCTTTTATAATCTCTTTACCATTTACACTTTACCCTTTACTATTTTCCCTCTTCTTTTTTTTCTTCGGCCGGAGGCTGTTCCGCTGTTTTCTTCTTAGCTATCTTAACCTTCGCGGGCCTTAAAACTTTCGATTCGATCATGTAGCCTTTCTGGAACTCCTCCACCACAAGCCCGTCGTTCTTTTCGTCCCCCTCCACTATACCGATTATCTCGCACAGCATCGGGTCGTACGGTTTGTTCAAAAGCTCCATAGGCCTTATTCCCTCGGCCTCGAAGGACTTTGAGAACTCGGCGAACACCATGTCCAGGCCTTTTATCAGCGAGTCTATCTGCTCCTTCGAACATTTCCCGACATCCATATTGATAACGTGGTTATGGGCCGAAATGAGCATATCATAGAGCGGAAAAATCTTCAGTATCAGCTCGTACTTGCCCCATTTTATAAGTTCCGGCTTTTCCTTCTCGTTCCTTTTCCTGTAATTCTCGAAGTCGGCTTTCAGCCTGAGGAGCTGGTCGTAATAATCCCCGGCTTTCCGTTCCCAATCATCCTTTTTCCCCTCGCAGGCCTTAAGCTCTTCTTTTTTATCCTCCAGTTTTTCTTCGGTCCTGGCCGCGTCTTTTTCCGCGTCCTTAAGGTCTTTCCGGCAGTTATTTTCGTTTTTCTTGTTTTTATCCATAGCCGCCCGCCTTCCTTAAAAATCGTCGTCGGAGCCCAGTTCTTCCCACTGGGAAAGCATGTCTTCCATCATCGAGCTTACCGTATCCACTATCGAAATAACCTTGGGGTACTCCATCCTCTTGTAGCCTATAACTCCCACAAGCCCCACCGCCTTGTCCTTAAGGCAGTAAGAGGAGGAAACCAGGCTGAAATTCCTGAATTCCTTGACGGAATTCTCCGAACCTATGCTGACTTCCACCGCCCTGTCGCGCCTGGAACCGTCTTTGTGAAGGACCGGGTGCCCCGATTTGGAGACGCAATCCCTGAGCCTTTCCCTGAGCATATGCGAAAATTTTTCCTTTTCTTCCAGGAGCCTGGCTATGCTTCTTATCTCCTCCATCGAGGCGTCTTCCATGTTCTCGTAAATGCTGCTTATGCCGTCAAGATACAGGAAGTCTTCCTCCCTCTGAAGCCTGTCGAGCAGTTGGAACAGGGCGGCCGTCAGCTCGTCTTTTGCCGAAGGGAATTCCTTTTGAAGCGCGCCCTTGAGCTCCGCAATGCGCAAATCTTTGAATTTTTTGTTTATTTTCGAGACCAGGGCCCTCAGATGAGCCTTGTCGGGGCCGCTTTCCAGACCGAAAGGCATATGCTTTATTATGCCGGTATCAGTGACTATTATAAGGAGGTAATTTTTATTGGAAACCTTTATGATATCCAGCCTTTTAAGGCGCTCGCTCATTATGTCGGAAAACATGGTGAAGCCGGCCATGCTGGACATATCCGCGATAAGTTTGGAGGTGTGCTTAAGGAAATAATCCAACTGTTCCACGCGCCTGTCATATTCCGATTCGAGCCTTTCTTTTTCCGTTTCGGCCAGATTCTGTATCCTAAGAACGCTGTTCACGTAAGACCTGTAACCTTTGTCGCTCGGCACCCGTCCGCCCGAAGTATGTACCTGGGCCAGACAGCCTTCTTCTTCAAGTTCCTTCAGTATACTCCTTATGGTAGCGCTTGAAACGTTGAAATCCCCGTTCTCGGAAATGACTTCCGAACTGATGGGCTTGCCTGTGGTCACATATTTATAGACCACCCAATTCAGGATATTTTCTTTTCTCTCCCTGGCTATCTCGGGTTTTAGAACGCGCATTTTACTGCTCCTGATTTAACAGTCTGTTTCCCTGAATATTATTAGCAGTCTTTAGGCTTGTTTGCTAATAAAATTATACATCATAAAATCTAAATTGTCAACACCGCCATGCGACTGCTAATTATCCTTAATCCGACGGAGATTACGGCGAGGGGGGTTGGCAAAGCCGACAAGGCTGAGAATCTTAACCTATAGAGTTTCCCCGCTTCTTCTTACTTCTCAACCTGTCAACTTACCAACTAAAGTTATCAGTTTAGTTTCTGACTATCCTGACATTCTGATATTCTATCCAATCCAGGGAAAGCGGGCTCAGCATGGCGTTGGAGGGAACTGCTATTTCATTCTTTTCTTTGTTATAAAGCTTTCTGGCTTCCCAGTCGCTTATGAAAACTTTCTTTTTAAGCTCCGAAACCTTCTTTTCATTCCCGCCGGCCGGCTTGGAGCCGGGAGCGGCGGAAAGGCGCGACCAGATTATGTCGGCGATGTGTTTTTTTTCCATATGAGAGAAGAGAATGGTTATTAACAAATTTAGCGATTAAGCGGCCGGCTCGGAATAAAAAACCGGAAGAATTTTTAAAAAACCACCCGATATGGACTTAATTTCCCGATATCTCAATTACTTAATCTCTATAATTTTCCCGCGACCCGTTTATCAGACCTTTATGGATATCTTCGAGATATATTTCTCGAGATCGTCGTGAGGACGAGGAATAACGTGTATTCCTACGAGTTCCCCGACTTTCTGAGCCGCCGCCGCGCCGGCTTCTACCGCGGCCCGTACCGCGCCGACTTCGCCGAGGCACAGGGTCGTAACGTAGCCGGAGCCTATTTTTTCATAGCCTATGAGCTTCACCTTGGCCGACTTAGCCATGGCGTCAGAGGCTTCTATCATTGCCATAAAACCTTTGGTCTCAACCATTCCGAGAGCTTCTTTCATTTCCGACATGATTCCTCCTGGTTATATTTTCAATAATAGCAAATAATTGCACCCCTAAAAACCGCTCAAGCCGTCCCGCCGAAATCTTTCGGGCTGACGGTGTAATATCTGGTCCCGCAGGGATAGCCGGGCGTGGGGCCGCAATCGTCGCCCGTTTGCGGATTTTCGTCTATTATGGAGTCCGTGGAAACCTTGACCGAATTCAGCGCTTCTTTGGCTTTCTCCGCCGGCTTATCCGCCGGTTTCACGGCTTCCTTCTGACCGGCGCCGTTCCTAGCGCAGGAAGAGAAAAAGGAAAGAGCCAGGGCGATAAAACCCATGAAGCCGAAACCGGTTATTCTCCTCACTTCCTTGCCGGTAAGCCCCGTCTTCGCGCCTATTTCATATAACTTTTTCATAAAACCTCCTATGGAAAAATCTTAAAGCAAGCCAGCAAGAAAGTTGTACAGCGGTATAATTTATAAACCGAATCACCTTCCTCTTCTTTCCGGCTTTCCGACTGGTCTTGCTCATCCCGCTTATTTTGCCGGTTATCTACTTCCATTATATATAAAACCGCCGGACTTTTCTATATTTTCAATGGGATGTTTCTTCAAACACCGCAGCCACAGCCTTCGAAAAAGCGGGGTTGAAACCGTAAATCTTTTTTACGTCTTTCTCTTCCAGGCAGGAAAATTCCAGCCTTTCTATGAGCTGTTCCTGTTCGGCCATGGCCGACTCGTCTCCCCATTTCGGGAAATGCAGGTTCAGAAGCTCGCGCCTGAGCAGAGCTTTCCTGAATTTTTCCGCGGAAGGCTCTTTTATCATAAGGTATCTGACGGCCGGGCGCAGATATTCATAATCGTAAAATTCCGTTTTTTCAACGTTAAACCCGGATTCTTTGGCCAGCCTCTTCATGAGTTCAACAGGGAAACAGTAGACATGGGTCATATGCTCGCTTTCCCCCCCGTATATCCAGCCCAGAACCAGTTCGCGTTCTCCACTGTTTCCGGCCTTGAGGAAATTCTCGAAAGATTTTTCTATGTTGGGAGTTTCTATCTTCAAAACCCCGCCGGGGGAAAGCGTGCGGTAAGCCTCGCTCATAAAATACCTTGTCTTAAAAAAACCAAGGTGTTCTATGACCTGCCTGGCCAGTATCTCCTCGAATATCCCGTTCTCGAAATCCAGGTCGAAAGCGGGCATTATCTTGTCAGCCTTGGATTTCCTGTCTATGTCTATGTTTACATAGCCGTCGAGATAGTCCAGCCCGCAGCCTGAGTTAAGCTTCATCCGGCCACCCGCTTAGCGGCTGAAAGCCGCTTTGAAAAATTGTGAGAACAATCCGCCTTCGGCGGAAAGTGGGTGGCCGGATTCATCCAGACACCCGCTTATCCAGCTTCGGAATCCCGTTAAATTGTTTTCTGCCCCGCTTACAAGCCATTTCGCTCCCCCAGAAATATTTTCTTTATTTTAGCGAATTTTTTCGCTCTTTTCGAGCCCAGGCCGGGTAAAAAAGTCCCCGGGCGGCTTTTTTCCCCGAAAAGTTCTTTTTCCACGCTAAAAAAGCAGTAATAATCGTTATGGAGAACCCCGGTTTTCATCAGCGACATTTCGCAGCAGCCTCCGCGACAGGTTTCGAGATGCGGACAGGAAACGCAGTTTCCCCCCGCCTCCGAAAGCTGGAACCTCCTGTTATAAGAAAAGGCCTTTTTATCGTTCCAGATCTCCGAAACCGCTCTCGCCCCGACATTGCCCTCTATATACTCGTCATTATTTATTGCCAGACAGCCGAGCACGTCGCCGTTACTCCTTATTCCCAGCATCGAAATCCCGGCCTGACAGCCGGTCCATTTTTCATGCAGGGAAACGTTTTTAAGGAAACTCGAATTATAACCCAAATCATGCGCGCCTATTACCGGCAGTTCTTCCGGAGTAAAAGTCTTGCGCAGGTTTTCTATGAACATGCCGACGGAATAAAATTCCTCCCTGTCAAGGAGCAGCCCTTTCGGGAACCTGGCTCCTTCCGCTCCCGCGGTCTGTATCTGCCAGGCGATATTCCTGCCCTTCAATTGCCCGGCCAATTCCTTCAGTTCGCCCGGATTGAGCCTTGAAACCGTGGTAATAACGCTTACCGGCAATTTCTCCGCGAGGGCTTTATTTATAAACTCCCAGGATTTTCCGTAACAGCCGGGGACCCCTCTTATCTTCTCGTGAATTTCCTTCTTGGCGCCGTCTATACTTACGGCCACGGCCCGCGGCGACAGGGCTTTAAGTTTTTTGAAAGTGTCCGGGGAAAAAACCGTGCCGTTGGTTATTACGGAAAGCTCCATCCCGAGCTTCCTTATCTCCGACGCGACTTCCCAGAAATCGGCCCTCAAAAAAGGCTCTCCCCCCATGAGCGCCACGCCGAGACAACCCGCCTCTTTCAAGTCGGAACAAAGTTTCAGCGCTTCTTCCGGGCTGAGCTCGTCTTTACGGAGCTTTCCGGCCGAAGAGCCGCAATGGAGGCAGTTCAGGTTGCATTTCAGGGTGAACTCCCACACCGCGCATTCGAGTTTATATGCGTTTCCCATGCTTTTTTAATATTCTATATTTAAAAGCTCTCCGGAGCAACCGACTTGCCCCTACCGAAGGCGTGCCGGAGGTTTTGTTTTTTCTTCGGCCTAAAAGATATAATTGACTTAAAGCCGGAAGACCGGCGTAAAAAACAGGGGGAAACATGGCTCAGATAGACAAGCTTTTAAAAATACTAAAACCCAACCAGGAAATACTTCTGGAATCCGGAAAAATTCCGGGACGAATACCACCCAATTGGTCAACCAGCAGCTTTCAACTTCCCAGATAGCCGAACTTATCCGCGAAATAGCGCCCTCCGAACATAAAACCTCGATAGAGACCAGGAAACCGGCCAGATTCGAATACGCTTCCGGCGGGAACACCCTGACCGTGGTCTGCGCCCCGAACGGGGAATGCCTTTCCGCAAGGATTTCCATTTCCAACGCCAAACCGCAGGCTGAAAGCCCGAAGCCACAGGTTACGGTTAACGACGACGCCGGCGAGCCGGCCATAAACCGCCTGCTGAGAAAAATGTTCCAGATGGGCGCCTCGGACCTTCACCTTACCTCCAATCACCGGCCTATGGTGCGCGTTCACGGCGACATGAAAGAAATTCCCGGCGAAAACATAATAATGCATCAAACCGTGGCAGCTCTGCTGGAGCCCATCACCCCCCCGGCCAATGACGCTCAGTTCAGGGATATCCACGACACGGACTTCGCCCACGAAATACCGGGACTCGCCAGGTTCCGCGTAAACATTTTTATGGACAGGTACGGCATGGGCGCGGTCTTCCGCCAGATACCCATGGAGATAATGACCGCCGAAAAGCTGGAACTTTCAAAAGAGATATTGGACCTCTGCTTCCTTTCCAAAGGCCTCGTGCTCGTTACCGGTCCGACGGGCTCCGGGAAATCAACTACGCTTTGCGCCCTGGTGGACTATATCAACCGCCACCGCAACGACCATATCATTACCATAGAGGACCCCATAGAATTCGTGCATAACAGGAAAAAATGTCTTATAAACCAGCGCGAGGTGCACGTGCACACCCGCTCTTTTTCGCAGGCGCTGCGCGCCGCCCTGCGCGAAGACCCGGATATAGTCCTGGTCGGAGAAATGCGCGACCTCGAGACCATTTCCATCGCCATAGAAACCGCTGAGACCGGCCACTTGGTCTTCGGCACCCTCCACACCACCACAGCCGCCTCGACTGTGGACCGCATAATAGACCAGTTCCCGGCGGACAGGCAGTCCCAGATAAGGACCATGCTGGCCACTTCGCTCGAGGGAGTCATCTCCCAGACTTTGTGCAAAAAGATAGGCGGCGGACGGGTCGCGGCCATGGAAGTTTTACTGGTTAACAACGCCATCTCCAATCTCATCCGGGAAGGCAAGATCTACCAGATACCTTCCATAATGCAGACCGGAAAAAAACAGGGAATGACGGTTTTGAACGACATACTTTTCAAGCTGGTGACGGACAAACTGGTGGAACCGGAAGAAGCTTACATAAAATCCGTGGAAAAGGGCCCTTTCCTCGCGATGCTGAAATCAAAAAGTATAAAACTGAACCTGACCGGCCTGGACGAGTAACCCGAAAATTGAAATTATTTTTTATCGATAACCCGAGAATAAATATCCGGGCAATTTTCGGGTGTCACAAGTTCTCAGTCACAAGACACAAGGAAAACAAAGACAGAGAGGTCTGGCTTTTTACTCTTTATGCTTTATGTTTTACGCTTCTTGTGTTGTTACTTGTGACCTGCAACCTGCAACTTTGAACTCCTGAAAACTTCTATCGAAGTTTTCAGGTTAATACGGCCTTTTCTTCGTGTAATACCATTCCAGCTGCATAGGGCTGGAGTCCGCGTCTTTATTGGCCGAGTCCAAAGCGTTTTCGCCGGCCGCGCGGGCCAGTATTTCCTTGAGTTTCCAATTTTTTTCGCCTTTGCCGAAAGTCCAGTATTCGGTGAAAGCCGTGACATAGCCGTCGTCATGCAGGACCATGTTCTCCTTTATCATTTTCTTCTGGGCGTGGGCGGAAATCCTGGCCACGAATTCGTCTTCCCCGCCTGAGGCCTTGTTGTTCACCAGTACTATATCCACCTTCCGGATGCAGAGATTCCTGAACTCGAAAGACATTTTCTCCGATTTCTTCTGTTCCATGAGTTCGACGAGGGTTCGGGAAATTTCCGGGAACAGGTAGTCCGAAGGCAGAACCGAACCGTCGAGCCTGGTCCAGGCCTCGTAAACGCTCAGGAAAGCCATACAGGAGTCCAGCTCCATTCTTCTCTTGTTCCACATCTTGTCGGATTCTCCGAGGAAATTGAGCATTCTTTCCACTTTAACGCCCTTGCCAAGCACTGCGGTAGCCAACGCGGGCCCGGCGGGGCCGACCTTCGAGACCGCCTCGCCGTATATCTGGGCCAGGGCGTCGTCGGTAAAGGTTTCCATAAAATCTTCCTGGGTAAGGCAGTCCGATTCGGCCGTCTGCTCTATCTTGTCCAGCAGCCATTTCCCGCCCATGAAGCGGAAAATCCAGAACTCCTGAAACTCCTCGGCAGACCTGCTCCCCCTCAGGAAGGAGTTATCCCTGTCGTCTATGTAATAATCCTTCGCCTTCGCGGTTATCAGGGCGGTAAAAAACCTGTTCTCCTGCTGGCTGGTGTACCTTAGGCCGATTATGTCCACCGCGAGAACGGACACGTCCTCCATGACGTTTATCTCGTTGTGGTCCTTCATTATGGCCAGTTGTACTTCGTGCCGGTGGAAGAGATGGTCCATCACCAGGTTTTTCATGGGCAGATATTCCCTGTTCGACCAGCAGATCTGGAGATTCTCGAAAGTCTTTTTGACCGTTTCGATAAGAGCTTCGGGATTAAAATTCCCGTCCTGCCTGGCCAGGAAACGCAGGAGCTTCCCGGTTTTAACGGCCTTCCTCTCTATCTCGTTCCTGGGGAAAAGATAATCCAGCTCCCCTTTTTCTCCTCCTCTCCTTTTCATCACCGAACTTACTCCCCAAAAAACCGCGGCAAAAACAAGAAAGGCCATATTGGAAGCCGGAGACGAGCGGCCGCCGCGGCCGTGATAACCGCCACTGAAACCCTTATTGTGGACAATGAAACCGTCCGCTATGAAAGTATTGGGGAATTCCACCGAAAGGTTATAAACCCGGCCCGGCGCGGAAGCTTCGGAAAAACCTTTTATCTCCGCCCAGATCCTTTTTCCTCCGGCATAAAAAGCCGCCCTGTTTTTCAGGGTGGTTTCCCCGGCGTTTATAAACCCTTCTTCGCAGAGCAAAGGGTGTTCGGCCGTGGTCCTCAGAGCGCCCTTATCCGTGAAAACCGTAAGAACGCTGTCCGCTTTGGCAAAGACTTCTTTCACCTTCGTCTCCACGAGCCCGCCTTCCGAAAAACCGTAAACGGCGTCCCCCGCCTTCAAATTCTCTATCGGAACCGCCCCACCGGGAGTTTCTATTTTCACGCCGGCCGGGAAACAACCGCCGCCCTTGTTGTGCACCGCCGCGTAATTGGCGAAAAAGGTATTGGGGCTGTCGGTTTTAAGGTTGTAAATGTTCACCGTTTTTTTTATCTTTTCGACCGAAAGCACCGGGCTGGCCGACAGGCCTGAACCGTCATAGGCGTATATAATGTCCCCCGGCCTGAGGGAATCCGCGGTCCTGAAAATTCCTACGCCGGAATAAAAAGGGTGCTCGGCCGTGGCTTTTACCGTTATCCCCGGAGTTTTAATTTCGAAATATTCCTCCGCCTCCAGTTCTATTATTTCCCTTACTTTACTTACCGTTATTTCCCCGTTTGTTCCGAAAGACAGGAGTTCATCCCCCTCCCTTACGGCGGAGATCTCAGACTGCGTCCCGTCGGCCTTTAATATCAGGGTTTCCGGAAGGAAACAGCCTTTATTGTGCACCACCATACCGCCGGCTACGTATTTTCCC
>PEXN01000157.1 GCA_002774685.1 Elusimicrobia bacterium CG08_land_8_20_14_0_20_51_18 | reverse complement strand
TCCGCGGTAATGTACCATTTCGTCAGCAAGAACGACCTAGTCGAAGAACTCATAAAAACCATCATCGCCCACAATCACGAAACGGTCGCCGCTTTAATGGACGCCGAGGACGACGCGGGCAGGCGTCTGCTGAAGCATTGTCTCGGGAACGTCATATGGGCCCTGAATTGCCGGAAGGACGAGGCTCAGATACTTATCCTTTTATATTATTTCTCCTGCAGGGAAAAGAAATTTTCGGAATTATTCGAGCGTATGATGATGGGAGGGCGAGAAAGGCTGGTGGAGCATCTGCTGGCCGGACGCAGGGAGGGCCTGTTTATTTTTAGAGGCGAGCCTGCCGCCGTCGCCGCCGCCCTTCAGGATAATCTCTTCGGCGCCATGCTTTACGCCACCTCGGCCGAAAAAGCTCCGTCGGAAGCCGGGCTGGAGAACAAGATGAAGCTTTTGGTCTCCTCTTTTACCGGCTGGCTGGATAACCGCCCCGGCTCCGCCCTTTCCCGCGGCAAAAGGTCCGGTTTTAAAAACTAACCCGAAAAATTCAGTTGGACAGCAGTTCCCCTTGTAAACAGCGGATTTTTTTATTCCTGAATTTTTTGCCGTTTCACGGCGGCCACCTGGATTTTCAGCCTTTACGCTTTCGCGTATCCGGGTGGCCGGGTTTGTCCCGCCACCTGTTCAGCGGCTCAAGGCCACTTTTTTCAGTACGAACAGGTGGTAGCCGCATCGGTGAATCCTTCAGCAACTGAAGAATTCAGACTAAAATTAAAAAAGGCTTAAAAATAAACCCCCGGCCTTGCGGCCGGGGGTTTTGCTCTGTAACCCGAATCCTGCAGTTCAATATATCTTTCATTGTCAAACTATGAGAATAAAAATATTCCGCAGTATTCCCCGCAAAGCGGGTTGCAAAACAAGCGCTATGCGCGCAGTTTTAGCAAGGGTTTACCCCGCGCGAGGCGCGCCAGAACTCTGTGAGGGGAAAGTTTCCGAATGAAACTTTCGGGTAACCTTTGATCCTGGAGGAAATTCGCTCCGGGATATATTCAGGAGAGCTTGCCCGCGTTCTTCGAGCCCAGGCTGACCAGGTATTTCAGGGGCCGGCTGAATTCGCGGGCGTAGTTCAGCAGGTTTTGACAGACGGAAGTCCAGGCCTCTCTCAAAACGCTCCCGGCGTTTAAGGAAACTTCCGGCAAGTCCGGCGAGACTTTGCGGAAACCTGAGACCGCCGCCCCGCCTTTCATTTTTTTTACGGCCGAGGCTATGAGCCGGTAATCGTTCTCGGGCCCAGGTTTTTCGCTGAGTTCGTACCGGTGAGAGGCTTCAAGGACTTCGGGAGATATCTTTGTGTCCTTAAGGCAGACCCTGAACACTTCTTTTTCCCCGGGCCGCAGACCTTCGTTGCCTCTCAGTTCCACGCTTACGTTCCTTTTCACCTCGCGCACAAACTCGTCATGACATTTCTCTTCGCCGTTCACCTGTTCGCAGACCTCGCGGTCGACCCGGCTTTTAAGGACCGCGGTCGCGGAAACGGCGGGGTCGCCGACTCCGAACGCGAAGACCGCGCAGTCCGTGGTGGCGGTGAGTCCGTTCATGACAAAGACGAAAGAAGGGTCGCTTTCGGCCGCCTCCGTATAAAAATTTTCCATCGCGGCCTGCGTGTCGAACCCTTTGTCGAAATCCGCCGCCGGTTCCGAGGCTTTTGCCGCCCCGGTAAAGGCCGCTGCCAAAATTATCGCCAGCGCTTTTTTAAGGACTTCTTTCATTCTTCCTCCCTTTTAGGTGTACTGCTTTGATAAAACCGTGTAATACATTGTATCACGTTTCCGTCTTTATGTCAGGGGTCCGCCGGCCCGTAGCGCGTCTGGGCCTTTTGGCCCAGGACTTGAAACGAGGCGTGGATGGGGCGTATATTAAGGTAATAATAAGATAGATTAGGGGGGATCAATCGAGCTTTTTTAAGCCCAGCGGTTCTATTTTGTACTTGAATCGGCCGTAATATGCAAAAGGTACCAGGTACCTTTTGCTTTTTGCCGGGGAAGGCCTGCGGTTTTGTTTTGCGTGTTTGATAGAATATGGGTATGGACTTAAAAGAAGCGTACGGAGAGGTTTCCCGGAGGCTGGATATGCTGGACTTCGGGACGCTGCTGCCCGGTTTCCACCGCTATCCTTTCGCCCTGCACACTGAGACGGAGGTGCGTTTCGGTGACAGGAGCTTCCCCAATGAGGGACGCTTCCTGGCCAATACTGCCATGGAGTTCGAGGGCCGGCAGATAGCGGTATGGCGCCTGTCCGCCCCACCGAAAAGCTACGATACCCTATCCGCGAATCTCGTGCACGAGATGTGCCACGCTTTCCAGATGGAAACCAAGGCCCCGTTCCCGGATATGATGCTCGGGGCTTTCTACCCGCGGGACTTGTCCAATTATACCGCCAAGCATGTTGAGAACCTGCTGCTTGCCGGCCTGATCTATGATTTCGATCCAGTGAAATGGGGCGCGCTGCTGAGCCTGCGCGCGCACCGACTTAGGAGCATGCCGGAAGCTGTCGGATACGAGCAGCGGACGGAGGGGATAGAAGGGCAGGCGAAGTATGTGGAACTGAAGGCGCTGGCCAAGCTTTCCCCAGAGCGGCATTCCTCGGCCTTGTCCGAACTGGCAGCCAGCCTGAAGGATCAGGGGGCGGTGTTTGACGCGCGCCGCAGTTGCTACGATTCCGGGGCGGCGTTCCTGACCGTCGCGGAGGCCAATGGGCGTCTGTTCCCTGACCCGGTCAGCGAGGCGGGAACGGCCTATGCCGGACCGCCTGTAGGCGTCCCGGACCTTAGCGCTAAATTTCAAGTGTACTTTGATGCTATAGACGCGCTTGTGGACGGCGCGCTGGGCAAGGCCGATAAGGTGGAGGTGACCGGGAGTAAACTTCTCGGTTTTGACCCGTACAACGTGCGTTCTTCTGGGAACAGGTTGTACCATCCGAATTTCATAATGTGCGGAGACTGCGAGCCGCAGGTCATCATGGGGACTTATGTCACCGTTATGAAAGGGCAGACCCAGGAACTGGAAAGCGTGTACAAGGTCCGGTCCTGACCTGGGGGGGGTAGTGGGGAGAGGGGACGGTTCTTAATATCTTAATAAGTTTTGTAATCCTGCGGTCCCTGCCTACCGGCAGGCAGGCGCCGGATGAGAATAGTCAGTTGGACCCGCGGGTTGATTATGAAGCTATAGAACCCGCCCCTGCCGACGACTAAACAAATCCCTCAAAATTAAAGTGACATGGAACCTATTTATTGTCGAATTAAGTTGTGTGTCACCTTAACTCACCTTAACTAAATCAGCTTATTTTCTTAAAACTAATCAGTTTTATCCTGTATTTGAACTTGTCGTAATAGAGGTTGGCGGATTTCGTTTCAACTTCGCCCATCTGGTTGTCGGTGGGGTCGCTGCGGTAGAATTTTTTTTCGGGTTTTATGGGCGCGCCGAACTCCGAGTTGGCCGGCATCCTGAAAGCGTCGAGGTTCCCGAAATAGAATTTGCGTCTCGCTTCCTTCTTTTTATTGCCCGTGCCGAAGGAAACGTCGGCGAAACGCCAGCCGCCGCAATAGAACATGGCCCAGTCATGAGGCGAAGCCAGGCCCTCGCCTATAAACCAGCCCGACTGCCATTTGGCCGGCACGCCCGCCGCGCGACAAAGCGTTATGAAGGCTATAGCCTGGAAACCGCAGTCCCCTCTCAGGCCGGTAAGGATATGTTCCGAAATGTTCTCGAATATCCCGTAAGGAACGACGAAATTATAGGTGAGATTGGCGGTAAGCCAGTCATAGATCTTCCGGGCCATTTTGTAGCGGTTTTTCTCTTTTCCGATAATTGCCGCGGCCAGATTCCTGATATAAGGAGTGAAGACTATATGCGGCGGCTCTTCTTTCAGATATTTCCTTAAAGCCGCGGGAATAAAGTTGGAATTTTTACCGGCCTTCGGCGGAACGGATTCCGAAATGTCATATTCGAATTCTGCGAAAAACTTTTTGTCTCTGCCCTCGAAATAAATAGTCCTTTGTTCCGCGCCGGGTTTATCCAGTCTATAGTTCCTGTGGGAGGCTTCTATCAGCCTGGCCGAAGAAACCTGGTCGCCGACTCTCGGGAAAGGCAGCCAGCAGCGGACTTTTTCCTTCGGGGCCGATTTAAGGGCGAGGGTTATTTTGGCCCTTACCGAGTATCTGGCTGGTTTGGCGCCTTTGGCCAGCTCGTCGACCCTTTTCATCATTTTTTTTACCGCAGCTTCCTGGCGTTTGTTCCTCTGTTTTATCCGTTTTTTTAGCGCGGGAGAACAGAAAATTATATTTGAAGCGAAGGAAAGCGTGAATTTTTCCCTTCCGTCGATGAGTCTTGGCGCGGCGAAACCGGCTTTTATCCAGCCGTCCAGTTCGCTTTTCCTGAAGCCTTTCAGCCTTTCCTTTAATATCTTTGGAGCGGCCTTCCTGTCGTAGGGATAAGCTTTTCTCAGTCTTTCAAGCCTTTCTTTCTCGAATTTAAGCCTTTCAGCCATGCCCGCCGGCAGTTCTTTGGACAGGAAGCGGTCTATAAGCGAGCCGGCCAGGCGGAAATCGCCGTTCTCTTCGGCTTGTTTTATTATCGGCGCCAGCGGGGCGAGGAGATATTTCATATAAGAGTTTATTTTTCCGAGCCGGGGGGAGTTTCCGTTTTGGCCGGCATGGAGGGCATAGCCGGCGCTGCCGTGGAAACTTCCACTTTCGGCTCCGCCTTCTTCTCGAAGGGCACGAACCAGATTATGTCGGCCAGCGGCTCGGGGTTTCGGACGAAGCTTGCCCTGTTCGCCAGGTCTTCGGTGTAAATGGAAAGATGATTCAGCTTTTTAGTCCTTTTTTTTACGGACCACGGTATGGCGGCGTTGTACTGCACGTGACCGTTGCCGGCCACTACCGCGAAGGCCCAGCCTTTGTTGGCGTTCAGAAAGTCAGCCGCTTTTTCCGCCATGCTCTCGTTCCAGACGGCCATGGAAGCGAGATAATTGTCGAAGGTCATTATCCTGTTCATCGGGTTGTCGCCGTGGCCGCCGTAGGTTTCCCTGAGATAAGCGACGTATTTTTTGTCCTTGTTTATTTTTACCTTTTTGGCGGTCAGTTTCTTTTCCTCTTCCGTAAGCGCCTTAAGCCCGCCTCTCGCCGTCTTTGAGACTATCTTGCGCGGCACGTTGAGCGCCAGGGCCTTAAGCTTATTCCGCCTTATATAGCTGAAGATGGGTTCGTATAACTTAAAATCGAAGCCCCATTCTTTTTTCCAGTTTGCCTTTTCAAGGAATTCCTCGTCCGAAATCTTTCCTTCCGCGTATTCGTCCAGTATCGGCTGAAGCGTGGAGTTGAGCATCTCGAAGCCGACGGCGACCTTGCCCTGGCGGACCTCGTTGAGGCCCATTATGGCCTTGAGCTGGGCGATGTGGCATTCGGCCTGGTCGTGGCTTTCGCCGATATAGAGAGCGTCCGCGGCTTCCAGCCTCTCCTGCAGCTGGTCCGGGGTTATGTAGCTTTTTGTTTTGGTGTCGAAGAACTGCGTTATCTCGCCCGGTTCGGGCGGAGGGGCGGAAAAGGATGCTCCCGCGAAAACTAAAACGAATAAGGAGATAATTTTTATTTTCATAATAAAATTATATATTTTTTGGCGGGGAGAGTTTCGGAGAAATTGTTTTCGGGAAGCGGGGTTCGGAGGAAGAGAAATCCGGGGAAAAAGAAAAGGGCGGTTTTTTAAGACCGCCCCTTTTCCTTCTAAGCGAAACTATCTGCGTTTCTTTTTCGCTTTTGTAACTTTTTTCTTCGCGACTTTCTTAGCAGACTTCTTTTTCTTCGCCATTTATTTTCCTCCGTTTGCTAATTCTGTAATAGTATAAAACAGTTTTAAACAAGTGTCAATGATAATTTATATAATTTATGGAAGCGATGAAAAAATATTTTTACATAATAAGAAATAAGATATTTCCTTATGTGGCGTATCTGGTGATTTCCGGCCTTTCCTCGACCCTGAAAATAAAAATTTTAAATCGCGAAATAGTGGCGGGCCTTAAAAGAGAAAATAAAAAGATAATTTACGTCTTCTGGCACGGCCGGCAATTCCTGATGGTGTACGCGCACCGGAATCAGGAACTGGCGGTGATGACCAGCCTTTCAAAAGACGGGGATTTGCAGACCGGGATACTTTCCAAATTCGGCTACCACTGCGTCAGGGGCTCCAGTTCCCGCGGAGGGATGCAGGCTCTCAGAGAAATGGTGAGGGTGATGCGCGGCGGCCGCGATTGCGGTTTCGCCGTGGACGGTCCCCGGGGCCCCATATATAAGGTAAAGCCCGGCGCCCTTTTTCTGGCCCAATTGACGGGAGCCGTTCTGGTGCCGGTGGCCTGCGCCGCCGGAAAAGCCAGGATCTTCGAAAAGGCCTGGGACAAATACGTCCTGCCTTATCCTTTTTCAAAAGCCGTAATAATTTACGGCGTTCCGATCCCGGTTTCCCGCGTGGATGACCTCGAGGCCAAGGCTCTCGAAGCCGAAAAAGCGCTGAACGAGTTTACTGAAAAAGCCGAAAAGCTCCTGGAGGAGAATTTATGACCGGAAAAGTTTACGCCATAATGCTCAAAATGAAGGAAGGCAAAAAATTCGACCTGCCGCTGATAAAAAGACATGTGGAAAATCTGAAGAAGCTGGACGCCGAGGGGAAACTGGTCCTTTGCGGACCTTTCAAGGATTTCGCCGGCGGCATGCTGATAGTGAAAGCGGCTTCCCCGGAAGAAGCCCGCGCTATAGCCGAGTCGGACCCTTTCGTGGGCGAAGGCTTCGAAAGTTACGAGCTTCGCGAATGGGAACTGGCCTCGAAAGAGAATAATTACCTCCTGTAAGCGGGCAATATGGGGACAGTATATTTAATTTGAATTGCGTATACTGTCCCCAAATTACCGCGACATACAGTTGGCCGTCTGACGGGCATAGCCCTTGTTACGGCACCGGCCACAGGCCAGTCGCGATTTTTTAAGAA
>PEXN01000131.1 GCA_002774685.1 Elusimicrobia bacterium CG08_land_8_20_14_0_20_51_18 | reverse complement strand
TAGAACGCTATTTGGACCCCGGTACGGGGTTCCCCGCGAGAGCTTTCATAGATTCGATAGACAGGGTTGAGACGCCGGACAGTCATACCGTCGATATAATAACGAAATATCCGGACGGAATAATCCTGAACCGGCTTGCCGGTTTTATCCTTATCGCTCCCCCTTTGTATATAAAGGAAAAAGGAGCCGGATATTTTGCCTCGCATCCGGTCGGCACCGGCGCCTTTGTTTTTAAAGCCTGGCGGAAAGGCGAAAAAATAGAAATGACGGCCAATAGAAATTACTGGATGAAAGGTTTCCCTAAAGTAGACGGACTTGTTTTCAGATTTATTCCCCAGGAAGAACAGGTTCAGGCTCTCTTCTCCGGAGAAGTCGATATCATCACCAATCTTTCCGGCACAAAAACTCTCGCGGTGAAGTCGCGTCCGGGATTCAGCGTCATAAAGAAACCCTCGTTTTATACGGTTCCGCCGTGCCTGAATATTTCTTCCGCGCCGTTGAACGATGTAAGGGTAAGAAAGGCGCTTAATTACGCCTTAAACAAAGAAAGCCTCATACGCTACGACCTTCTCGGGAACGGAAAGCCTATAGCCACTTTCAGCATGAAAGGAGAAGCGGGGCACAATGAAAAGCTCGCGCCGTATGAGTTCAACCTGCCGAAAGCCAGGGAGCTTCTTTCGCAAGCGGGCTATCCCGGCGGATTTCGTCTCAGGGCGCTTGTTAAATCGAACGCGGAGAGAACGGCTAAAATAATAGCCTCAAATCTTAAAAAAGCCGGAGTAATTCTTGATATGACTCTCGTTTCAGACGCCGATATGCTGAAAGAATTCGCCAGCGGGAAATATCAAATGGCGATAGGCGATGTTCCTGATCCGATGTGTCACTCTTATTTCATTCAGGCGGTGACGTTGTATTCCAAGTCCCCATATGCTTTAGGGGGTGATTTTAAATTCGATGCCATGGTGGATGCTATGGTTTCCATCACGGATTCGGGATTATCTCAAAAAAAGGCGGAAGAAATAGATTCATATGTATATCACAATGCCTTAGGCTTGTTCACTTATCAAAAGACAGCTTTGTATGGGGTTAAAAAAAACGTTAATTTTGTTCCCTATTTGTCAAAAATGCCTTATTTTTACGAAACGTATTTTTATGAAAATAAAAAAGAATAATATATATAAAATGCCCCGAGAATTATTGGGCAAACTGGAAATGAGAATGTTATCTTTGCCTTCTTGTTCCGATATGAATTTTTTATATGAATTTTTACCTCCAAAATCTTCTTCTCCGGCGGTGATTCACGCGCATACCAGGGAAATAATTCATATTATCTCCGGCGGGGGGGGCGGGTGTGTTTCCGGGAAGCGTTTCAAACTTGTAAAGGGGGATTGTTTGACGGTTCCACCTGGCGCGGAGCATGTTTTTTTTACGCGAAAGAAGAGCCTGGAAGCCATATCCATTTTTTCCCCGCCTATGGACAGGAGAAATCCGGATGCCAGGATAATGCCTTGCAAAAAAAGGACCGGGAGATGAAACTCCAATTGGCTAAACTCACGATGACCCGGCGTTTTATGCTGGGGATAATACCGACCGCGCTTTCCGGGATAATCCTGCTCGGCGTTTCGGCTTTTTACGTCACAAAACACTATGTTACCAGGGGAATAGAAAAAGATATACAGGTTTTCAGCCGGGGAGCCGCGTTGAACGTGGCGGCGTTCTTTGCCCAGCGCGTGAACGACCTCGAAACCGTTTCGCAGACCACGCTTTTTGCCGATTATTACAATAACGCCGACTACGGATTGTCTGAAGAAGCGGAACAGTACAGTAAGGAACTGGCGAAATATTTCCTGGGTTTTTCACGCCGCGCCGGGGTTTATCTGAGCGTCGTTTACGCGGATGAAAACGGCCGCGAAATCTGCAGGGTTCAGGGAAATAAAATAGCCGTTCCTCTGGCGGAATATCCCGGCGGCGGGATTTTTTCCGCAACGAGATCTGCCGGAAAAAGGGGGGCATTGCAGTTTCCGGTTTCCGGCATCGCCGGTTACGGCCGGGGGATGGTTTATTCCAAGGCTATTTTTGACGGGACGGGCAGTTTTCGCGGAATAATAGCGATGGAAACCGGTCTTAAATCCCTTGAGGAATCCCTGAACAGTCTCATCGCGGGTATCGGAGAGATATTCGTGGCGGATGCGGCGGGGAACATCATGCTTTCCGGGAATGTATCTCCGGAAGCGGATTATGATTTCAGCTCCAGCGCCCCGGTCGCCGGCACCGATTTTGCGGTCACGGTCACCGCGCGGCTCAGAGATTTTCAGGCGCCGCTTGTCACGATAAAACGTTTTACGCTCTTTTTCGCGGCGCTTTTCTGCCTTGTTTCCGGTTTCCTGATCTATCTCGCCATAAAAACTCTAACAAAACCGCTTAAGGGACTCGTGAAAGCGACGGACCGTTTTGCCGACGGCAACCTCGCTGAAAGAGTGGAAATAAAAAGGAACGATGAAATAGGCGCTCTCGCCCTTTCTTTCAATACAATGGCCGAACGCATAATGAAGCATTCGAAGGAGATGGAGGCGAGGATAACCGAGCTTTTGTTTCTTCAGGAGATGAGCGTCGAAGTGGTGCGCAATCTCAACGAGGACCATATCTGCGAAGTCTGTCTCCGCGCGGCCGTTTCGGGTCTCGGTTTCGACAGAGGGACCATTTATCTGGTAAACAAGGAGAGAACCCATCTGATAGGCAGGGATATACATTCCCCTCACCAGCAGAAAAACACGAGAGAAACCATACGCCGCAGAAAAATTCCCCTCGACAGCGGCGATATACTCGCGGACGTGGTGCGGCTTAAAAAACCGGTGATAGTGGAGCATCCCGAGGGAGACCCGCGTGTGAACAAGGCTTTCATAGCCGAAGTGGAAACAAATTCCTTTTGCCTCGTTCCCATAATGACGGAGCAGAGCGTGCTTGGCGTCATAGGGGTTGATAATCGTTACAGCGGACGTAAAATAACCGGCGAACATATAGACAACCTGATGTTGTTCGGCAACTTTACCGCGCTCGCCCTCGAGAACGCCGGGCTTGTGGCCGATGTCAGACTTTCCCGGGAGCGCTACAGGGCCGTGCTGGATAATTCCCCCGAAGCTATAATAGGTCTTGATCCCGCTTTCAGAGTTAACGTCTGGAACAGGGGAGCCCAGAAACTGTTCGGGTATACGGAAGGGGAAATGAAGGGTAAATCGGTCTCAAAACTTTTTAATCCCCCGGTGTTCGAGGCGATCGCGCGCGAAGCCGGGCGCAAGGGCTTTTTTTTCAGCCCGTCCATGGAGGGCCTTAATTCAAAAAAAGAAAAATTCGAAATAGACGTAATCTGGGCGGGCTCCGCCGCCGGACCGGGCGGGGACCGCGAATGGACCGTGGTTATAAGGGACACCTCCGAACAGAAAAAAATGCAGGCTCAGCTTATACAGGCTGAAAAGCTTTCCGCCGTGGGCCGGCTTATTTCCGGCGTGGCGCATGAACTCAGCAACCCGCTTTCGGTTATACTCGGATACTGCGAAATGTTCCATAAGATAAAAAAAGATCCGGTAGAAGTGCCGGCTGAGGAGATGGCTTTAATATTTGAAAGTTCTTTGCGTTGCGGGGATATAGTGAAAAATCTTCTTGCTTTCGTTCGCGAGAGCGGCAATAAAAAGCGGACTCTTTATATCCCGCCCGTCATAGACGCCGCTGTCGCGCTGATGGAGTACAAACTGCGTAAAGTCGACAATATCGGCGTGGAAAAAATATCCCATGAATATTTGCCCCCGGTTCTGGGGGATTTGAGGGAAATAGAACAGGCCCTGGTTAACCTTATCCAAAACGCCTGCGACGCCGTATGCCGTCAGGACGGGGAAAAAAAGATAAGAATAGAGGCGTATCAGCGCGCGAGCTCGGTTTTAATAACCGTAACTGATAACGGTCCCGGTATAAAAACCGGTAATCTGGGGCGCATTTTCGACCCTTTCTTTACAACCAAGGCCGAAGGAGAGGGGAGCGGTCTCGGCCTCTATATTTGCAGGAATATAGCCGAAAGACACGGGGGCTCGCTTTCGTGTTCGGGTTTTACCGGGAAAGGCGCTTCTTTTACGCTTGAACTGCCCATAACCGGGAAGCCCCGGAAAAAATCCGGAATTTCAGAGTCCGGGAACCCCGCTCTTCCGTCCGGAAAAAATATACTGGTAATCGACGACGAGGAAAATGTCCTGAAAATGATAAAAAGGATCCTGACGGCGGAAGGGCAGAACGTCCACACGGCGCTGTCCGTTCCGGAAGCCATGGAAAAACTGAAAAACGGCTTTTACGACGCGGTTATCTGCGACGTGGAAATGGGGCCGGAAAAAGGATTTTCCGTCAGGGAAGCGCTCATCGGGAGGAATTCCGATACGGAATTCATCTTTACCACTGGAAATGTGCTGAATCTGGATCTTGTGACCAGGCTCAGGGAACTGAAAGTTCCTTTTATACCGAAGCCTTTCAACCGCGCCGAATTGCTTGCGGTAATGGGGGAAGTATTTTCCGGGCGCTGAATCCCCGATTCGGAATAAAGGAAAAAACGATTACGCCTGTCCGGTGAAATCTTAACGGGTTAAAAACGCTATAAGCGGGGCGGTCTTATGGAGAATACAAGGCTTAAAACTTTAATAATAGAAGACGAGGAAAAAACCGTAGAACTTATCAGAACCGTGATAGCGGACCGTTTTCATCGGGCTAAATTTATTTCCTCTTCCCCCGGCGACAATGTGCTGAAACTCGCGGAGGGAAAGCTTTTCAGGAGCGAAGCCAGATACAAAGAACTCGTGGAAAACATGAACGACGTGGTTTTTGTCGTTAATCCCGGGGGGATTATAGAATATATGTCTCCGCAGGTTTTCCTTGTTTCCGGATATAAGCCGGAAGAAATGACGGGCAGGGCTTTCCTGGACTTCATTTGCGAAGAGGATAAGCCGGCTCTGAAAAAAAGCTTCGAAGAAACCCTCGAAGGCAAAATTTCCCCTTTAGAATTCAGGTATTTCAGAAAAAATGGCGGAATACTCTGGGCCAGGAGTTCGGGCAGGCCCCTGGTCAAAGACGGGAAAACAGTCGGGGTAAACGGAATCGTTTCGGATATCACGGAGTCCAGGAAAAACGCGGAGGACATAAAGCGGCTTACCGATCTTTATCTCACTCTCAGTCAGTCCAATCAGGCCATGGTGAGAGTAAAAAACGAAGAGGAGCTTTTCTCGCGGATGGTGAAAGTCCTGGCCGATTGCGGCCATTTCGACCTGGCCCTGGTGGCGGCTCCGGAGGAAAACGGCAGCGTAAAACCGCTGGCTTTTTCAGGGCCGATTTCGGAAGTCCCGCAAGGTTTAACGATAACTCCGGACGGGTGGAAACCCTATGTGAACTGCCCCGCGTCCGAGGCTTTAAGGAGCGGAAAGGAAGTATTAATCAATGAGTGGACTGAAGGGAAAGAGGAGCCCTGGTACCGGAAAACCGCGGCCATGGGAATACGCTCAGCGGCCTCTTTCCCTCTGAAAAAGAGGGGGAAAATCACGGCTACGCTGAGCCTTTATTCGAGGGAAAGCGATTTTTTTACCGGCGAGAGATTGAAGCTTATCAGGGAAATGCAGGGTGAAATGGAATATGCCCTCGAAAAAATAGAATCCGAAAGGGAAAAAAAGAAAGCGTCGGATCTCCTTCTGCTTAACCAAAGCCGCCTTAAAAGCATTGTGGATATACTCCAGAATAATCCGGCCACCATACAGGAACTTCTGGACAGGGCGTTGGCCGAGGCCATAAAACTTACCGACAGCAGGGGCGGTTGCATATATTTTTACGATGAGGACAAAAAACAAGTTATCCCCGGCGTCTGTTCCGGGGATTTCATGAAGGAATACCCGTTGCGCGATTCGCGTAATTGCTGCGAGCCGGATAAAACCGGTATCTGGGGCGAATCGGTGCGGCAGCGAAGGCCTATAGTAATCAATAATTTCGGGGACAGGCAGTCCGTGAAAAAAAAGCATTCTGAAGGCCTCGCCGCTATCGGCAGGTTTATGGCCGTTCCCGTTTTCAAAGAGGGGAAAATAGTAGGAACAGCGTGCGTGGCGAACAAGCCCGCGGATTACGATGAAAGCGACGTGCTCCAGCTCAGCCTTCTCATCGGGATGGTGTGGAAGCATGTGGACGTAAAAAAAGCCGAAAAAGAAATGAGAATACTTTTGGCCTGCATCGGACAGTCCGCCGAGGCCGTGGTCGTTACGGACACGCAAGGTCTTATCCAGTATGTTAATCCGGCTTTCGAAAAAATAACAGGCTATCCGAAGCGGGAAGTCCTGAACAAAAATCCGAGGATATTGAAAAGCGGAAAACAGGGTGAAGCGTTTTACAGGGATATGTGGCAGACGCTGGCTTCCGGCGGAATTTTTAAATGCCGGATCGTGAACAGGAAAAAAGACGGCGCTTTTTATACCGAAGAAGAAACGATTTCCCCGGTTAAAAACGCCAAGGGCGTGATAAGAAATTACGTGGCGGTCAAAAGGGACATAAGCGAAAACCTGAATATGGAAAGACAGTTCGCGCAGTCGCAAAAAATGGAAACCATCGGCTTGTTGGCCGGAGGGGTGGCTCACGATTTCAACAACATTCTTACGGCCATAATGTCCTATTCCGAGCTGGTTTCCAGGCGTCTTGAACCGGGTGACGAGAGGCTTGCCGACACGCGTGAAATTATGAGCGCCGCGGAAAGAGGAATGGCCCTGACCCGGCAGTTGCTGGCTTTCAGCAGAAAACAGGTGATATCCCCGCGGGCGCTGGATTTAAACAAAGCGGTGGAAAACATGGAAAACATTCTGTGCAGACTTATAGGGGAAAATATAAAACTTTCCATAAGTTGTTCCAAATCGCCGTGTACGCTGTTCGCGGATCCCGGCCAGTTGGAGCAGATTATACTGAATCTGGTCGTGAATGCCCGCGACTCGATGTCCGGCGGCGGAGGAATTTTTATAGGAACGGAGATACTGCTGCCGCCGGAAAATTTTTTCCGGTCCCGGACCAATCTGCCGAAAGGACGTATCGTGTCGCTTAAGATAGAAGATACGGGTTCCGGCATGTCTGAGGAGACGAAAAGGCATGTTTTCGAGCCTTTTTATACCACAAAGGAGCAGGGTAAAGGCACGGGGCTGGGCCTTTCGACGGTGTTCGGCATAGTTAAACAGAACATGGGTGAAATAGATTTCGAAAGCGAGGAGGGAAAAGGAACGGCTTTTACAATTTATTTTCCGTTTTTGGACACCGTGGACCAGCCTCCGGCAGACGTTAAAATTTCAAAGACCAGATCCGAAGCTTCCGAAACCCTGCTCTTCGTGGAAGACGAAGATTCCCTGCGCCGCCTGGGCGAAAGAGTGCTTAAAGCCGAGGGGTACAGGGTTTTTACCGCCAGGGACGGGGCCGAAGCCCTCGAAACAGCGGAAAAATCAGGCCTGGTTTTTGACCTTCTGGTCACCGACATTATAATTCCAGGAATCAGCGGGAAGGAGCTGTCCATGGAACTGGCGAAAAGGAAAAAAATAAAAAAAACTCTTTATATGTCCGGCTACACGGAGGATATAGTCGGAAAACACGGCGTGCTGGAACCGGGTTTTTCCTTTATTTACAAGCCTTTTAAAACTTCGTGTCTGCTGGATAAAATACGCGAAACCCTGGAAAGCTGAACTTCTCCGCCGGCCCGGAAATATTCATTTTTAAATAATCACTCAAAAGTCCGAAATTGCGCGCGAACGGACTTCGTCCCTTAGGGCCAGGAGAAGTTCTTTTTTGCTTGTTCCAGTTTTTTCGGCGGCTTCGGTCAGCGCCTGGACGAATTTGTCGTGCATTTCCCTGTTATTTACGCCGGACTCAATAGTACAGGAAAGAAGAAGGGTGCTGCCGCATTCGCAGTTTACCCAGGAGATCAGGCCCAAGGGGTCTTCCCCTTCGGCTTGATGCCGGGGGGCTCCCAGAGCCCGGGTTCCGGCGATGAAGCTCCTGAAGTCGGGAAATTTCCTGCCGCAATTGCCGCAAACTTTTGGAAACTGTGATTCGCAGGCCGTTATTATCGGTACTATTAAATTTTCAAGATTTTCAGGCAGTTTCATGTTAAGACCCCTATTGGCGTAAGAAGATTATATAAATAATTCCCCGTACCGGGACAGAGCGGGGCTCAAGGGGAGGCGTTTTTTTGATTTTTGTTTATTTTTTGCTAAAATTTAACGATACGGGCCCGTAGCTCAGTTGGTTAGAGCAAGCGACTCATAATCGCTGGGTCGTAGGTTCAAGTCCTACCGGGCCCACACAAAAAAGTTGCAAGTCACAAGACGCAAGTCACAAGTAAAAACAATAAAATCCTTAAAACAAAAAATATTACTTCGTTTTTGACGGTTAAGTCATTCGCGCGGAGGAGTGGACTTGGCTATCCTGGCGCCGGGCTTGGGACACTGTGGCGAGTCCCCCGGGGACCCGCCGGGGCCCACGCAGGACGCTGTGCGTTCGTAGCGGCAAAGTCCTACCAGGCCCACGCAAAAAAGTTGCACGTCACAAGACGCAAGTCACAAGCAAAACCATTCCGGAAGACACGAGTTTAAAAGTTAACAAGTCGTATAATTCGAACATTTTAACGTCTAAACTTTATAACTCTTTAATTTTCCCATCCTTCTTCTATGCATCCGCGCATCTATACATCCATGCGTCTATTTCTTTACCGCCAGGTCTTTTTCGTCATAGCGGTAGCTGGCTTTTTCCGAACCGTCCGGGTTGAAAATTTTAAGGTTTTCTATTTTGTTGCCCTTAAAAGTGAATTCTTTTTCAAGGGCGTCTTCCTCGTTTATTATTTTAAGGGTTCCGTCCGGCAGTTTGCCGGACCTGGAGATCAGGTTAAGGGTTTTGTCCAGTATCAGAACCGCTTTCTGTTTTTTTTCCAGGTAGATTATATATTTTTCTCCGCGGGCCAGCTCTATTTTTTTGGCGCTTAAGGGGGAATCGTTTATTTCTATTTTCTTTTTCGGGGCCGGTTGTTCGGCCGCCGCGTCCGCGATTTCTTTCCCTCCGGAGGCCGCGCCCGGTATCCCCGCGGTATAAAGGGTCTGTTTTTTTACGGCGCCGGCATCGTCGTATTCCCTTACCCAGCCGTCCAGGGTCCCGGCTATGTAGTTCTGTTCGAAAAGAAGCTTGCCTTCGGGGGAATAAATGAATACCGGGCCGTCCAGAAGCCCGTTCTTGTATCCGGTTTTATTCTGCAGATTTCCCGAGGGATAATAGATCTTGGCGGAGCCGTTTTCCAGACCGTCCGCGTACTCTTTTTCGGCTTTTATTTTACCATCCGGATAATACTCCGAATATTTTCCGTCTTTTATCGCCCCTTCCGAAAAGACCAATTCGTTTTTAAGATTAAAAGCGCGCGTGGCCGTCTCTACGCCGTTTTCAAGGAAAATCTTCTTTACGCCGTCGGTGTCTGAAAATATTCTGTATTCCAGGATATTTTCCGCAAGTTCCGGTATAAGGGTTTCCGTGGAGAGCTCCACGGTTTCCGCGGTTGTAGAGGCAGCCGGAGCGGTTTTTTCCTCGCTTTTCAGGTTTATCGTTTCGGGAAACAGGATTTCCTCTTTTTTTACGTTCAGGACCCCGTATTTCGTCCTTATCATGTAGACGTCGTTCAACGCGCCCTCGAACTCGCCTTCGATTTTCACCCCGTCCTTCAGTATTATTTCTTCGGTAAACAGGGGGACGGCGGAAAACAGGACGAGCAGGGATAAAATAAATTTCATAAAACCTCCGTTACGTTGCCTAAATACAATTTTATTTAAGTAATAGACAAAAAGCAATTGTTGTATAATTTTATTCCAGGGAGGACCCATGTCTCGTTACCAGATTGCGGGCGGAGCGATCGTTGTCATTGGAATCATCGGCATTCTTTACGGCCCTCAGGGGACCGGTCCGTGGAGCACGGGCTGCATCGGAGCCGCCGCGCTTGGACTGGCCCTTATGATTTTCGGCGGTCTTTTCGGGGTGGAGGAAAAATTGAAAAAGGCCGTATTCTCCAATTTTTTCAAGAGCGCCATAGCCGTCGTTTCTTTTTTTGCGATGATGCTGGGTATGCTGGTGATAATGATCTATTACGCGGGGAGCATCGTGGACCTGCGTCCCTGGCTGCCATACGCTTTTATCGGTCTGGCGGCGGGTGTTTTCGGTTTTTATTACGGCTCCGCCTATAAACAGAACGTGGAGATGCTCAAGCTGGCCGAAAAAATAGGTTTAGAGCCCGCCCGGACGGGGATGAGAGAGCCTGACGGGAAGTATGACATAAAAGGCGTAGTGGAAGGGGTCGAAGTGCTGGCGGACCTGGAGGAAATGCCGGGAAGCCGGAACTCCCCCGCTTCTTTTAATCTGGAGATTTTGTGCCGTGTCGGCAATCCGCTGGGAGTCAAATTGAAAGTAAGCCCTGAGGGCGCTCTTGGCGGGTTAGCGGGGGGAATGAGCCAGGTCCCTTATTGGGACTGGTATTCCGTCAAAACGAATAATGAGGGCCTTATTCTTCAGGTCCTGCCCGCGGCCAGGCAGTCTCCCGGAAGCGTTTTCGGAAAAAATTACGGTTTCCTTTCCATGGAATTGAAAGGGGGAGAGTTTAAGTTCTCCTTCGGCAAAAAGGGGCATTTCGAGCCCGAAGGCGGGCAGAAGTACGTTAAAAAGATAACCGGGGAATGCGCCGCGCTGGCGAAGAAATTTTCCTGACGTTCCCGCCGTTTCCATGTCGTTCCGGCCAGGCGAAGCATAAAACCTTCTTAAAGGCTTCCGCATTCGTCAATGATTTCCTTTTCTTTCCGCATTATCTGTTCGATGAGCCTCTTTTCCGCGGAGTTCAGCAGTTTTTTCGCCCCCGAATCGTAGTATTGTTTAAGGGCGGAGTAAAATTCTCTTTTAAGAGAAGAATCGAAGAATTCGCTGCCGGGGTTCCTGGTCAGGCTTTTGACGGAGAAGCCGGGTTCCCTCATCTTCTGGGTCCAGTATTTCGCTTTGAGATCCACGCTTTTTCCCTGCGCTTTCTTCAGGTCTTCCAGCGATTTGGAGCAGGTTCCGTTTTCGGCGTCCGCTACGGCGTCCCGGAATTCTTTCGGCATGTGGAAATTGCCTTCCAGCTTCATGTTGAAATCCGGTTCTCCGTAGGGGAGTTTCAACTCTTCCGGGACGGCCATGCCGTAATCGAAGACGTTTTTGGGAAGCAGGAGTTCTTTTTTTATTTCCCCGGAAAAAACCGAGAGGGTCCGTCCGTCTTTAGCTTTGATCATTTTAATTATTATTTTCAGGCAGGTTTCGGCTTCGAAGACGCTGCCGTAAACGAAGGCTTCCGCGGACCTGCCCTGCCCCAGCTTTTTCAGGAAAGAGGGGTCTATTGTGTCGAGGATCCCGTCTTTCTGGAGATACTCTGCGAGCCTCTCGGCGAAATAGTCCACTTCTTCCTGGGGCGCGTTGTTTTTGTTGGAAAAGGGGATTATCGCCAGGGTCTTTATTTCGCCGGTTTTCGCGGCTTTCAGAAGTTTCCCGCTTATTTCAAGATAGATTTTTTCGTTCGCCGCCAGATTCGAGCAGGCGCACAGCGCCGCCATAGCCGAAATGACGATTTTTTTTATTCTTTTCATAACCCCTCCCCGCTTCTTCCTTCGATTATAGTGTAGCTGAGGGGGTTAAAGGGATATTCAAAAGGGGCTCAAATCCGGCTCAAATCTCGAGTTTGTAGCCTACGCCTATGACGCTTTTTATTCTTTTTCCGGTATTCGCGCCGAGTTTTTTTCTGAGGGAAGAGATATGTACTTCTATGGTGTGCGGGTCGTTGTAAAGGGCGGGGTCGTAACCCCAGACGGTCTCCAGGATGTAATTGACGGCCAGGACCTTGCCGCTCCTGGTAAGCAGGAGGTTCAGGAGGTCGAACTCTTTCCTGGTGAGGGCTACAACCTTTTTGTTGAGCCGTACGGTTCTCGATTCGGGATCTAATTCGATCCCCATTTTTCGCAGAACGGTGTTTTTGCCGGAATCTTTCCCGTATCTTTTTATGACGGCGTTTATTTTCGCCAGCAGAACTTTTATGGAGAAAGGTTTTATTATATAATCGTCCGCGCCTTTCTCGTAGCCTTTTACTATGTCCCCCTCTTCTATATCCTTGCCGGACATTATTATCACCGGGATATTGCCGGTGCCGGGGTTTTCCTTTATCACGCGGCACAGGGCGAACCCGTCCATGTCCTGAAGCTCCGCGTCGGTCAGGATCAGGTCGGGTTTGGATTCCCCGGCTATTATAAGCGCTTCGCTGGCTGATTCGGTGTAGACGGTTTTTACTCCGTGGGCCTCTATATTCCGGCAGAGGGCGTTAAGAAAGCCTCTTTCGTCGTCTATTACCAGTATTTTAAAGTTTTCCATATAAACGATTGTACTATTTAACCAGCCAATAGGAGCCGTTCTCGGTCTTATAGATCCTGGTTTTCCCGTCCACGGTCCGCGCTTTTTCCGAAACCGAGGATTTTTCCTCTCTCTTTATGTTCTTGGCGTGGATCCTGCTGGTCATGTGGAGGTCATAGGAGACGGTATAGTTCCCGTTCCCTTCGTCGCTGACGTTCAGGTTGGAGATAGAGAAAGAGATTTCGTTGAAGACCCTGAAAATTCTGGAAAGATGTTCTTCCAGGTCGGAGATCTCCGAGCCGTCCTGGGAGGTCCAATTCTCGTCTATAAAGGACATTACCCTGGAGACATTCCTCGATTCATAAGCCTGCTTGAAATCTTCGTACAGTTTTTTTACGGCGGAGTCTCCCCGCGTTCCAGGGGCGATATCCCCGTAGCCCGCTCCGCCTTTAATTTTGTTGTTTTCATCCAGGCAATATTTTTCCACCTTGTCGGAAACTTTCCAGGGAAGCCTGCCCATATAATCCTTGTTTTCCGGGACGCTGGAGGACTGGCAGGCGAAATTAAGCATATTGTCCTCTATTTCCTGCGCCCGGCTTATTCGTTCCTTGTAAGCGGTGTAAGTCCCAAGAAGATTTTCATGGCTTATGGTCGAGAAAAAACCGAATTCCCGGCTTATGCGGTTCGCTTCCTTCGTAATCTCCTCTATTTCGGCGGAGGGAAGCTTTACCGGTATATTTTTCAGGGCCTCTTCCATTTTGTTTATCCTGGCGTACATTGCGTCTCTTTTAGAGTAAAAGTTCATTGATTGGGAATCGGCCGAAAGTTCGCTCAAAACGTTCAGGTTTTTTCTGTGCTCGCTTATAGGCAGAAAACAGCCGTTTTTAACTGCTTTTTCTTTATTGAAAAAGCCTTCCCGGCTCTCGTTCAGGGCTTCCACGGAGCAGGAAACGGAGTCGAGAAGCGCCTGGAAACGCGCTTTGTACTGTTTCTCGAAATTGGCCTTGGACATTTCCATGGTCCCGCTTTTTCCGTTCCAGACGGCCAGAGCCTTGAATTCCTTGACCGTATTGCCGAAGTCGGCCAGGAATTTTTTGTTGGCGGATATCTCCTCGTTCCACTTTTCCTGTATGCCGCGACAGGCTCCGGCCCGGCCTTTCATCTGCGCGATGTAGCCGTCGCCCATGAATTTTTCGTTCAGCATTTTCTGCGCGAAGGAGAACTGGTTGAGCTGTTTTTTAAAGTCGTAGGTCTCCGCCCCGTAATACTCGGCCATAGAGGAGTTCTGCTGATAAAGGTCGTAATACTTCGTCATATTGCCCTTGTAAAGGGTCTCGTATTCCGCGGTTTTTTTCTTATAGGCGCCGGCTTTTTCCTCGGCCAGCGGAACCAGCGTTTCGTAGCCCCCGGCTATTCCCGCTACCGCGTCCCTGCGTTTTTCCATTTCTTTTACGTCCGGATTTTTTTTGCCTTCCCGGGAATATTCCCAATGGTCGTAGCTCTCGTAATAATTGTTGTCCGTTTCTATGGAATACATGACGTTGTCGTATCTCTCCAGGTTTTTCCCCTGGGAAGAGGCGTAGAATTCGGAAGCCAGCGCCGCGTAAGTTCCCTCGAGGGGCTTATCTTTCCAGCGGTTCATGACGAGCGCTTCCAGGTCCTCTTTCAGTTTTACCCCGTATTCATCCAGGCGTTTGGTTATTTCCGCGGCGTCGGCGGCGAATCTGTTAAACTGGTCGCGGCACATGTTTATTTTGCTTTCGTAGGCCGGTTTTATGTCGGGCGAGGAATACATGAGGCCGTTCCAGTAGGGGGCCATGCAGGCTTTGTTCGCCGCGTCCGCGGAGCCGTAAAGGAGATCTCTCAGCCGCGTGTATTCCGCGGGGGAAACGTTATTGGTCAAAAGCCGGTCGGCGTTCAGCCCGTACTCGCGCAATATCCCGGAGTAATCCGGAGGGGTGAAAGTATCTTTCGTATTGCCGGCCACGCTGTTCTGGGCCTCGGCCCCGGCGCTCAGGGCGGCGTCCGTTTCCTGGTCGCCGGTTCTTACGGCTTCGCCGGCCGCCTTTTTTTTGTTTACTTCGCTGCGCCATTTGCCAAGCAGTTCGTTGTAAAGTTGTTTATTTTTGAGGTATTTTTCTATGTTTTCTTTGGTGGACGGAAGTTTAAGGAATTCCAGCATTTCCATTATCCCGCTTGTTTTCTGTTCGGCCTCTTTTTTTATCCAGAGGAAATGTTTTATGGCCCTTTGCTTTGCCGCGACCCTTTCCTGAAGAATTTTCGCGAGTTTTCCCTTCCTTTCCAGTTCCTTGCGCCTTTGCTGATAAGCCTCCTTCATTTTGCCTACGATTTCTTTTATATTCGCGCCAAAGATTCCTTTCATGCGGTCTTCCACGGCCATCGCGTAGGTCATCCCGCCCCCGTAAAGGTATTCGTTCCAGGTGTCGTCGAGCTCTTTGACGGTGGTCTTGGATAAAACTTCGTCCTTGAATTCCTGCGCCCTGTTCTTTATGGCCCAGTCCTGCCAGTCGTTAACGTAGGTTTCCGCCACGCCGAAAACCTGCCTGGCGGTTTCCACGTAAACCGCGACTCCGGGAACCATGAGTTTCAGGAGCTCCATTTTCGTGTTGTCTATGGCGTCGTCTTTTATCTTGTCCGGCTTGAAGCTCTCGAAGGAATCCTCCACGAACCTTTCCGGTTTGCCCATGGCTATGTCGTAGATAAGGCCGGCGAGCAGTTTCGGGTCCGCCGGGTTGGGGATGCGGCTTTTAATAGTGTCGCCTATTACGGTGGTGAGGATCTCCGCCGGCACGCTTTTTGCGGCGCAATCAATGGACGTTGATAAAAACAGGAAAAACAAGGCTGTTAAAAATTTCATGGGAACCTCTTCTTATAACGGATAATTTTGGACTAAAAACTTTTCACCCGGATTTTTATGATAAAAGACGGGTCTCCCATATTGTTGGATTCTATTTCTATGGCGTAGTAAGATGAACCAACTTTAAAGCCGTAAACTTTTCCCACCGAAACATCTGTGGCCGCTGGATTGGTGGAGTTCCATGTCCCGGAGGTCAAATCAGCCAGAGTAACTTGTGACAGGGATTTCCCGGAAATAACTTTGGATTCTACTCCAGACTTTATCCAGATGTGCATTATGTCGACCCCGATGTCCCCTATAAGAACTGTGGCGAAACCGTTTTCCGACTCAAGAGAACCGTCTAAAAAAATATATGTCCTGGTATAAGAACTTCTGTCCGGATTTGAAAAGGTAACGGAAGTCCCATAATTAAGGTCGCCGGTTTCGTCCAGCTCGAGGTTCGAGGCGGTATTGCCTATGACTTCGCCAGTGGCCACGTTGTCCGCGTCGGAAAGGCCGAAAACCAGGGGCTGTTTCATGCTGTAGAGGAGCGGTTTCCCGCCGTCCATCTCGAAAACGAATTCCGTCGTCCCGCCGTCCGTGGAGGACCGGCCCGTTTTATTGACGAAGACCATCCTGTTGAAGGTTATGGAGGCGAAGATCTTCCCGGAACCGGAGGCGATATTGCTTATCGTATAGCGCATGTTGATATTGTTCAGGGCGTTGAAATCCTTTTTTGCCGCGAGTTCCAGAAAGGCCTTGTCGCCCGCGAAATTCTCGGAAACGTAAGAGATGAACCTGACGGCGTCTTCCTTGTTATAGGCCTCGAACATGGCGTCCAGAACCTCGGTTATCTTGCCCCGGATGTTCTCGGCTGAAACCTCTATTTCTTTCCTCGTCTCGTCCACCTTATTGACCTTGCCCGTGGTGTCGGTCGCCTCGAGAAGAAAAACGTATTTTTTGCCCTGTTCGGGAGTGAAGAAAAATTCGAAAGCGCCGTTTTCCGCGGCTTTCACTTCCTGCCAGGTGGCCTTGTCATCCAGGGAGATCCTTACGCTGCCTATCTGGTTTTTCCCGGCTTTAGCCTTTCCCTTTATCTTTACCGTCCCATCCTGCAGGGTTTCTTTGAAAAGGGTTATCTTTTTGCCGGACTCGTCCGCCGAAACGGAGTTTATGGTGAGATACTTTATCTCGACGTCGTCCGCGGATTTGCCGAAGATCCACCATTTGGCGTTCGCGGTCCCGGCTAACAGCGCGAGGGTTATAAGTATGTTCGCTATATTTTTCATGTTTTTCTCCTTGAACTAAAAACTAAAACTGTGTGTTTACCCCGAGGGTGACGGTCTTTTCCCTGAAATTCCTGGAACTGGTGGAAAAATCGAAGCCGTTATAACCGGCTCTCAGGAAAACCGTGGAATCGTATTTCATTATCTTCGTTCTCCAGTAGGCGCCCAGAGAGGCGAAAAATCTGGAGGAATCGTCGGAGGCTGCGTCTTCCTTTTTAAGGACGTTCTGCCCCAGCCGCAAATCCGAGGTTATGTTTTTTCCCGGCAGTTCGGCTCCGAGGCCGAGCGAGTATTCGTAGATCTTGTCGGTGTAGCCGGTGAGTTCGTCGTCCGAATACCAGGTCCCGAGGTTCAGCTGGGGCTTGAGTACCCAGTTCCCCTTCTCCTGGCGGGAGTTGAGCGAGGTGTTGAAGTTTATTTCGGAGGCGTCGCGGACGTCCGCTTCGGTTTTGTAAAGGGTGTAGCCCAGGTTCGAGTCGCTGTCCAGGCCGGCGAAGCGGTCCCGGTAATTGACGTTGAGGTAATGGTCCGCCTGGCTGGAGCCGGAGCCGAATTTGCGGTCGAATTTATAGGAAAAATCCGCGAAGGAATAGGGCCTGGCGGAAAATATTTTTTTGACGGCCATGCCGAGCTCCGGCCGCCAGCTTTGTGTGGTGTCCGCCGCGGAACTGCCGGGTAGATTGTTCCTGTACCAGAGCAGTCCGGAGTTGAAGGTGGTGTGCCTGGAGTATTTGTATCTCCATTTGGTCTTGACCTTCCTCCTGTCGGAAACGGCCGCGCCAAGGGCGCTGAAAAAATCGGGTTGCACCTCTTCGTATTCCAGCGAGACTCTGGAGGGGTCCGCGTCGCCGACCAGCTCTATCCTGGTCGCCGAACCCTTGGCCGAAACGCCGGCGGCGTTCTCGTCGTAATCGGAAAGAGAATGCTCCCCGGCCACGGTCAGTCCGGGAAAGGGGTTGTAGTTGAGGTCCAGGGCCAGGTTGTAGGAATCATAAAGAGCGTCGGCGGCGTTCACCCTGCCGGTGTCTTTTACGTTTATATAGCTGAGTCCCGCGGAAAGCGAATCGGAAAAATTTTCTTTAGCCCGGGCGCCGTAGGCTCTTCTGGCTACGGTCCTGGTGAGAGGCTCTTTCCAGACTGAGTCCCAACGGGGATAGGCGTAGCCGAAAAGAGCCGTTATTTCCGGCGCCCTGCCTCCGTTTTTGGCGTATTTGTAGGAGGCTCCCTTGAGCGAGGTGGCGAGAGTGTACTGGGAAAAGGATTCGAAAATGTCGCCCAGGGAAACAGTGTTGGCGTTCTTTCTGAAAACCCCGTTGAGGTTCGTGAGCAAGACGGTTTTTATGTCGTTCCTTTCGTCGTCCGTGGCTTTAAGTCCCAGATTGTAGTTGTAGTCCCATCCGCTTTTCCGGCCGCCGCCGTTGAGGTTTAAAACTTCCAGATAGTTCAGGTTTTCGGTGAGAGAGGAGGCGCTTTTTCCCGGGCCGCTTACCTTATTGTAATTAAGGGAAAACTCGTTGTTCATATGGAAGTCGTTCTCGGCGCTCGCGGCAGAGCAGAGAAGCAGGAGCGGGACGGTCAAAAGGATTTTAGGGTTCATCGAGCCTCCGGAGCATTGTTTAAAGCGAATAAGTATGATATCAATTCGGCCGCTTCCAAAGCAATTTGCCCGCGGCGGCTTTTTGGGGAGCGGCCCCGGGCGTTCAGACTTGATTTATATGATACTAAAATGGTATCATTTAAATATGATCCAGGCACCCTCTTGCCCGTTACAAACGGGCTTCATATATACAATTCCGGAGCGGCTTGCGGCCGCTAAGAGGGTGTCCGGATGAAAATAATAAAAAAAGAAGCCGACTACGCCGTCCGGGCCCTGCTGTTTATAGCCGCGAAGAATGAGCGGGTCCCGGCTTCGGCCGTCTATTCTTCCGTAAAGGCTCCCCGTTCTTTCATGAGAAAGATCCTTCAGGTCCTTTCCCGGGAAAAGGTCCTGGTTTCGGAAAAAGGCAGGGCCGGCGGGTTCAGACTGGCCCGGAAACCGGAAGAGACCAGTCTCCTGACCGTGGTCGAGGCCTTCGGCGGGAGAAAGAGCCGGGGCGGCTGTCCTTTCGACGGGAGAGCCTGCGGGAACTACGGCTTTTGCGGTCTGCGGGAAAAGCTGGGGGAAATAGAGGAGCGGATATTCGAAAAACTCGGAAAAACCAGCCTGAAAAATCTGTTGAGGAGAGAAGATGAAAAAAAGAAAGATTATAAGGATAATTGAAGAAAAGTGCGACGGCTGCGGGAAATGCTCCCTCGGCTGCCCGGAAGGGGCCATAAGAATAATAGACGGGAAGGCGCGACTGGTAAGCGAGATCCATTGCGACGGGCTCGGCGCCTGCATAGGCGAATGTCCGCTCGGGGCCATAGTCACCGAGGAAAGGGAAGCCCTGCCTTACGACGAGGTTAAAACCATGGAGAATATTTCGAAGCAGGGGGTAAACACGATAAAGGCCCATCTGGCGCATTTAAAGACCCACGGCCGGAAGGAATATCTGGAACAGGCGCTCCGATATCTGAAGGATAAAAAAATAAAGATAGATACGGAAGGAAGCGAAGCCGCCGTTCCCCGCGGCTGTCCCGGTTCCGCCGCCATGGCTTTCGGGCGGGGCGCTGAAAAACCGGAAAACGGCGGGGTCAAAGCGCCCTCGAGACTGGGGCACTGGCCGGTGCAGCTTCACCTTATCTCCCCCTCGGCTCCCTATTTCCAGGACGCGGATATCCTTGTGGCGGCGGATTGCTGCGCTTTTAGTTGCGGTAATTTTCATGAGGATTTTATAAAAGGGAAATCCCTGGTCATAGCCTGCCCCAAGCTGGATTCGGACACGGAAGCGTATGTGGAAAAGCTGAGGGCCCTCGTGGACGAGGCGCGGGTCCGTTCCATCCATGTGGTCACGATGGAAGTGCCCTGCTGTACGGGTCTTGTGGCTCTGGTTAACGAGGCCCTTTCCGGGACCGAAAGAAAGCCGCCGGTAAGGCATACCGTCATAGGCATAAAGGGCGATATAAGGACCGCGGGGTGGCACCTGGGAGAGGGGACGGTTCTTAATATCTTAATAAGTTTTGTAATCCCGCGGTCCTCCGGACGAGGATTACCGGTCGAATCCGAAAGGGGATCTATACGAAACGACAGAACCCGCCGTTTTGTTTGTTCCCCGCTTTTTTTATAGAATCTCCTTACATAGGGGACTAAATTGAAAAACTTGGGAAGATTTTATTTTTTAGGGGTTCCAGTACTGTTTATACTGGCATGTTTTTCCCTGGAATTTTATAAGTGCGGCTTCCCGCTGAACGACGACTGGGCCTACCTGCTGGCTTTGAAAAATCTTTTGGAAACCGGGAAACTTTCTCTTTGCGATTGGGCCAGTTCGACGCAGCTGACGCACATCTTCAGCGGGCTTCTTTTCGCCAGGGCTTTCGGCTTCGACCTGGGGCTGGTGAAACTCGTAAACATAATCCACTTCGCTCTTTTCCTGGTCTTTTTTCAGAAGACGCTCGAAGAATTCTCCCTCGATAAAAAATTTATCCTTCTCGCCGCCCTGACCGCCGCCTTCAGCCCGCTTAACCTGCTTTTGTCCATGAGTTTCATGACCGATATAACCTATCTTTTCTGGTCCACCCTGGCGCTGTATCTTTTTGTGAAAAATTTTAAGACGGGTAAAGGCGTTTTCCTCTGGCTCGCCCTGGCCGCTTCGGGCGCGGCCTTTCTGACCAGGCAGCTAGGCCTCCTGCTCCCGGCCGCGTTCATTCTTTTCCTGTTTTTGGAAAAAAAACTGGACCTCAAGACTTTTCTTAAAGTGACGCTGCCTTCGGCCGCCGTTTTTTTGGGATATACGGCCTGGTTTAAAGGTTTTCACGGTCCGACCTGGGCTTCGGAAAATTACGTGGCGGGCGCGACGCTCAAACACTTGCTGGATTATAAGGGTTTTTTTCTTTCCACTCTGGAAAGAACCCTGTCCAGCCTTATCGAGACCGGCTTTTTTATCTTTCCCGTCTGCCTCCCGGCGCTGTTCTTTTTCAGAAAGAAAATCGTCCTGTCCGGCGGCTCAAAGATCAGGACAAGGATCGCGCTGCTGTTCCTTTGCGCGGTCGGCCTGGCCTTTTACGCCTGGTTCAGGGGTTTTCTCCCTTATCTTGAAAACAATCTGGGGCGTTTCGGCATAGGAGTGGTCGCGGTAAACGGCTGGGAGCTGAAGGAAAGCGGTTTTTTCGGGGAAAAATGGTTCTGGTTTTCAGCCACGGCCGCGGGAGTTTTGTCGGGGGCTGTCATGCTGTATTCCGCGGTTTTCGGCCTGGCTTTCCGAAGGGAGGCGCTTTTCAGGTTTTTTTTCCTGAATTTTCTCCTGCACCTTGGAATTTCCATGGCCGGCGGGAAGTATTTCGACAGGTACCTGGTCAACTTTATTCCTTTTTTCATTCTAAGCGCGGCTCTTCTGCTTAAAGATTTCAAAATTTCGGCGTTTTCTCCCCTGTTCCTCCTGATCCCGTTTTTTGCCGTTTCTTATCTCGGAAGCGGGGATTACCTCGCGTGGAACAGGGCCAAATGGGAACTGGCCGCAAAAGTGAGCGCCGAAAGGAAGGTGGACCCTTCCGGGATAGTGAACGGCTTCGACTATAACGCCTGGTTCAACTACGAAAAGAACATGAAGCTCCTTAAAGCTGTAAAAAGCCTTAAAGAAATAGATGAATGGGAATGGCAGAAGATGATGTCCTACAGGATCTTTATCACCTATAATCCCGCCCCCGCGGAAGGCTGGGTCGTTGTCGACAAGCTGGAATATGAAACCCCTTTATCCCGGAAAAAGGGGGTGATTTACGCCCTGATGAAATGAGCCAACTGCGCCCCGCCGGCCTTTTACAGGGTGTTGCAAGTCACAGGTCTCAAGGTGCAAGCAGGACCAGTGTGAAAGCAATACAAGCAAGAGAGCAAGACAGCCGGGCAAGCGGGAAAGTAAGGCGAGCAAGTTTAGAGCAATTCAGTTTAGAGAGCTTCGTCTCAACAATAGGTTAAGATTAAGAAAGAGATTAAGGAGTTGGTGGTGTTTTTGTTTTTCTAATTTCTATTTTCTAATTTCTATTCTCTTAACTTTCTGGCTGGTCTTGCTTGTTTTGCTATTATTGCTTGTCTGCTCCTTTCATTGAAAGGAAACGGGGTTTTTTTGTAAGATAGACTTATGGCGCGGTAGCCAAGAGGAAAGGCAGCGGTCTGCAAAACCGCTATGCGCCGGTTCGATTCCGGCCCGCGCCTTGTCTTTTTTAGCCCGAAAGTTTCAGCCGAAACTTTCCCCGCACAGCACTTCAAAGCGCCAGAGGCTGAAGTGCTACCAGAGGTTGAGTTCGGGAGCGCCTTGCGCCGGGTTTACCCTTGGCCGTCTGATGAGCATAGCTCTTGATACGGCACGGCCATAGGCCAGAGAATTTACGCGCACAACGAAGTAGCCCCTCTTTATGGGGTAGCGTTGAAAATTCTCAACCCGTCCCTCTTCCTTATGGAATCAGGGAAAGGGACAGTCCCGTCCACATGGGTTATGAGGAGTGGGACGTTGCCACAGGGAATCCTGTTCCTCCGGTTTTACGGCGGAAACGATGTTCGGCTGCAGGATTCGGGTTAGGGGGGCGATCGTGTCGCCCGGAGGCGGGTGTATGCATTTAAGCAATCTTGCAATGTCCGTGGGACAGTCCGCGACCCTGAGGCTTAACGAACTGGCCAATAATCTCAAGAGCGAGGGTAAGGATATAATACACCTCGGCGGCGGAGAACCCGAGGCCGATATTCCCGGGGGCGCTTATGAAAAGGCCGTCGAGAAGCTGAAAACCAGAAGGGTCAGGTACACTCCGACTTCCGGCATAAAGACGCTCAAGGAAAAGATCCGCTCCTATACCAGGGATAATTACGGGGTGGAGCCGGCTTTGCAGAACATAGTGGTAAGTTCCGGCGCCAAGCAATCCATTTATAATTTTCTAACCGCGGTGGTAAATCCCGGCGACCAGGTCGTTTTTCCGGCGCCTTACTGGGTCAGTTATACCGAAATGGTCAAGCTGGTCCATGGCCAGCCCGTAGTCGTCAAGCCCGCGAAGGGGCTTTTGTGCGATATCGGGGACCTGGAATCCCATATAACCTCCAATACCAGGGCGGTGATGCTCAATACTCCGAATAATCCCAGCGGGCTTATGTACGGGGAGGATTTCATAAAGAAACTGGTCGGGATCTGCGAATACCGCGGTATTTATCTGATGATGGACGATATTTACAATAAGCTGGTTTTCGACGGGGTCAAATGCCCTTCCGCTTTCGAGTATTCGCAGAAATCCCTCGACGAGTCGGTGATAGTCTCCATAAACGGGGTTTCCAAGACCTTTTCCATGACCGGCTTCAGGATAGGGTGGTCGGTGGCTTCTCAGGCCGTTACCCAGGCGATGACCAGGATACAGGCTCAGATAACCTCCTGTCCCAGCGAGCTGAGCCAGGAGGCCGCCGTCGGAGCCCTGGAAGAAGGGGACTCTTTTACCAGAAAGATGGTCGAGGATCTACAGGGGAAAAGAGACGTTATGGCGGAAGAGCTCGGGAAATTTAAAAAGGTCAGGTTTGAAAAACCGCAGGGTACTTTTTACGGTTTTCCGGATTTCAGCGAATATGAAAAGGACAGCGTGAAGCTTTCCGGCCGTATACTCGAAAAGACCGGCGTCGTCACGGTGCCGGGGAAGGAATTCGGCCTCGAAGGACATTTGAGGATAAGCTATTGCGGTAAAAAACAGGATATCGTAGAGGGCGTGAAAAGAATAAGAAAACTGCTGGACGAATGACCCCCTCCGCCCCCCGGAGACCGCTCTCCGCGGCCCGGCAAGCCCGCCATTGGGGCAAACCCAATTTTTCTATTGACAAGCCCCTTGGGAAATAATGTATTATTATAGGTATTGAAGTATATTTCAAGGAGGAAAGATGCCAGCAAAATCAAAAGCGAATGCAAAGTTTATGGCTCCTATCACCCCGGATACCGTATTGGGAGATGTCGTAGGAAATAAACCGATGCCGAGGACTGAGATCGTCAAGAAGCTGTGGGCTTATATAAAGAAGAACAACCTGCAGGACAAGAAAAACAGAAGGATGATCAACGCGGACGAGAAGCTTGGAAAGTTTTTCGCCCCCAAAAAACAGGTCAGCATGTTCGACCTCGCCAAACTGATCGGCAAGCACGCGAAATAAGCATTCCTGAAAACTTAAAAAGCCCGCCATTATTTCAATGGTGGGCTTTTTCATTTCCGGTTGCAAACGGCTCAAATCCGCATTGTAAAGCGTAAAGGGTTTACAGGGATAGTTTTCTCTGTTCTCCCGTCCCCATTCTCTTTCTGTTTCCGGCTTTGTCGTTTTGCGCCTTTTTCGCCCCGCGCCGTCTCCTCTCCCCTGTTCTTTGCCCTTTAGGCCTATGCCGTTTCGGTCCCTCCGTCCTTGACCTGTCAAGGGGCGCGGCGCTATGCTATAGACAGCCCCCGTTGGAAATCTTTCGTGCGCGAAGTCCGGAGTTTCAGCGGGATAGAGGCTGTGGCCCCGAAGCCTTGAATTTCTAACGGGGCAAGGGAGGCGGTTATGAAAAATTTTCTGAACCCCGCGACGGCCGCTCTTCTTTTCGTTTTATTTTTATTCTCCGGGCTCTCCGCGGAAAGGGGATCGGGGAATCCTCTTATCCGGCCGGTGTCCGTCTACGGCGAGGACGACAGGTTTGAATATTACCAGGCGGACGAGGTTACCAGGAAGCTGGCGGAGTCCACCGCCGCCCTTTTCAGAAGCAAGGACGTTTCCGACGAGGGGAACGGGCTTTTCCGGATAAGGCCCGCGACCCTGGGCGGCAGGTATAATCTCAAAGCCGGCGAAAGGTTCTCCGGCCAGCCTTCGGCTTCTTTCTGTTCGGGGGCTCTCGTGGGCAAAAATCTGATACTTACTTCGGCCCATTGCCTCCGGCAGGTCCCCTGCGAAAAGATAAGGGTGGCTTTCGATTATTTCGTGAAAAGCGAGGGAGATTATCCCGGGGCGCTTGAGGGGCGTAATATTTATTCCTGCGCCGGCGTGGAGGCGCAGAATTATGACCGGGCCGGAGCCGATTACGCGATAATAAGGCTGGACAGGGAAGTGCAGGGGCGGTTCCCCCTGGCGGTCAACAGGGAGGACGATATACGCGAGGGCGTCGGGCTTTTCGTGATAGGCTATCCCAGCGGTATGCCGGCCAAGGTCTCGGATAACGCCTCGGTAAGGAAGGTGGAAAAGGATTTTTTTGTTACGGACCTCGATACTTTCAGGGGTAATTCGGGAAGCCCCGTTTTTAACGCGGAAACTATGAGGATAGAGGGCGTCCTTTCCAGGGGAGGGACGGATTACGTCTATTCTTCCGGGGATGGTCAGGCCCGCGATCCCCGCTATCCCCAGATTTACGAGCCCGGGCAGGCCTACGTAACGGGGCAGAACGAGGGCAGGGGGGAGGACGTCACCAAGAGCTGCGTTTTTCAGGGGTCCATCCCCCAGGGCGAATTTGAAAGAGCTTTAAACGAGGCCGAGAGGCGGGGTATAAGACCCCAAAGGCAAAATCAGGCTCCCGCGGTAACGCCGGCTATTTATATCCCGGACGAGTTCGGCGGTCCCCGGGTCGTTCCCGCCATCTATAACATCCCGGAACCGTCCGCTCCCGAAGTGGTGGAAATATAGGGCCCCCGTGGGGCCCGGAAGCATGGATGTATGGCAATTTGGATGTGTGGTTTACAGGGAACTCCCCCCTCCACGCATCCACGCCTCTATGCGTCTACGCTTCTTTTTTAATCTTTTCTTTTGTCCAGAACATAGGCGCTGGCGCTCGAGTTTTTCGCCGCCTTTTTTAGCTCGCTGCCTATATTGCTTATCTGGGCGTAAGAAGTCAGGTCTCTCAGTTTGTTGTGCACTATCCCTATCGAGATGGAAAGGAAAAAGAATTTTTTTATGTTGCCCTGCCGGTCGGTGGAAACTATGTAGCCCCGTTCCCTGTCTTCCTTGTTATAGAAGGACGGGGAGATCTCGTTGAAGGCGCTGATTATTTTTTTGGCCAGTTCTTCCGCTCTCTCGTACCTGGTGACTATGATGTAATCGTCGCCGCCTATATGTCCTATGAAATCGTCGGAATCCCCGCTCGGCATGGAGATCTTTACCAGTATATTGGCCGTGGTCTTTATTACCCGGTCCCCCGCCTCGAAACCGTAAATATCGTTATAAGCTTTGAAATTGTTCAGGTCCAGGTAGAGCACCGCGAATTTTTCGCGGGCTTGTATTATTCTTTCCACCCGCGCCTGTATTGAAGGGTTGCCGGGGAGCTTGGAAAGGGGATTGGTGTCGAGTACCTGCTTGTTCCTTTTGAGCACCATCCTTATCCTGGCTATCAGTTCGTCGGTGTCCACGGGTTTTATGAGGTAGTCGTCTATGCCCATGGAAAGACCTTTGAGCTTGGACTGTTTTTCCCCGTAAGCGGTGACTATGATTATCGGGATATGAGCGAAAAGGGGGTTATCCTTCAGTTCCCTCGCCACCTGGAGCCCGTCTTTTATGGGCATATTGTAATCGAGGACTATTATGTCCGGAACGGTTTCATAGACCTTTTCTATGGCTTCTTTCCCGTCGCTGGCCACATGGACTTCAAACCCCGCGTTCTCTATCGTTTCCTTCACCAGGAGGAGGAGCTCTGTTTGATCGTCGGCCAGAAGGACTTTCGGTTTAGCCTGTTTCAGGAGCGGGGAGTCGGCCCCCATGGGCTCGGAGAGTTCTTTCTCTATTATGTTGAGGAAAAAATCCGAAGGGATATCTTTTGAAACCATTTCCGGAACGCCGGTAAGCGCGCCTTTTTCCTGGAAGGTTTCGAATTTAAGGGCCGTCAGGACTATTATCGGTATCTCGGCGGTGAGGCTTTCCTCCTGGAGTTCGTTCATTATGGCGAAACCGTCTTTTCCCGGCATCATGATGTCCAGGAGGAGGAGGTCCGGTTTTTCCCTTTTTACGGCTTCGACGACCCTAAGCGGGTTGTTTTCTATGACGGCCTTGAAATTATTGGTTTCCAGGAACATCTTCAGAAGATCGGTGAACTCTCCGTCGTCGTCGGCCGCCAGGATTTTGGAATTTTCGTTTTTCTCGAGATTCGAGTTTATCAGCTTTTTAAGTTCGTCGAAGTCCACGGGCTTGGAAAGATGCCCTTTTACTTTCGGGGTCGGACCCACGATGTTCTCTATTTTTCTGCTTTGCGAGACGGCCATTATCTTCTGGTTCTGGGTAAAGGGATTGTTCCGGGTCTTTTCTATCAGGGAGAGCGGGTCGGAGCTGGTCGAAAGGATGTCTATTATAACCAAATCGGGCTTGAGCTCCTGTATCTCCTGCAGATTGTTTTCCGAAAGGGGAAGGGTCTTGGTTTCGTAGGAGGCGGGCGGCAGCGTTCCCGCCACCTTGTCGGAAAAAACAAGGTCGTCCGTTATCAGCAGAATTTTCTTTCTTCCTTCCATAAAAATGATTCTAACATTTATGGCTTTTAAATACAAAAAAATTGATAGAATTTCAGTATGATCCGGCCGCCCGCTTTCCGCCTTTGGCGGACTGTTTTTTATGGAATTTCACGGCGATTTTTAATCGCCGAGCGGGTGACCGGATGATCCAGCCGCCCGTTTGCCCGTTGAAAACGGGCTTCATGTATAAAATCTCAGAGCGGCTTGCCGCCGCTAAACGGGTGACCGGATGAAAAAGGAAAATTGGACCGATTATCTTCAGATAGGGCTGGAGCTTTCCGTTTCGGTGCTGGCTTTTCTGGCGGCCGGTTATTTTCTGGATTTCAAGCTCGGCACCAAGCCGTTCCTGACGCTCGGCGGAGCCTTTCTCGGTATTTCAAGCGTTTTTTATCTCTTGTGGAAGAGGTTCCTGCGGGGCGGGAAGCCGTAAAGCGTAAATAGTAAAGGGTGAAGGGTAAAGAGTAAAGGGTGAAGGGTAAAGAGTAAAGGGTGAAGAGTGAAGAGTAAAAAGTTGAAATCGTAAAGCAAGGGTCTTCACGCTTGAGACCTGAGACTTGAGACTTGTTTACTGGAGGCGGTGTGATAAACGGCGCTCTTTCGGCCTCGCTTTTCGGCTGTTTTTTCGGCATCCTGAACGGTTTTTTATGCAGATATTTTCTGAAAAAAAGCCTGGGAAGAAGCGATAAGGTTTTTTTCGGATTTTTTATCGGCGGGATTTTTTACAGGCTTCTTTTCCTGGTGTCCTCTGTTTTGTTTTTGAGGCATAAAAAAGATATAATTTCACTGGCCGCGTATTCGATTTCTCTGATCTTTTTTCAATTTATTTTTGAGGTAAAACCCGTTAAACATGGAACTGAAAGAAATACTGGAACACCACATAATTGATCACGTTTACGACTGGATAAACGTTTCCGGTCTGAAACTTCCTTTTTCGAAACACCTTCTGATGATGGCGATAGCTTCTTCCGTCCTCCTGTTCGTTTTTCCGGTCATAGTGAGGAGCCGTATCCGTTTTTTGAGCCCTGTTCGCTCCATGCTGGAAATAATCCTCATTTTCATAAGGGACGAGATAGTCCTTCCTAACCTCGGCTCCAAAGGCGCCGGCTATCTGCATTATTTCGCCACTCTTTTCTTTTTCATACTCGTAATGAATCTGCTCGGTTTCATCCCCTTCGGGTCCACGGCCACGGGGAATATAGCCGTTACGCTGGCTATGGCCCTCACCACTTTCGTTCTCGTGAACTTCGCCGGGATAAGGGCTCAGGGGCCGGTCTCCTATCTTAAACACCTGGTCCCTTCGGGCGTGCCTTCCTGGCTATATCCCCTTCTTTTCCCCATAGAGCTCATCGGGATGTTCACCAAGACCTTCGCGCTGGCCATAAGGCTGTTCGCCAATATGATAGCCGGGCACATAGTTATCCTGGTGTTCATTAGCTTTATCTTCATTTTCGGCTCCATAAACCTTTACCTGGGCCTTTTCGTGACGGCCCCGGTTTCCGTCCTGCTCGTGATTTTTATTTCCCTGTTGGAGCTGTTCGTGGCCTTTTTGCAGGCCTACGTGTTCACTTTTTTAACGGCGATTTTTACGGGCGCAGCGATGCACCCGCATTAACCTGAAAACTTTAGTCGAAGTTTTCAGGAGTTACATGTTTCAAGTCACAAGTAACAAGTAACAACGCAGGAAGCGTAAGGGTAAGAGAATAGAGATTAGAGAATAGGGAAGGAAACCCTTATAACTCTGACCTCTCACCTCTAACCCCTGCTGTTAACGGAGGGAAAATGACTGATATGACGTTTCTCGGAATGGGATACATCGGAGCCGGCATAGGAGCCGGAGTTACCATAATAGGAGCCGCTCTCGGCATAGGCAAGCTCGCGACCGCCGCCCTTGAAGGAACGGCCAGGCAGCCCGAAGCGGCCGGAACCATCAGGACGACTATGATCATAGCCGCCGCCCTCATAGAGGGTCTCGCTTTCCTGGCTCTCGTAATATGTCTCCTTGCCCTCATGAACTTCGGCATGCCTAAACAGGCCGGCGCCGAACACGTTCAGGCAGAAGCAAGCCAGACGAAATAACCAGAGGCTAAAATGGAAGCTTTGATAAGGCCCGAGTTCGGCCTGGTGTTCTGGACTCTTTTGATTTTCGTCCTGCTGGTGGCGATCTTGTCCAAGACCGTCTGGCCCCCTCTTATAAACGCGATAGACGAAAGGGAGAGGGGCATACGGGAAAACATGGAATCCGCCCAAAAAGCGAGAGACGAGGCGGAAAAGATAAAAAATGAAGTGGATGAACGGCTGAGGAATCTCAAAGCCGAAATCTCCGTTCGCCTGGACGAGGCCATAAAAACCGCCAACGATGAAAAAGACAAAATAATGGAAAAAGCCAACGAACAGGCCGAAGTGGTTCTCGAAAACGCGAAGAAAGAAATAGAGGCCAAAAAGAACGAGGTGGCGAAAGAGCTGGAAAAGAAGATGATGGAAGTGGCCGTGCTGGTCAGCGAGAAAGCCCTGGCCGGAATAATAGACAAGAAGATGAATTCCCAGCTTGTCGAAGCCCTTTCCAGGGAAATAGCCGCCGGGAAAATGAAAAAGGCGGGCGGATGAATCCAGCCACCCACTTGCCCGCCGGAAGCGGGCGTTGTTTGCAAGTTTTTAAGCGGCCGCGGGCCGCTAAGCGGGTGACCGGATGAATATTCAGGAGACCATTCTGGCGAAGCGCTATGCCGCGAGCTATATGCTGAGCGGCAAGGCCGGGCACGACAAAAGCAGGAACGACCTTCTGGAAGTCTATAAGGATATCTCTCCCTATGTCAGATATCTGAGCCATCCCTGCGTTTCGGCGCAGATAAAACACGAGATCCTGAAGAAAATCCTGCCGGAAAGATTTAAGAATACCCACGCGGAAAACCTGATAAAGGTACTGATAGACTCCAAAAGAATTTCCATTTTCGGCCTTATCGCGCGGGAGGTGGAAAAATTTTACAACGAAGCCAAGGGGATAGTCGAAGTGGAGATTTTTTCCAGGTTTGAGCTTCATGAGAGCGAGGAAAAGGCTCTGGAAAGCGTGTTCGCCCGGGCTACCGGCAAGAAAATAGTTTTGAAAAAAAACCTGAAGCCGGAGCTTTTGGGCGGGCTGCAGGTGCGG
>PEXN01000024.1 GCA_002774685.1 Elusimicrobia bacterium CG08_land_8_20_14_0_20_51_18 | reverse complement strand
ATCAATTTAACCTTAGTCCTTCAGTTGCTGAAGGATTCACCGCCGCGGCTGCCGCCTATTCATACTGAAAGGAGCGGCTTTAAGCCGCTGAACAGGCGGCAGGGTTTACATTTAAAACCGGCAGGAACAAGTCGGCGGGCTTAAATGAAAAATATGTCCATAACCTTAAATACACAGCCAATCCGCTTTTTTAACCGGACAGGCATGTAATTTATTATGAAAGGGAATATGCATTTTTTTTCCATGCTTATCTTCATCTACCTGCTTTTCCAGGTCTATATAGCCTTGTGGCTCAGGCGGTATTTCAGGCCGGAAGGGGTAAGGCTGAAGGCGCTGGGGATTATTTTTCTGCTGCTGCTCCTTTCCTTCCCCGCCGCGCAGTACGCCCGCAAAATGCCGGAAGGTCCCGTCTCCGACTTTCTCGTCTGGTTCGGCTTCCTCTGGTTCGGCGCCGCTTTTATCTTCTATATGGCCGTTTTCGCCTGCGATATCGTTTACCTGTTATTGAAACTTTCCGGTTTCAAAAATCTTCCCAAAAAGCCGGGCGGAATAACGGCGCTCTTGCTCGCCGCGCTCCTTACGGCTTTCGGCCTCTGGAAAGGCGCGGCGACCCCGCCTCTTTTACACCTGGACATACCGCTTAAAAACCTGCCGGCGGAGCTGGACGGTTTTAAAATAGCGCAGGTCTCGGACCTGCACCTGGGACGGATAATCAAAGAGGACAGATTCCGGAAGATAGCGGACAGGATAAACGGCGCCGGGCCGGACCTGGTGGTTTATACCGGGGATTTCACGGACAGAGGCGGCGCCGCCGGAGAAAAAGCCTGCGCGGTGATAAAAACCATAAAGGCGAAGTACGGACAGGCCGCGGTGCTCGGCAATCACGACATGTTCCGCGGCCGGGGGAATCCTTCCGTGGAGTTTTTCGAGAATTGCGGCGTAAAACTGCTGCGTTCGGACGTGTATGAGCCGGTAAAGGGCCTGCAGGCGGCCGGAGTGGACGATCTGCGGCGCGCCGGTTCCGAAACGAAGCTCATGGGGGAGATACTGCCCAAACTGGACTTTAAAAAACCGGTCATTTTCCTTTCGCATCAGCCCCGGGGCTGGGAAAAGATACTTCTCTCGGGTTCAGGCCTCGTCTTATGCGGCCACACCCATAAGGGCCAGATCTTCCCTTTCAGCGTCCTTGAAAAACCGCTTTTAAAATATTTTTACGGGCTTTACCGCGAGGGGGACTGGAGCGTTTACGTTACTTCCGGCGCCGGGCACTGGGGTCCCCCGATGCGCCTTTTCGCCGATTCCGAAATACCCGTTTTCATTTTGAGAAGGGCCGAATGAAATTCCTTTATCCCGCTCTTCTCGTTTTATTTCTGCTGCCGAGGATATACCTGGCCTGCAGACTTTTCAGCGTGCCCCTGGAACCCCGCAAATCCTTCCTGCTGGCTTTCCTGTCGCTGTTGACGGTTCCGGCGGCCGCGGCATTGTCGATAAAATCGGGTCTTGCCGGCGGCTGCCTGGCGGCGGCCCTCTCTTCGCCGGGCGGGCTCCTGTTCGCCGGGTTCCTGCTGTTTTCGGCCGCGGTTTTTTTTCAGTTCCTGCCCGCCTTCATGATGGAGTTCCTGCTCCTCAGGAAAAGGCTGGGCTGGCCCGCCGCCATGGCGGTCGCCCTTTTCTCCTTCCTTTATTCTTTCACGGCTATTTCGCTTTTCTGTTTTTTATTGATAGCGGGGAAACTGCCTTTTACGGAATTTTTATTCTGCAAAACCTGAGGATGACGGGACATAACGGCTGAAATCCGGCCCGGATATTCTCGCGCGCACGGAAACCGCGACAACCGCCGCGCGGGGCCCGTTACGCAGCTTGGGATATCCCCGCCGCCTCCGGGTGGAATATGCGTCCCGCGTTATTTCTTTTTGAGCACCAGCCAGTTGTCGGTAAAAGCGGCCACTTTTTCCATAAAACTCTTATGGCCGGGATAATCTTCCGGCTTTATTAAAGTTTCTTCCATGGAAAGTTCTTCCTTCAAAATCAGCTTCTCTCCCTTTACCGAGTATTCCGCCGAGTAGAGATTTCCCAGAAATTTAAGCTCGGTTTTCGGGGGCGCATAATACAACACGTAACCCGGCGGCAGCCGCAGTTCCGTTACGCGCGAATTTTTATCTTTTCTCATGAAAAAGACGGGCAGTTCCCTCTTTTCCTGCCCGACGTTATGGGCGGAAAATTTTATATCCGGGAATTTGAAGATCAGGTATTTATCCGAGAGGTTCAGGGCGTAATCCGGCACGCGGTAGCCTATTTTAACGGAGAGGTCCGCGTTTATATCGTTCAGGTTTTCTATCCCGTATTTCTCCAGCCTCGCGTTGGGATGTATGCCGTGCGCGTACCGTTCGAAATAATTTTTAATTTCTTTTTCCTTGGAATCCTTCAGGCTTCGCCAGTCCCTCTGGCCGTTCCCGTAAGGCTTGAGAACGATGGTCCCCTCTATTCCCCCGGAGGCGTTCATTTTTACGGTCTCTTCCTTGAGAGTGGCTTCTTCGGCGGAAGAAAGCTCGGGATTCCTGTAGACGCTTCCCGGTCCGGGTCCCAGGACTTCGAGAGCCCAGGCTCCCTGGTATTCCGGCGGCACCTGATTGTAGCGCTGTTTGTCGTCGAGCGGTATCAGGACGAGCTTTTTCCCCGCGGCCTCGATAACGACCTGAGCCGCCGAAAATTGGGAAACGTTGGGGAGTTCTTCCTGGAACAGGGCGGAAGTTTTATCCGCGACATAGGCGAAAGAGGGCTTAAGCCCGGCTTCGCGGAGCATCACGTAAAGCAAAAAGGGTTTGTCCAGAAAATTTCCGGACTTCAGTTCGAAGATCCTGTCCGAGGCCTTGGGCGCGAATGAGACGTAGTTCATGGGCACCGGGGCCAAAGTCACCGCGGCGGCGACCCAATTGAAAACGGCTTCGGCCTTTTCCAGGTCCGTGTTTTTGCCTTTTACGAGTTCTTCCACCTGTTTTTTAATCCCCGGCGAAACGCTTATCCTCCCTTCCAGTTCTTTTTTAAAAGTCGCGGCCGTTTCGGCCCAGGACTCCCCCAGGGACAGGGAGACCTGCGGGGCGAAGAGCGCGTACGGAGGCATCTGGTTTTCCGAAGAATACGGGGCCAGGTTTTCCGCTTCCCAGATATAGGAGGCGATTCCGTTCTGCAGGTTCTTTTTAAAGGAAAACTTTTCCCCCAAATTGGATTCCTTGTAGCGGAGGACCAGGTTTTCCGGAACGTTCACCCTGAGAACCGTCCTGCTTACGGGTTCAAAATTCCTGAAAAAGGAGGTTTCATAAAAAGGCATGAGGGGGTTGTCCCTGGATTTCAGCGAGTATTTGAATTCTATCACGGAATTCACCTTTATATTCGGCACTGAAAACTTCCTGCTCCTTAAAACGTTGTACTCCGGCCAGGAGGAGAATTCGCTGCCGGTCTGAACCGAAACGTCGTTGAGGTGGTTTGTTTTTTTATCCAGGACGCTCAGGGCGTATTCTATGTCCGCTTTCTGGAATTCGGGGAAATAAAATATCTTGGCGTTGCCCGCATATTCCTTGCCTTTTTCCTTCAGGGCGTAGCGGATCTTGCGGGTGGTGACTTTATAGCTTTTGTCTTTTTCCACGTCTATAACGGTTTCGGCCAGGCGGGTAAGGTAAGCCCCGTCCGGATAATCCGAAGTTTTGGGAGGCGAGGAAAGCAGTTCTTTTATCTCCGGGGCCTCGAGCGGGTTATAACCGGCCGGCGGCAGATATTCCTTTATCAGCTGGACTTTCAGTATATCCCTGAGCGCGTACTCCCCGGGGGTTCCCTCCAAATCCGCGTAAACCGCGCCCTTTTCTATCTTGAGTATTTTGGCGTTTATCTCGTCGCCGTTGTTGAAAAATATTATGTCGGCTCCGGCGGCGCCGGAGAAAACAAAGAACAGGGAAATTATAATCGCTTTTTTCATAATGGCTCCTTTATTTGCCGGCTATTTTAAAATAGACGTTTTTCCTGGTATAATTCGCTATCTTCTCCAGCAGGGCTTTATATCCCGCGTAATCGGAGGCCGGGATTATTCTGGACTTTTTTTCCAGCTCTTTGAAGCAGAAGAGCTCTCCGCCGGATTTTTTTTCGCAGCCCGCCCTGAAAGAGAGGTGCTTATTCTCGAACCCGGCTTTTTCCGGCATCGAGATTATTTCGGCGTTTTCCGGCAGGAAAAGCCTGTAGGCGCTGTAAGCGCCGACCGTGACCCTCTTTTCTATGGGAAATTTCCTTTCGTTCAGGGAAACCTCGTTCAACTCCCCCGGGGACATTTCGAAATCGGGGATCTCGAATATCAGGATATCCCCGGCCTTCTGCAGGTGATCCTCCACGGAATATTTCCTGTACATAAAAAAAGGCTCTTCGAGAGTTTCGGCGTTGTTTATCCTGAATTCCTCCAGCCTGGCCTTTGGGGAGACGCTTTTTACCATTCTTTCGAAAACATGGCGCTGTTCGGTTTCTTTGATGTTCCTGTAATAACCGCGCAGTTCCGCTTCCCTGGAGCCGGCGTATTTCATGGTTTCGGAAACTGAAATCCCGCCCCTGGAGTCTATTTCTATGGAGTAATCGTAAAAACCCGCGTTTTCGGAAGGCAGAGGGGAGGGAATCCGGTCTATGGAATTCTTGAAAATATTAAGCACATTCACCCCGTAATCGAAAGAAGCTATCTGGGGAAAGCGGTAATCGTAGTTGGTGGAATCGAGGAAGATCTTTTTGCCGCCCGTATAGATCACCGAAATGGCGTGATTGAAAGCCAGCTCCGGCACGCCCGTATCGAACTTGGAATGGTCGTTGGTGGCTATCAGTATGGGGGAATTTTCTATGCCCGCCACGTTCAGCATGGCGGAGAGCAGGAGGGCCTTGTCGACGCAGCAGCCCCATTTCCTTTCCCAGGTCAGGTTGGCGTCATAGCCGCCTATTCCGCTGCCTATGCCCACCTTTATCGCTATATACCTTATTTCTTTCTGCACGTAATGGTAAATTTTAGCGGCTTTTCCTTCTTCGGTTTTACAATCCTTTATGAGCTCCAGGGTGAATTCCCTGAGTTTTTCATTGGCCACCGACCTTTCCCTGTAAAGCTTGTTGGTCCATTTAAAGATCTCGTCCCAGCTTCCCAGGATCGAGGCGGTAAGGTTCATGCTCACGTCCCCGAGCGGGGGCATGTCGTTTTCGGGTATTATCGGCGGAACTCCGGAAACTCTCCAGAGATAGGTTCTGTTCCCGCCTTTTTCGGAAATTTCAGGTTTCGAAAATTTCGCGTGGGAACCGGTGAAATTGCGGGCCGCGTAAGTCAGGCCCTTATCTTCCGGTATGGTTATTTTTATCTCCGAGCGGGCCACCGGAAAAGTGGTCTGAAAGGTCCAGGACGGGAAAAAGAACTCCTTCTTATACGGATTGTAATCCTCGCTCTCTATCTCGTAATCGGCTATGCATCCCGTTTCAAAACCCGGAAGCTGGTAAATCAGATACCGGCCTCCGGCGCTGAAAAATTTTTCCGCCGACTGCGGCTCCGTTTTCTGTATCTTGGAGGGGTCCAGGGGGTATATCTTTCCGCCGGGGCAATAAACCGAAGCGCTCAGGATCTTGGCGGATGTTCTGCCTTTAGTCTCATAAGCCGTGACCTGCCCGAAACTTTTTTTTGCCTCTTCCTTCAGCGCCATGACCGAATAGACGTACCTGGACCTTGTCGTGCCGTCCGCCTTGTAAAAAAACTCGCCCTCGTCGTCCAAAACCAGCGCCTGAGCGTCCGGATATTTTTTCAGCAAACCGGCCGCCCTCGAAAAAAGTTCCTTGCTGCGTTCGGCAAGCCCTTCCGGGATTTCCCGTTCCGCCGCGGCTTCCGCTTTTACGGCCGCTCCGGCCTTTTCGGAAAACCTTATCATGCTGACGTCGTTCCTTTCGAAACTGCCCCCTTTCCTGAATATGACGTTAGAAGGGTTCAGCCACAAAAGCTCGTCTTCCGTTTCCTTTCCGCTCTGGAAAGTGACTATCTCGCAGAAAGAGGCCGCCGAAAAGGCCAGCAGGAGGAACGCGGATAAAACGGTCTTCAGTTTTTTCATTTTAATCTCCCTGGAACGGCCGCCGCCCGTGAAGCGCGATTTTAAAAGGCGGAACGCCATTTCTGATAGTTTATCAAAATCGGCGGCGGTTTTAAAAATCCCGCGTTCACACGGCCCGCTATTTTGTAGAATTATCCTATGAAGAGAATCCTGTTCCCGTGTCTTCTTTTTTTATTTATTCTCGGCGTTTTCCGCTCTTTTTCCATGACCGGGGAGAACAAGCTTAAAGAAGCCGCCTATTACGAAAAACTCAAAGATAAAGCCGTAGTCTGCAATCTCTGCCCGAATTACTGCCGCCTGGCCGAGGGGAAAACCGGGATCTGCAGGGCCAGGAAGAACGTCGGGGGGAAACTTTATTCCCTGGTTTACGGCAAAATAGCCTCCAGGCACATAGACCCCGTGGAGAAAAAACCGCTTTACCATTTCCTGCCGGGGACGGAAATCTACTCTATCGCCACCACCGGCTGTAATTTGCGGTGCAAGTTCTGCCAGAACTGGCAGATCTCCCAGGCCGAAGACGGGGAAGCGGAAACCGAATTTTTCACCCCGGAAGAAGTCGTCGGCGACGCCCTGAAAAACAAGGTAAAAGCCATAGCCTTCACCTATAACGAGCCGACCATATATTACGAATACATGCTGGAAATAGCGAAACTGGCCAGAAAAAAAGGTCTTAAGACCGCCGTGATAAGCGCCGGTTATATAAATCAGGAGCCGCTGAAAAAACTTTTGCCTTACATAGACGCCTACAAGATAGATTTCAAGGGTTTCAGCGAAGACTTTTACAAAAATCTCACGGGGGGGAAGCTGGAACCCGTCCTGGAAACGATGAAAACGATAAAGAAAAGCGGGACCTGGCTCGAGATAGTGAACCTCGTCGTTACCGGCCACAACGATTCGGACGGACACCTGAAAGGCCTGGCTCTCTGGGTAAAGGACAATTTAGGGGAAGACACGCCTTTGCATTTCACCAGGTTCCATCCCGATTACAAACTGACCAATGTGCCGCCTACCCCGGTTATCACCCTTAAAAAGGCCAGGGAAATGGCCATGAAAGCCGGACTCAGATACGTTTACGCCGGGAATATCTCCGACCCGGCCTCCAATACCACGTTTTGCCCCAAAAGCGGGGAACCGGCCATAATAAGGAACGGCTTTTTCGTTATGAAGAACTCCCTGGACAAGAACGGGAAATGCCCGGACGGCTCAAAAGTGCCCGGCGTGTGGAAATAAAGACCTTAAAAGGTACCTTTTTACACTGCTGTTTTTTGGAGGCGCTTGCGAAAGACTTCATCGCCAAGTATGCCGCTGCGCTCTTTATCCAGGATTTTCCACTCTTTTTCAGGCACAGGCTTAGCAATAAAATCCAGATAGGCCATCCGGGCACGTTCCAAATTGTCGCTGAAGAGAAATAACACTTCGCTTGGATCAGAGACAACCTTGTCCGCATTCCCCAGATAAGCCCGGTGGCTGCTCCATTCATACTGCTCAGGGCTGGCCACCATGCCGGCTTTTACCGGATTCAGATGAATATATCGCAAGAGACCCAGAAAGTAGCGGTCTTCCCGCACAAGCTTGCGTTTAAACCGGCTTTCGAATAAATGCCCCGTCCTACCACGCCGTTTATTGATATACACCGAGTAATCGAGGTTAAGCCTGTGCATCACCTCGCTGATATTCGGAAGAAACGTTCTAAGGAAAAGGTGAATATGGTTCGACATCAGCGCGTAGGCATAGACCTTCATCCGAAAGACTGCGCTCGCCCCGCACAACAGGTCAATGTAGTGCCGCCGGTCAGCGTCGTCAAAGAATAAATCCCCCTTGTCATTCCCGCGGCTTCTAACGTGATAAACCGCCCCCGGATAAGCGATCCTCAAAGCCCTAGGCATAATCCACCCCCTTAAAAGGTACCAGGTACCTTTTAAGTATAACAGACGACCGCGACACCTGTCTGTCGCGGTAATTTATGCCTATAAATATGTGATTCCCCCGCCCAATATCAAAAAGGTACCTGGTACCTTTTGACTGGTACCTTTTGACCACCGGATAAAATGGCTCAATAAATGCCGCGTATCCGCCCGGTGACGGCGGAGCGCTTAAGGAAATATATCCTCTCGCCGGTGGAGGGGGCTTTCCAGCTGGCCGAGTCCATGGATTCGTCGCGGTTGTCGCCCAGCACGAAAAGAGAGCCTTCGGGGACGGTGAGCGGGCCCAGGTTGTCCCCTTCGAGCAGAGTGCCGGGCCGGGTGTGCCGCTTGTACATCTCCGGCAGTTCCTCTCCGTTCAGAATGACCCGCTTTTCTTTTATTTCCACTGCGTCGCCCGGCACGGCTATCACGCGTTTCACGGAGCCGTGACCTTCCCCAACGGGCGACTCGAAGACTATTATCTCGCCGCGCGCCGGTTCCCGGAAGCGGTAGACCAGCTTGTCCTGCACCATGTGATGGCCCTTGTAGAGAGTAGGGAGCATGGAGTCACTGGCAATGTAGATGGGCTCGCAGGCGAATTTGCGCACAAGCAGCAGAACTCCCACCGTTACCAGTATTATCACCAGCACGCGCGAGGTTCTTAAACCCTGCATAGACTCTGTAGCAACCATAAAAACGATTATCGCCCGTTCTTGTCCTGCCGCGGGATTACGTCTTCTTCCGGAGGAATTTTTTTTCGAATTTTATTGCGGCTTCCGTGCGGCGGCGCGGTTATCCGGGCCGCCGCGGTCTAATGCATAAAAACCCGGCTAACGATTTACCAGGAACTCTTCAGTTCCCCTATTTCCTTCTCCACGGCTTCCAGCACATCGCAGCGTTTCACGGCTTCCATCATGGCGTTGTGGTCCTTGAAAAGAGGCCTGTCCACGTCCAGGTGCTCAACTATCTTCCGGACGGCGCCGCGGGCGGCTTTGGTGCCCTTGCCGGGAGTGAATTCGCGGAAGTCCAGGCCCTGCGCCGCGGCTATCATCTCTATGGCGAGTACGCCGTTGGCATTGTTCAGTATCTGGCGCGTCTTGAGAGCGGCGTTCATGCCCATGCTGACAAAGTCCTCCTGGTCCGCCGCCGGGATGGACTGTATGCAGGACGGGGTGCTCAATATGCGCTGTTCGACTATGAGCATGTCGGCGGTATACTGGCTGAGCATGTGGCCGGAGAACATCCCGGCGCCCTTGGTCAAAAAGGCCGGCAGACCGACGCTGAGGGCGGGGTTGAGCAGGCGGTTCAGTCGGCGTTCCGAGAGAACGCTCACCATGGCGACGCCCGCGCCCACCATGTCGAGAGGCATGCTTATCGGGGTGCCCTGGAAATTGGCGCCTGTCAGCACGGTGTCAGAATCCGGCAGGAAGATCGGGTTATCGGCCACGCCGTTGAGCTCTATCTCGAACTGTTTGCGGGCGTAGGCCATGTGGTCGCGGAAAGCGCCTATAACCTGAGGCGTGGAACGCATGGAATAGGCGTCCTGCACCTTCACCTTGAGTTTGCCGGTGATGAGATCCGAGCCGGCGACAACGGCGCGTATATTCGCGGCGGAGGTGATGGAACCCTTGAAGCCTCGCAGTTCGTGCAGGCGGGCGTCATAGGGCTTCATATTGGCGAGCAGGGCCTCAAGGGACATGGCGGCGGTTATTTCCGCCTGCTTGACCCAGCGCTCCGCGTCGTAAAGCTCAAGGCAGCCCATGCCGGTTATAAGGTTGGAGCCGTTGATGGCGGCCAGGCCGTCGCGCGCCTGCAGACCCGGTATAGGTATCCCGGCCTTCTCCATAGCGTTCCTGGTGGGCATACGCTCGCCTTTGTAGAAGCTTTCTCCCTCGCCCATCAGCGACAATGCAATTTGGCTCATGGGCGCCAGGTCGCCGCAGGCGCCGACGCTGCCCTTCTCGCAGACCACCGGGACAACACCCTTGTTGAGCATCTCCACATAGGTCTTCGTTATCTCGGGTCGGCAGCCGGAATGGCCGCGGGTGTGCACCGCTATGCGGCTGAGCATGGCCGCGCGCACGTGCTCTATCGGGCACGGCTCGCCTATGCCGGCCGCGTGATTATAGATAAGGTAACGCTGGAACTGCTGCACCTGCTCGTCGTTAAGAACGACTTCCG
>PEXN01000135.1 GCA_002774685.1 Elusimicrobia bacterium CG08_land_8_20_14_0_20_51_18 | reverse complement strand
TCGCGCACGGTGTCGATAATGCTCTCCGCGTATTCCCGGGCCGCATCTTCGGATATTTTAGTCGCCGCCAATTCTTTACGGGCTTTTTCCAGACCGTTTTCTATCTCCCTGCGGCCGGTAATATCCTCGATGGCCAGGAGGATGATGCGTTCTTTCCCGAGAACCCTCCGTATCTGCCGGGCGTTCAAAAGCATTATGCGCCGGCCTATGCCGGTGAAATCGTGTTCGACTTCGTAGTTATCGAAGGTCGCCTTCTGGGGCAGGATTGTTTCCAGCAGTTCGCGGAGCTTGGGGATATTCCACTGTTTATTGCCCAGGTCGTAGATAAGCTGTCCCACGGTCTCTTCGGGTTTTACATGAAAAACTTCATAGAAAGACCGGCTGGCGGTAACGACCCTTAAATCCTGGTCCAGAGCGATCAATGGTTCGCGCACGGTGTCGATAATGCTCTCCGCGTATTCCCGGGCCGCATCTTCGGATATTATTGCGTTTTTTTTACAGGGCATTTTATGTCTCCTTTTATTCCGGCCGCTTCGCCGCTTGTTCAATTTGCCGGGAAGAGCGTTACGGTTTTTTCTCCGTCTGAGTGGAGACCGGGATTTGCGTTATCGTCTGCGTCGCCGCGGTCCGGGTGAAGACCGGCGGCAGCGATATTACCGTAGTCGTCGCCGCATCCGCCTCACCGGGAGCGTTTATGCTCATGGAAGACACGGGTATACCGTAAACGGCCGGGGCGGTGCTTTTGAAAAACTCGTTTTTGTCCGGGGACTTTTCAGTGAACGACTCGAACGGAACCAGTTTGTTCGGCGGAACAAAAGCCTTCCGGGAGGAGCCTGCCCCCTCGCTTTTTCCGGGCTCGGCCGACTCGGATAACGCGGGTGCGTCGGGCAGACTTACCGGCCGGGAATTCTCCCCGGATCGGCCGCAGGCCGACAGAAAAACCTGAATAAGCGCGGCCGCCGGCATAAGAATTTTGGCGTTTTTCATGTTTTCATCCCCCCAAAAAAAATTCTTTTTTTTGAGTCGGCTGGAATTTGTTCTCGCAAAACAGCCCGCTATCGCGAACTTTTACGCGCCTTTTGAGGTTTTTTTTCCTTCCACTTTGCGGACGCCGGGCCTCATCATCTCGCGGTTTAAACGCTCCCAGGAACCCTTGAGTTCTTCCGTCATCTCTTTAAGTTCTTCCGCGCCGACTTTTTCCAGCCTGGCGTAGCGCGAAGAGATCTCATCCACTATCCTGTAATACTCTCCCTCGCTCAGTTCCTGGATATTTTCCAGCCTATCCAGCACCTCGCCTTTCAGCCTGAACATCCACCCGGATATCTTCCTGCGGTTACGGGCGCCCCTTTTGCCGTACAGGAAATACGCGCCCAGCGCGGCCACGAAGGCCAGCCCCGTCATCGTTCCTATCACCTTTTCTGTTTTTGTCATACCGCCTCCTTAATGAGAATGCCGCATAAAACGGCGCTCAAAAAACGAAGAAAACTCCCGCGCAAAACGCGGGCTCCGCCCGAAGCGCGCGGCGGAGCCGGGCGCGGGGGAAATATAGATTACTCCTTCCGCGCCTTAACCGCTATACGGAATTCTACCCGCGGCCGTAAGTAAAACTCCCAATCCGAAACTCCGGTCGAACTGCCGCCTTTCGGTCCCCCTTCCGTAATAGTACCGAGAGCGGGCGGGGTAGAATTCCGAATAGCTTCGGCCTGATTGGAAGTGATACGCTTATACCTGAAGTTTTTGGGGTAATCTGTCTGTTAAACATTTGAAACAAAGGAGGTATACTATGAAAGGCGGCGGTTATAAAAAGACGGTTAAGGAGTGTATGGCGGCGGCGGCTTTATTCCTGGTATTGCAGCCGTTCATACTCGCGGAGACCGGCGTAGGGGAAAAGGAGTTTTCCATCGGTCCGCGGGCGATTCGCACCTCGCCAAGGGACGCGGATGAGGGATCGTGGTCAGCCGGCGGCCAGGTCAGACTGTATTTGTCGCCCGCTTTGGGTCTGGAGGGTTCCATCGACTATATCAGGCACGATTACGGCCCCCTGACACAGATTAAAACTTATCCCGTTCAGGCCAGTCTGCTGGCTTATCTCATGCCGGATTCCGCAGTATGCCCGTTCCTGCTCGGCGGCGCAGGCTGGTATTATACCTAGGTGAACGGCGCGGACGGTTACGACGGAACCGATTCCAGGTTCGGCATGCATGCGGGATTCGGAGCCGAAATGATGGTGAACAAGTCTCTCTCTCTGGACGCGACATATCGCTACATCTGGCTGGAAAGCGTGGCATCCAAAGACGCCAATGCCCTGGACAAAAACTATGACGATAGCGGCTCGATGTTCACGATAGCGTTGAATTTCCTGTTTTAACCGGAGATTTTCGGCAGGTTCCCTCCATAAAGGGCAGGGGCCTGCCGCGAGGGCCGGCAAACGACAAATACGGGACAGGCTATGACTGACGCCGTTACATCCCCGGGCGAGCCCGTGCTTCCCAGGATACATGTCCTTTTTCTTGTCATACTGACGGCGGCGGGCTGCGTCTACAGCTTTTTGCTGAGTTTCGCCGTTTCATGGGAAACCTCCGGCATCCGGTATTTCCCCCTGATAACTCCCGCGGCGCTGGCGCTCATGAACCTGTGTTCCATACCTTTATACCTGTCGGGGGCAAGAACTTACCTTAAATACGCCTATAATATATGTCTCACGGTAATAGTCCTGATCCTCACATTCAGCGTCGGGATAGTTCCCGCCGACGAATATAAAAAAAATGAAGGTCCTCCGGACGGTCAAAACGCCGAATCCTCCGTACTTTCGGAAAGGGACGCGGCTTTAAATTTTTACAATTCCTCTCAGAACGCCAGGACCGCCAATTTATAAAACAGGGCCGAGACGAGCGCCGCGGCGGGTATGGTTATTATCCAGGCCCAGACTATGTTTCCGGCCACGCCCCATTTTACGGCGCGAACGCCTTTCAGTGTGCCGATGCCAACGATGGCGCCGGTTATGGTATGAGTGGTGCTTATCGGTACTCCCAGGGCGGAAGCGCCGAAGAGAACTATAGAGGCCCCGAATTCGGCGCAGAAGCCGTCCACGGGGCGAAGTTTGGAAAGTTTATGGCCCATAGTCTTGACTATGCGCCAGCCGCCGGACATGGTGCCGAGAGAGATGGCGGCGTGGCAGGAAAGCACTATCCAGAGCGGCACGTGAAATTCGGTTCCCAGGTAGCCGGCGCTGAAAAGAAGCCCCGCTATGATGCCCATGGTCTTCTGGGCGTCGTTCCCGCCGTGGCCGAGGCTGTAAGCCGCCGCCGACAGGAGCTGGCCCTTTCGGAAGATATGGTCCACGTTGGCCGGGGTGGATTTGGCGAAGATATTGTACACTATAACGCCGAAGATGAGCCCCAACAGCATACCGACCACGGGGGAGATGACGATAAACGCCAGCGTCTTGATTATCCCGCCCATCACCAGGGAAGAGGGCCCGGTTTTAACCAAAGCCGCCCCTATAAGCCCTCCCACCAGGGCGTGCGAAGAACTGGACGGTATGCCGAAGTACCAGGTTATTATATTCCAGGAACAAGCGCCCACCAAAGCGCCGAAAATCACGTAGCTGTCCACCTGCGCTATATCCACTATCCCCTTGCCGATGGTCCCGGCCACATGCAGGCCGAAAAAGGCGAAGGCTATGAAGTTGAAAAAAGCCGCCCATATAACGGCATATTTAGGAGACAGGACGCGCGTGGCCACTACCGTGGCTATTGAATTGGCCGCGTCGTGAAAACCGTTCAAAAAGTCGAAGAACAGAGCCAGGGCCACGAGAAAAATTATAGCTATAAGAGTGTTATCCATGTTTCACCAGTATCCCCTCTATTACTTTGGCCACGTATTCGCACTTATCCAGCGCGCCTTCAGCCGTTTCATAGATCTCTTTCCATTTTATAACCGCCATGGGGGCCTTTTCGTGTTCGAAAAGCCCGCCGATGGCCTTCTCCCTTACCGAGTCGCCCATATTCTCAAGCCTGTTTATCTCTATGCAGTAGTCCAGCACCCGCGTCCTCTTTTTGTCGTCCGGCAGATACTTCATCGCGCTGCAGACGGCGGCGGCGGCCTGGTCTATCAAATCTATGAACTGGGCGAAATATTCGTCCCCGGGCTGCAGCTTGTAAAGTTTTATCCGGCCGGCCATGGCGTTGAGCAGGTCCAGCACGTCGTCGAGGCTGTTGGCAAGGGAGTAAATGTCTTCCCTGTCTATGGGAGTTATAAAGGTGCGGTTAAGGAGATCGGTGATTTCATGAGCGAGCGTATCGCCTTCATGTTCAAGCTCCCTTATTTTCTTGATTTCCCCCTCGGCCAGCTTCCCGTCGCTTACGGCCTGCTTAAAAAAAGCCGCGGCTTTCGTGAGATTTTCGGCCTGCCGGCCAAGGTAATCGAAAAAATTCCCTTCTCTGGGTATCATTCTTATCCGCATATTTCTTCCTCCCCGTTTCTCATGAACATAGTTTAGTAAAAAAAAATAAAGACCGTTTAAAGCCGGTGTAAAATCCGCGTAAAGGATTTTTGGGCGGCCACGGAACTGGTTTTTCTTCCCTTTTCGTCTTCCCCGCGCGTTTTATGCCGCGTTTTCAAAAGGAAAAGATATTATAGGTCCAAAGACCCTGTACTTTTTGAACGGTTTACGCGATAATATCCCAATATGGGGAGGTTTTTGATGCGCAAGGAAATTTCGTTCTGGTTTTTAACGACAGCTTTAATTTTTAACGCCGCTTTCCATTCCCTGAACGCCCAGTCGGCCTACGAAGAACTCAAAAAATCGGCTGAAACCGAGGTGACTCCGCCCGTCCCGAATCCGTCCCCGGTCCTTAAAGCCGGCGAGTACGGCCCCAGCTCGAAGGCAAGGAAAGACTGGAAGGAAGCCTCCGCCCTTTATTCCTCGAAAAATTTCAGCGCCGGGTCCGAACAAAAATTCGATCTCGAAGGGAATTCAGCCGTCATACTGCAGGGGTTCCACTGGTACGCCGACAACTACTGGTTCCATCCTCCCGGCGGCTGGTGGGGAGTTTTGGCCGGCAAGGCCGGAGAAGTGGGCGAAGCGGGCTTCGATTTTATCTGGTTCCCGCCGGTCTCCCGCGGCAGCTACTATCCCACGGAATGGTACGACCTGGACTCGCAATGGGGTAAAAAGGAAAAGCTTCTGGAGGCGGTGCAGGCGATGAAGACGGCCGGCGTACGGCCCATAGCCGACATAATACTGAACCACAGGAACGGCACGAAGGACTGGGCCGATTTCACAAGCCCCGACTGGCCGACCACGGCGGTAGTAAAGGACGATGAATGGCAGAGCCCGATGAAAAGCCAGAATTACGACGAAGGGCAGGGCGACTGGGGCTGCCGCGACCTGGACCACAAGAACGAACAGGTCCGCGAGGACGCGAAGATCTTTCTGCGCTGGCTGAGATACACCATAGGTTTCGAAGGCTGGCGTTACGACATGGTCAAGGGCTATCAGCCCGGCAGGGTAAGCGAATACAACTCGGCCTCCTCCCCCTCCTTTTCGGTCGGCGAATACTACGACACCAACAGACAGCTGCTGGTGAGCTGGGTAGACGGGACTTCCGGCGCCTCCACTGTTTTCGATTTCACGACGCGCTATAATCTCGTCGCCGCGGTGGAAAGCGAAAGGTACGACCTCCTGAACGACGGGGGCAAGCCCTCCGGCGTGATAGGCTGGTGGCCGGCCAAGGCGGTCACTTTCGTCGAGAACCACGACACCTCGCCCAGGGACGAGAACTTCATAACCAACGCCCCGGCGGAATACAAGACTCAGCGCCTCATGGGCTACGCTTACATATTGACGCACCCCGGCACGCCTTCGGTTTTCTGGCCGCATTTTTTCGATTGGGGCGCCGCCTATAAGGCTAAAATCCAGGCCCTCATAGACCTGCGCAAATCCGCGGGGATAACGGCCTCGAGCCCGGTGCAGGTGCTGGCCGGCCAGAACGAGCTTTATGCCGCCATGATAACCGGGAACGGCAAATACCTGGTCTTGAAGCTGGGAAAGAACTGGGGGTGGGAACCGGGCAAGGGCTGGAAAATGGAAACCAGCGGAGAGCGCTACGCCGTCTGGAGCCAGGACATAAGAAAATAATTTAGATATCCCCGCCTTACAAGCGGGGGCCTCCCGCTGAATTGGATTTTGTCAAGAAACATTTCACGCAACCTCAATTTCGGAAGAACAGGCTTAAACAGCCGCTGCCGGCCTCAATAATTCCTCGGTTGTCCCACAGCCTCTCGTCTCTAATCTCCGTTGTTAACCGGAAAATTGCCTGAATATCCGCCTAAGGCGGAAGATTTCAATTGTAATTTTCAGATTAACAGAACGCCCTTCAACCAGCATATTAATTTTTCCCCCAGGACCTAATTTCCTATGGGTCCAAATATCTTCAAAAAATTACCCTATGTCCCATAACAAAGGTAGAATTAATTATTAAGATTTAACTGTGAACTCTGTGACAAGGGAGGAGTAATGCTAAAAATAATAGTCGGCTTAATTTCCATGTTGTGCGTCTCTTCATACGCCCAGAACGTGGACTTTGACGGAAGCGGTTCCAAAATAACTTTTGAAAAAACGGACTCGGCCGACATCCCGAACCCCGAGCCGGAAAAGGTCGGCAAAGCGCAGCCCAAGGAATGGACCGTGATGGTTTTCATGAACGGCAAGAATAATCTGGCCGATTATATACTGAAGGATATAAACGAGATGGAGGTTTACGGCCCGCCGGCCGGGATGAACATAATAACCGAATCCGGCCGGAGCAATTACACCCCTCCCTCTTATCCCGACTATCCCGGCGGCGGTTATGACGACTACGATTACTGGGGCGGCCCGGTGGTCCCCCATCCCGGCTGGCCGAACCCTTACTGGGGCCATATCCCGCCGATGATGAATAAATCCGGAGGTTCCGACCCGATAACCACCTTTACCGGCATAAAAAGGTTCCTCATACAGAAGGACACCGACACGGCCGTGATAAATTCCCCCGTAGTGCAGACCCTCGAAACGGCCGACATGGGCGACCCGAATCATCTGGTGGAATTCGTGCTTTGGGCCAAAGAGAATTATCCGGCCAGGAAATACATGCTGATGGTCTGGAACCACGGCGACGGCTGGAAGAAGAAGACCATCCTGGCCGACCTGATAAAAGGCATCTCTTCGGACGACGAAAGCGGCAACGACATTTCCACGGTCGAACTCGGCCAGGCCCTTTCGCAGATGGGCCAGCTAGACATTTACGCTTCCGACGCCTGTCTTATGCAGATGATGGAAGTGGTTTACGAGCTCAAGGACAGCGCCGGAATAATCGTGGGCTCGGAAGAGACCGAACCCGGCGACGGCTGGGGTTACGAGTTCTTCCTCAAGAGGCTCCATGGCTCCTCGCTCTCGGCGGAAAACGTGGCCAAGGCCGCAGTGGAAGGCTACAAAGAATCTTACGCCGCCAAGAACAAAGGCATAACTCAATCCGCCGTAAGGACCGACCAGATAGACACCCTCAGGTACATGATAGACACCTGGGCCGGAGTCGCGATGCGCACCGTCGACAAGACTGCGCTCAAGGCGTCCATCAACAAATCGAAAGGATTCGAATCTTCCGGCTCGAGAGATCTCATAGACTTCCTGAAAATAGCCGCCGCCGATTCCGGAAATCAGTATCTCATCTCGAAAGCCGAAAGCATAGAGAAATTCCTGAAAAAAGAAGTTTTGATAGCCAACGCCACTCTTACCGACTCCTATGACAACGCCAACGGCCTGGCCATCTACCTGCCCGGTTACAACTACGACTCCAAGTACGACGCGCTGAAACTTTCCCAGGTCGGTATCTGGGACGACTTCCTTAAATGGGTTT
>PEXN01000165.1:8179-13353 GCA_002774685.1 Elusimicrobia bacterium CG08_land_8_20_14_0_20_51_18 | reverse complement strand
CTCTTTACGCTTAACCACTTATGGAAATATTGCGTTCTATCATCGAAGTTCTGGGGTTCGTCCTGCTGATCGCCGGAGCCATAGCGGTGATAGAGCTTTACCTCTATTACCATTTCAAGTATTTCAATAAATCCTGGTTCTGGGCCGCCGGGTTCTCTGTTTTTTCCATTTTGGTTTTTGTCCTGCTTAAAACGACCGGTTTTTATTCGGACAGGCTGATGGTTTACGCCATGATCTGGGAGATATTCTTCCTTTCCGTTTCCAAATACCTTATAAGGGGCAGGAATTACATGCCCTATATGCTGCTGGCGCCCGCTTTCATCGGCCTAGGCGTGCTGCTTTTCTATCCCTTCTTTTTCGAGGTTTATCTTTCCTTTCACGACCTGAAGCTTACCACCATAATGCAGTGGAAGCAGACGGGGACCATCCCCTTCGTCGGGTTGCGGCAGTTCGTGAACGTTTTTACCATTCCCCCGCTCGCCGAGGCCGGTTTTTTTAGGCTCCTGGGACGAACTCTCCTCTGGACTTTTTCCAATATCTTTTTTCACGTGCTAGGCGGTTTTGCTCTGGCTCTCATCCTTTCCGAGCTGAAGATCTTCAGGGGAGTATACAGGACTTTCCTGATAATCCCCTGGGCCATGCCCCAGGTGGTCGCCGTTCTCGCCCTGCGCGGTGAATTCCATTCCCAGTACGGTTTTATAAACCTGTTCATAAAAAAGAGCCTGATAGCTTTCCCCTGGCTGGCTTCGCTCGGCGTCGCGCCGGTAAACTGGCTCAGCGACTATCCCCTGCTTACCTGCACGCTCATAAACATCTGGCTCGGAATACCGTTCATGATGGTAATAATTCTCGGCGGTCTTCAGTCTATTTCCCAGTCCTATTACGACGCCGCGTCGATAGACGGGGCGAGTTATTTCCAGAAGTTTAAATATATAACCCTGCCGCTCATAAAACCCGTCCTGATGCCGGCCGTAACCCTCGGCACGGTCTGGACCTTTAATAATATAAACGTGATTTACCTGGTGACCGGCCAGGCCGGCGGAACGGAACAGGCGGATATCCTGGTCTCGGCTTTGTACAAGGCGGCCTTTACTTATAACCGGTATAGCTATTCCGCGGCTTTCGCCCTGGTCATCTTCGCGATACTGTTCACGATTTCCCTGCTTTACTCCAGGACTTTTGAAACTAAGGAGCGGTGACGGAATAATATGAATAAAAAAAACGCCCCCCGGACCTTTTTGCAGTTCGTCATGCAGGTGAAAAAGAAATATTTGAAGCAGATACTGATGCACCTGCTGATACTCGCGGCCGTGGCGGTCTGCGTTTACCCCCTGATAAGGATTTTATCGGTTTCCATCAGGCCCGGCGATAAAATAGTTTCAACGGATCTTTCGATAATTCCCCAGGGAGCCAGCTTCCTTTCCTATATGAAGCTCCTGCAGGACACCAATTTCCTCCGCTGGCTCTGGAACTCTCTTCTTATAACTTTGGCCACTTCCTTCATCGGGGTTTCGCTGGCGTCCACCGCGGCTTACGCTTTCTCCAGGTTCAATTTCCTGGGCAAGAAATCCGGCATGGTGGTACTCCTTTCCACCCAGATGATACCGGCGGGGATGCTGATATTGCCCCTGTTCCTGATGATCATGAAGATGAACCTGATGAACACTTACCTGGGCATTATAATAGCCTATTCCGTTTCCTCGCTTCCTTTCAGCATCTGGATACTTAAGGGCTATTATGACACTATCCCGAAATCCCTCGAGGAGGCGGCCATGGTGGACGGCACCGGGCCCATAGGCGCTTTTTACAGGATAATACTTCCCCTTTCCACCCCGGCGCTCAGCATCGCTTTCCTTTTCAATTTTACCACGGCGTGGAATGAGTACCTGGTGGCCAGGGTCGTGCTTTTCAGCTCCAAGCAGTATACCTGGACGCTGGGACTTTTCGAGCTGCAGGGGCAGTTTATAACGCAATGGGGCATGTTCGCGGCCGGCTCCATGCTGGTCACGATACCCGTGCTCCTGGTGTTTTTGTATTCTTCCAAATGGCTGGTTTCGGGCCTTACCCTCGGCAGCGTCAAGGGATAAAAAGTAGTAACTGGTAATTAGTAAATAGTAAATGGAAAAAGTAAATCAGAGTACTGGGAGAATAGAGGATTAGCAGGCAGTAAACAGTGAATAAGGAGTTCCACTGCTAATTACTCATTGCTAGTTACTGATTACTCTCTTCTTGCTTGTGACATTTTTATAGGAGACTTTATGGCTTCTGTTAAATTCCTGAATATAACCAAAAAATACGGCGAGAACGTGATTTTGAACGGAATAGATTCCGAGATAAACGACCACGAATTCGTCGTCATCGTCGGTCCCAGCGGCTGCGGCAAGACCACTTTGCTCAGAATGCTGGCGGGGCTCGAAGAGATAACCGACGGGGAAATAGAAATAGACAAGCTCGTGGTTAACGAGCTCCCCCCCTCTAAAAGGGAGATAGCGATGGTTTTCCAGGATTACGCCCTCTATCCGCATATGACGGTAAGGGAGAACATGAGCTTCGCCCTGAAGCTCAGGAAAATGAACAAGGCCGAGATAGAGAAAAGAGTAAGCGAGGCCGCCCAGATACTTCAGCTTACGCCCCTCCTCGAAAGGATGCCCCGCCAGCTTTCCGGCGGTCAGCGCCAGCGCGTGGCTATAGGCAGGGCCATAGTCAGAAAACCCAAGGTTTTCCTTTTCGACGAGCCTCTTTCGAACCTGGACGCGAAGCTCCGGGAAGAAATGAGGATAGAGATAGCCAAACTTTACCAGAACCTCAATTCGACCATAGTTTACGTCACTCACGACCAGGTGGAGGCGATGACCCTCGCGGGCAAGATAGTAGTGATGAACAGGGGCATTATACAGCAGACAGGCAGTCCCCTGGACGTTTACAGAAAGCCGAAGAATGTTTTCGTGGCGGGTTTCATAGGCAGTCCGACCATGAATTTTTTCAGGGGAAAACTGGTAAAGGAAAAAGAGGAGTTCTATTTCCTGAACGAGTCCCTTAAGATCTTTGTTCCGGCTTACGCCCTGCCCGAAGCGGAAAAATATGTCGGCAGGGAAATAACCCTCGGCGCCAGGCCGGACGATATCCTTACCGGGGAAAAGAGCGTAGACCACCAGCACAAGGTTAAGGGTTCTATAGAAGTGATAGAATTGCTAGGCCACAGGGAAAATATTTATATAAAGGCCGGGGAGAACCGGATACTGGCGACGGTGGACGCTTTTTCCAATTATTCGCCGGGAAGCGGGATAGAGTTTTCCCTCAACTACCAGAACATCCACGTTTTCGACACTTTGACGGAACAGCGGATAAATCCCTAAGAAAGAGATTAAGAAAATAGATATTAAGAGATTAAGGGAAAAGCTTTCCGAAACGACTCTAAGAAAGAGATTAAGGCGAAGTTCCCGGCGCGGCAGGTAAGGTTAAAGCGTTTCTCGCTCGATATCTTAATCTCTTCTTCCCGTTTCTGGCCTTTACTCAATATCTTAATCACTTAATCACTTAATCACTTAATATCTTCTCTATATTTCCTGGTCTGGATCTATCTTGAAAAGAGATTCCCTCGCCGTGTCCCTTATTTCTTTTACCGGGTCTTCCTTGTAAACTTTAAGAAGGTTTCAATACGCAGGGTTCCGCTTCATGCCCGATATTGCCGAGCAGCTCGGCCGCGGATTTTCTTATAAAAAGGTCTTCGTTCTTCAGTGACTCTATAAGGGCCACCAGGCCGGTTTTTACCCCTTCTTTCATTTCCCTTAAAGCCCAGATCACCGTGGTTTGTATCCAGATGTCGCCGAGCAGCGCTATCAGTTCCGGAGCGGCTTCTCCGGCCGCCGCTCCCAATGAACCCAGGGCCTTGGCCCCCTTCAGTCTTATTTCCGGATCTTCGCTTTTAAGTTCTTGCAGAGCTTTCTGTATGTCTTTTTCGTGCATCGTCCCTCCCCCCGTCCCGGCAAAAGCAATTATTTATCAATAGTTTACAATATTTCAGTCCTTTTTCATTCCCAAATTCCGGCAAATTATGTATAATTTCTTCGTAGGACTATTTCCGGAGGTGAACATGAAAGTGATTGTTGACAAGGATCTTTGCATAGGTTGCGGGCTTTGCGCGAATGACGCTCCAGACGTCTTCGAGATGCAGGGCGACAAGGCCGTTACCAAGGTTTCAGAAGTGCCGGCCGACAAGGCCGATTCCTGCAATACCGCGGCAACCAACTGCCCGGTGCAGGCCATAAAGTGCGAATAATCCAGCCGCCCGCTTTCCGCCTCAGGCGGACCTGCGATCCGCAAGCGGGTAACGGGATGATGCTTTAATCTAAAAACGCCCCGATCTTAATCGGGGCGTTTTTTATTTTATGAACCAGAACAAAAAGGAAAGCGTCGCCGGGCTTTCCATCCTGTCCAATTCCTTCCTCGTATTCTCCAAGCTCGCGATAGGCGTCGCCATCGGTTCGGTTTCGGTGATTTCGGAGGCTATACATTCGGCCCTGGACCTGCTGGCGGCTCTGATAGCCTGGTTCGCGGTAAGAAATTCAAACAAGCCCCCCGACAAGGAACATAAATTTGGCCACGGCAAGATAGAGAACGTTTCCGGTTTCGTGGAAGCCATCCTCATTTTTATAGCCGCTTTCTGGATAATTTACGAAGCGGTTCACAGACTTATTTATCCGGGGGATATAGAGAATATAGGGCTCGGAATAGGGATAATGCTGGTCTCTTCCGTCGTAAATTTATATGTTTCCGGAAAGCTTATGCAAACGGCGCTCGAGACCGATTCCATAGCGCTTAAGGCCGACGCTATTCATCTTAGAACCGATATTTACACCTCAACCGGCGTAATGACCGCCCTTTTGATAATCTGGCTCATGGGGAGCGTATTTGAAGGGAATCATTTCCACTGGCTGGACCCTCTTTGCGCCATAGCGGTGGCCCTGTTTATAATGAAAGCCGCCTACGGGCTGGTAAAAGAGTCTTTTCCCGACCTCCTCGATTCCTCCCTCCCGGAGGAAGAGGTCAGGCTCATAGAGGAGACCTTCCCGTCTTTCGGGGAGATAATGAGCTTTAAGAGCCTTAAGACCAGAAAGTCGGGCAATGAAAAATTTATAGAGGTGGATTTAGTCTTCGACGACAAAATTTCCCTT
>PEXN01000165.1:7965-8107 GCA_002774685.1 Elusimicrobia bacterium CG08_land_8_20_14_0_20_51_18 | reverse complement strand
TGACGATACACATGGAACCCTGCATAGTCCCCTGCCCCCGCAGTTGTTCGGAAAAATGCGTCGCAAACCGCGCGAAAAAAACCTAAAAACAAAAGCAAGAAGTCAGAAGTAAGGAACAAGATTATAAAGTTTTTTCGTAACT
>PEXN01000165.1:709-7931 GCA_002774685.1 Elusimicrobia bacterium CG08_land_8_20_14_0_20_51_18 | reverse complement strand
TGATGTATATCCGGGAGATGCTCGTGGGAATGTTCCAGCGAGTCATGCCTGTGAGGGTGGGCGTGTTCCGCGCCCGGAGGAACATCTTCGTGTCCGTGAAGATGATGCCCGTCTTCGTGGGCGTGAAGATGGTCGTGTTCTGTCCCGTCGTGGGAATGGCGGTGCCCGTGGCGCTGTGAATTTATAAGGTAAAGCGCCGCCAGCATTAAAACAAAAGCCGCCCCTCCTCCCGCGGTCAGTTTTTCCTTGAGAAAAATTATTGATAACGCGAAACTCATGAAAGGGTATGCGCCGAATACGGCCACGGCCCTTGCCGCTCCGGCCATTCTCATGGAATAGATGAGCAGGATCAGGCTGAGCCCGTAGGAGAATACGCCCATCAGGAAAACTCCGGCCAGCGATATCGGCAATAAATTCCCCGCGGATTCGGTCAGGAAAGAAATGAGCAGGTTTACCGTCCCTCCGGCGAATCCTTTTATCACGGCTATAGTGAAGGGGTCTTTTAAAGAAATCCTCGCGGTAAGATTGTTATCCATAGCCCACATGAGCGCGGCCAGGACCACGAAAAGCCCCCCCTTCCCCGCTGCGAAGCCGTGCGCCGGCGAAAAGAAAAGCAGAAAGCTTCCCGCAAAAACCAGAAATACGGCGGCCCATAGTTTTCCTCCGCCATGTTCTTTGAAGAAGGCTATGGCCAGGAGGGAGGTGAAAACGATTTCAAAATTCAGAAGGATGGAAGCGGAGGAGGCTTTTGTCAGCAAGAGCCCTTTAAGCAGGAATAAGGGAGCCAGCACGCCGCCGGAGAGAACGATGAAGAAAAGATTGGGCCAGTCCTTTTTTAATATTTTCGACTCCTCTTTTTTTCTGAAGAAGCCGTAAAGCCGGAGGCCCAGGGCGCTGGAAAAATACGAGAGGCCGGCTATGAAGGCGGGAGAAAGCCCGGCCAGCAGGACCTTGGAGAAAGGCGTGGCCAGAGAGAAAAGGAAGGCCGAAAAAAGGGGCAGGAGCAGGGTCATCAGTTCTTGTATTTAAGAAAAGGGATAAGCAGCATACCCGGTATCGTGGCCGCGCAGACTATTATGAAAAACTCCGGGTAGCCGGTTTTCATCTGCAGCCAGCCGCTGGCCATGCCGGGGAGCATCATGGCGAAAGCCATAATGCCCGTGGAAATGGCGAAATGCACGGTTTTATGTTTTTCGTCCGTGAGCTGGATAAGGTAGTACATGAAAGCCGTGGTGCCCAGGCCGTAGCCGAATTGTTCGAAGGCGACCAGCACGTAGACGAAAGTATGAGGGAGATCCTGATTGTAAGACATATAAACGTAGACCGGGTCCGGCAGGTTGAGCGCCAGGGCCATGGCCCAGACGCATTTTTTCAGGCCCCGTTTAGAGATAAACCAGGCCCCCAGGATGTTCCCCGCTATAAGGCAGACGAGGCCTATGGTGCCGTAAGCCAGGCCTATTTCCGAGGTGGTCAGGGCCATTCCCCCTTTTTTCAGCGGGTCCAGCAGGAAAGGCGCGGAAAGTTTGAGCAGCATGGCTTCGCCGAACCTGTAAAGCACGATGAAGGAGATCGCCAGTATCACCTTGTCCTGCCTGAAATAAGAAATAATGGATTCAAAGAACTGCCCGTAATCGAAATGCCCGGCGCCTTTGTCTTTTTCCGGGAGCGGCAGGAAAAGCCTGTGATAAAGGCTCAGAAAAGCCAGTATCAGGGCCACCGTCATCAGCACGACTTTCCAGCTTAAAACTATGTTCCCCGTGGAGGTTTCGAGTTTCCCGGCCCAAAGGACGAGGATGCCGGAGGAGAAGAGCATGGCCAGGCGGTAGGCGAAGGACCTTATTCCCACGAAAAAAGCCTGTTCCTTGTCGTCCATGGAGATCATGTAATAACCGTCCACCGCCACGTCGTGCGTGGCCGACATGAAAGCTATTATGGTGAAAGCGAGCATGGAATACAGCAGGAAAGAATCGAGCCCGAGGGAAACCGAAGCCAGAACGGTAAAAACTGCCATTACGCTCTGGGTTCCCACTATCCATTTCCTTTTGGTCCAGTACATGTCTATGAAAGGGCTCCAGAACATTTTTATGGCCCAGGGCAGGTAGAGCAGGCTGGTCCAGAAGGCGATAAGGTCGTTGGACACGTTCATCTTTTTGTAGATTATTACGGCGAGAGAATTTACAAGGATGTAGGACAGGCCTTCCGCGAAGTAGGTGGTAGGCACGAAAAACCAGGGATTTTTAAGTTTTTTCATAAAGGGTAAAGAGGACAGGCTTAAGGCGTAAGGCGTAAGGCGGATGAAAACCCGGCCTGAAGCCCCGATTACGAACGTTAAACTTTTATCTTTTCCTCCGTATCATATTTTAACAAATTTGGAATGAAATCAGGGTGTAAACGCTTCGCTTTGTCCCTTCTTTAACTTTCCAGCTTTCTTGCTTTCACGCTTGTTTTGCTTCCTTTGCGCCTTTTTTTTATTTTGCTAAAATTTAGATATGGCTAACCTGATCAATTCGCTTTTTCCCCCGGAATCGGTGGCTTTTTCGGTTTTCGTCCTTTCCCTTACCAGCGCGGCCGGTCTTTTTATAGGCAATATAAAGGTCTTCAAGATCAATATAGGCATAGCCGGCGTGCTGTTTTCCGGCATTCTTCTCTCTTATTTCGGCCTTCATCCCAATGAAAAAATACTGGAATTCACCAGGGAATTCGGTCTTATCCTTTTCGTTTACGCGGTGGGCACCCAGGTCGGGCCCGGTTTCTTCTCTTCCTTTAAAAAAGACGGGGTGAGAATGAACCTTATGGCCACGGTCATAATAATACTCGGCGTGCTTATAACGGTAGCTCTTTTTAAGGTTTTCAAAGTCGATATGGTTACGGCCATAGGCATGTATTCGGGCGCGGTGACCAATACCCCCTCCCTGGCCGCGGCCCAGCAGACCATAATAAACACTCCCTTCTCCGGCCGGGTGAATCAGATCTCCGTGGGTTACGCGCTCGCCTATCCCGGCGCCATAATCGCCATCATACTCACGATGATAATAATAAGAGCTTTTTTCAGGAAGGAAACCGAAGCCGACATGGAAAACATTTCGAAACACCAGAATGTTTCCGAAATAGAGAACGTGAGCGTGAAGGTGGAAAACAGGAATCTGGACGGCGTGAAGATAGAGGATATCCCCGCCATAGATTCCCTGGGCGTGGTGATCTCGAGGATCTGGAAAAACGGGAATCTTTCGGTGGCGCGCTGCGGCGACGTGATACGCCTGGGTGACGTTTTGCTGGCCGTAGGAACGAAGAATAACCTGAACGAGTTCCTTAAAATAGTCGGGGCGAAATCCGAAACGGACCTCAACAAACTTCCCAGCAAAATAATCCATTCCCGGGTGGTCGTTTCCAAGAAGAACGTCATAGGTAAAAAATTAAGCGAAACCAGCGTTTATTCCCATAACGTGATAGCGACCAGGGTTTCCAGGGCCGACGTGGAATTCATAATTTCCGACGATTACGTGATACAGTTCGCCGACAATATCGTTCTGGTGGGCGACGAGAACGATGTCCTGAGGGCCGCCGCCCTCCTGGGTAATTCGCCGAAGGATCTGAATCATCCCCAGCTTATCCCCGTTTTTATAGGCATAATAGTCGGAGTTTTTATCGGGTCCATTCCCTTTAACATCCCCGGTTTTTCACAGCCCTTGAGGCTGGGCCTCGCGGGCGGGCCCCTGATAGCCGCCATCTTTTTCAGCTATATACAGAATATCGGTTCCGTAAGCTGGTATATGCCGCCCGCCGGCAATCTCATGATAAGGGAAATAGGGATAGTACTGTTCCTCTCCAGCGTGGGCCTTAAATCCGGGGACAGTTTTTTTCAGATGCTTATTTCGGGGGAGGGAGCCAGGATAGTGATGTTCTCGTTCCTTATTTCCATGACGCCCATACTTATAGTCGGTATCCTCATGAAATTCAGGTATAAGACGAATTATCTTTCGCTTTGCGGGGCTTTGGCCGGTTCCATGACGGACCCCCCCGCCCTGGCTTTCGCCAATTCCCTTTCGCACTCCAACGCCTCTTCTATGAGCTACGCCTCGGTTTATCCCTGGGTCATGTTCCTGAGGATAATCTCGGCCCAGATCCTGGTGATAACCTTCCTTGGTTGATTTTTTACTACCCGCCCCTGGGGCGGGTAGTAAAGTTGGCGTGTGTCTTGAATTCCGCCCCTGGGGCGGATGTATAAAGGCGTCCCGACTTGCCGGGACCGTTTATAACGGGGTAAAATGAACAGCGTAATACTGACCATAATGGCGCTTGTCCTGGCCGGCTACGTCTTCGCCAGGTTCGAGAAAAACAACAGCGAAGCCGAGCGGGTGCTGAATAAATATCTCTATTATTTCGGACTTCCGGCCGTCGTTATCTTCAAACTTTACGATACCGACATAAGAGGGATAAGCCTGTATTTCCTCCTCGTAAATTCTCTTCCGCTTCTGCTTATGATGTTCGGGGTTTACGCCTTTTGGAAAGCCGGCCTCATGAAAGCTAATTTCGCGAGGGCCCTGATAATTCTCTCCACGCTCGGGAACACCGTTTATTTCGGTTTCCCGGTGCTGAATTCCCTTCTCGGCCCCCAGGCGGTGGGTTACGGGGCCCTGATAACCTCTCTCCATAATCTCGTTATTTTTACTCTCGGCTTCGTCTTCATAAATTTCATCTGCGAGGACGAATTCTGTCTTAAAATCTTCGCGAGTCACATCTTTAAAAACGCGGTTTTTCTAAGTTCCGTGGCGGGGATGCTGATCTCCTGGTTTTCAATATCGCTTCCCGGGACGGTTCTTGTTCTGCTGGAAGAAATTTCCAAAACCGCTCTGCCCCTTTCTCTTTTCGTCATAGGAATAAGCCTTTACGGCAAGAAAATAACCATGGGCCGGATAAAGGAGCTCCTTGCCGTTTCCGTCCTTAAAATGGCCCTTCTCCCTTTTCTGGCCGCCCTGTTTATTTATCTTTTTCAGGGTTTGACGCTCGATTTCCAGGCCTCTTTTATCGAATACACCATGCCCGTGGCCGTTCTGGCCTTCGTGGTGGCTAAAGAGCTGGAACTGGATTCGGACCTGGTCTCCCAGTCCGTGCTTTTCACCACCCTTCTTTATTTCCTGTTGTTCCCCCTCTTTACCTATATCCTGCGTCTATTGTTTTAGACTGCGATACGCCTCCCCCCCCAAAAAAAAACAGCCGGCAAGTACGCCTATTTTGCCGCGCCGGCGTTTTGAACCTGTGGGTTCTTTGCTTTTAAAAATTGGTAAAATAATTATTGTAGCGTATTCCGAAAGTTACGGAGGGCAAGTAAATGAAAAAGTTATTGGCGGTTGTAGCGTTTTTTTCGTTGGCTTCCTCTGTTTGCGCGGAAGTTAACTTCGACCGGGGGGTGGATTTCCAGGAATTCGTCAAAGATATCGTGGAAAGCGCCCCGTCCCAGTCCTGCTCTCCGCTTCTCGAAATGAAAGCCTCTCTTACGGAAAAACTCGATTTACAAGGCGGATATTTATCGCGTTACGGCAAAAAATCACCCAAGGCCGGCGCCGGATATATTCATGGTCCATACCACCCGCGCATCATAGACAGTCAGATATACAAGAACGGACAGGCCTATCCCCCTCTTCTCCGGCAACAGGAAAATTCCATGGCATATGAGCTTCTGGCGGACTGGGATTATTTGAATACCGTGCGCGATATCTTGCTTGATGAAGCTTACGCTTTGAATACCAGAGACAGCGGATTGTATGCGGAGGGCGAGAAACTCAATCAGGAAGCCGAAGCTTTTAAGCGGGAAATAGCGCAATTCAACGCCAATGTGAACGCTTATAATCAGCAATGCGCCGGCCAGCCTTTTAGCTGGTATTGCGTCAACTGGTCCAACAATATTGACACATGGAGAGCGGATTTAACCAAGAGACTTAATATTCACTACAAAAAAGTCGAGGATTGGGAAACGCGTGTGGATGAGTTATACTCCTTGGCCGATGAACTTGTCATTAAAATCCTGGGTTGGGAAAACAGGATTAACGGCTTTATTTCCGCCGCGAAGGCTTTGTTAAACAAGGGGGATTGCACTTATGACCAGTGGAAACCGCTTTATGACGCCGTTAAAGCGGCTTGTAATGGAGGGCACTGTTACAGCGAGCAAAACTGCGATACGCTGAAATCTAATTTGGCGATAAATCAGGCTTGTTACGACGCCCGCGTCAAAATAAGAGACCAATGTTACATCAATTACCCGGATTCAGGTCATAACCAGGCGATAGATGATGCCCAGAAAGCTATAAATAACTGCCTTAAAATCATAAGTGAGCAGCATTGTCAGGGATTGACCTGTCTTGAACCTGTCCCTACGAGGCGATATGGACAATAATGATCCCGAAGCATTAAAGCTGAAAGCCGAAATAGAAGAAGCGTTCGCCGATGTCCCCTATCCCGGCGACGACAATATCGCCAATTCCGGCATTTTTGAAGACGCGGAAGTCACCGGACATTTCAAAGGTATTAAGTGGCAGGACTATAAAGACAATCCTTCTCAATTTCTAAACGGGAGATTAAGCGGCGATTCGTTTTTTCTGACCAATGAGGCTTTCCATTATTATCTGCCGCTTTATATGATACAAGGTTTGATTGACGATAATAATTCTCAATGCCTTGCAGATGAAATTATCACAAGTTTTGACGCCTCAACAAGCCCTGAGATACGCAAGCATGTGGCAGGGAGATTATCGTCAATAACTGTCAAGCAGCTAAAAGTAATTTTGGTTTATCTAAAATTTGTTATTGAAAGAATACGAAAGGCGTTGCCCGGTTATTCCAATGATTCGATAGGTGAAGCTATGAAAAGTGTCGATAACGAGTTACGCAATAGACAGGATAAATAAGCTCCAAACCCGGCGTAAAACCTTATATACACGGGGACAGTATATGTAACCAGTTAAAAATATACTGTCCCGAAGGGTAAACTGGCGATCATGAACAAACGATAAATGATGCCCTGACAGCCATAAATAAGTGCCTCTATTTTGTAGATCAGCAACATTGTCAGGGGCTGTGGGTTGCATGGAACCGGTTCCCATGAGGCGATATGGCAGAGAATAATGACGAAGCTTTAAAACTGAAAGCCGAAATAGAAGAAGCGTTCGCCGATGTCCCCTATCCCGGCGACGACAATATCGCCAATTCCGGCATTTTTGAAGACGCG
>PEXN01000165.1:0-592 GCA_002774685.1 Elusimicrobia bacterium CG08_land_8_20_14_0_20_51_18 | reverse complement strand
ATCTGCCGCTTTATATGATACAGGCTTTGATTGACCGTAAAAATGCCGATTGCCTTCCAGACGGAATCATCCTGAATTTTAACACATCAAGAATAGAAGTATCCGATGAAACAGCAAGCAAGCTTGGCCTTTTAAAAGATGAAAACAAAGTGTCAGATTCACAAATACGCGAGTATGTGGCGAGGCGTTTGGCGCCGATGACGGTTAGACAGCTGGAAGTAATTCTTGCTTATCTTAAGTTTATAGAAAAAAGAGAGGGAAAGGCGTATGGCGATTGCTACCATGTAAATAAAGTCATAAATACCGTTGCTAACGAGTTACGCAATAGGCAGGATAAATGAGCTCCGAATCCGGCGTAAAACTTCCTCCACGGGACTTCGGAGCGCCTGAGCATGAAACATCTGGAAAGTTGTGCCCATGAGGCGATATGCCGGAGAATAATGACGAAGCTTTAAAACTGAAAGCCGAAATAGAAGAGGCGTTCGCCGATGTTCCATATCCCGGCGACGATAATATCGGCAAGGCCGGTTATTTTGAAGGAGTGGAAGTCGCCGAACATTTCAAGGGAATTAAGTGGCAGGACTATAAAGAC
>PEXN01000050.1 GCA_002774685.1 Elusimicrobia bacterium CG08_land_8_20_14_0_20_51_18 | reverse complement strand
AACATGCAACATGGAACTCCTGAATTCCTCATCCCATTTCCTTAAACTCTTAAGGGAGGGATAGTCCCCGCGGGACAACTGAGGAATTCAGGTTAACCTTCTTTCGACCCAAATAAAAAACCGCTCCGAGAACCGGAGCGGTTTTTGTTTATTTAAAAAGTTCAGTCCGCACTAACGCCTAGCCACCGGGGCAAAAACGCTTACATGCAGACGCGGACTTTCCTGAAGCGGGCGGGGCTCGAGGCGTGGCACATCCTGGCGAGCTGCCCGGGCTGGCCTTTGCCGCAATTGGAAACCCCGTGCAGCTTCCAGTATTTGTGACTGGCAATGGCGTCGCAGGAATTCCAGAACTGCGGGGTTATGCCCTGGTAAACCGGGTTTTTGACCAGTTTCGTTACTTTGCCGTTCTCCACGAGACGGCCCGACTCGCAGCCGAACTGGAAATTGAGCCGCTTCTGGTCTATGCTCCAGGACTTATTGTTCTCCAGGATTATCCCCCTCTTCACGCCCTTTATCATGTCGGCGTATTCCCAGCTCCCGGGCATAAGGCTCAAATTGCATATCCTTGTTATAGGTATCGAAGAAAAGCTATCGGCCCTGTTGCAGGCGCGGCTTCTGTCCATATCTATTTCTTTGGCGAATTCCCTGTTGGTCATATAGCCGCTCAATACGCCGTTTTTCACTATATGCCATCTTTGCGACCTTACTCCGTCATCGTCGTAGCCCTGAGTGGCCAGCCCTCCAGGCAGGGTCCCGTCGGCTACCAGATTCACTATTTCGCTGCCGTATTTGAATTTGCCGAGTTTTTCGGTAGTGAGGAAACTGGAACCGGCATAGGATTCCTCATAGCCGAGAACCCTGTCGAGCTCCGAGGCGTGGCCGGCTGACTCGTGTATCTGAAGCGCCAGTTGGTCCCCCGACAGGATTATATCCATTTCGCCTGAAGGGCATTGGGGGGCAGTAAGAAGCGCGATGGCTTCTTCCCTGGTTTTTCCCGCGTTTTCCGTCAGCTTCAGATAATCTATCAGCTCATAGCCCATGGAAAGCGCTCCGCTGTGCTCGCCGGGATAGGATTTTTGCTGAACCTCGTTTTTACCCGCGGCCATAGCCTTGCAGGCGGCGCCGCCGCAAACGAGCGCCTGCTCTATCTCCGAACCGGCGGTGGAAGCGTACCATTTACGCGTCTTCACAAAGAACATTCTGGAAAAAGAGGATTTAATCCTCTTATCCGCGGCAAGAATCCGGTCCACGGCGAAAAGAGTGTTCAGTTTTTCCTCCACCGGCACCGAGAACGGATCCTTCAAAACCGGGGTCTGCCAGACGTCTTTATAAGCGGGCTCGGGGGCCAGAGTGGTCCTTTTGTTCTTTATTTCCGAAGAGGCTTTCGCGATTTCCAGGGCCAGAGACGCGGTCCTTTCTATCTCGCGCGCGTTCAGTTCGCTCGAGGAAGCGAAACCCCAGCCTCCTTTATAAAGCGCCCTTATGCCGAACCCCAGAGAAACGTTATCTGAGAGACTGGAAAGCCGGGAACTTTTGACCGACATCTCCTGGCTTCTCTCCTCTATTATCCTTATATCCCCGAACTCCGCCTTTCTGGACTCCAGCATTTCTACTGCTTTCCTGGCTAATGTGAACATTTTTGCCTCCGGCAAAAGAACGGGATTCGTGAACCGTAATCCGGGAAAACTCCAAAAGCCGGTCACAACCTCGTTTTTTGGCGTTTTATCAAACCCGTTATCATTTGCCCAATACGATTTATTTTTGAGAATATTTCTTCTTTTACAACGAAACCTATTTCCCTCGATATCATAAGCTGGGTTTCAAGTTCGGAACAGGAACCCAGGGCTATATAGAGAAATTGTGTGAATTCTTTATTTGAATTTCTAGCGGCGCCCTCCGCAATATTGCTCGGGATGGACACCGCGCTTCTTCGTATCTGCGACGTTATCCCGTAAATTTCTTCTTTCGGGAAAGAACCCGTAACGAGATACGCTTCCTTAACGAGCTCCATAGACAGTTTCCAGACATCAAGATCTTTATGGGTTTTCATTTTCCGCTCTTTCACGATTCACGATTTTTTAGCTGTTTTTGTCGTTCCGAGTCTCGAGTCCCGAGTTACGAGTCTCGTCTTTAGAACTCCGTTCCGGAAGAAAAGTTGAAATCTTTTATCTTGAGAGCAGGCGAAGCGATCTTGCCGACGTATTCGCCGAAAGTCCTGGTTTTATCCGAAATTTCAAGTATATTTTTGAAGGCGTCGAGAGCGCTTTGCGTGAACCGCATATTCTTTACGCCTTTGGTTATTTTTCCGTTTTTAACGAGGAAGGTCCCGTTCCTCGTCATTCCGGTCATCTCCACGGTTTTAGGCTTAAGGCAGTTCGTGTAATGCAGCTCGGTGACCAGGACCGCGTTCTCGCTGTTCCTTATAATCTCTTCGAGGCTTTCCCCGCCGGGTTTCATGTATACGTTAAGCGGAACGGGCCCGTAGGCGTTAGGCTGGGGCAGGGAATGTCCGGTGTTCCCGAAACCGGTGAGCCTGGCGATATTCCTGTCCGTGACCACGTTCTTTATGACGCCCTTTTCCACGAGAACCACTTTTTTTCTCGGACTGCCCTCGAAATCGAAAGGCATGCCGAAAGCGGGGCCGCCTGCCCCGTCGTCTATGATGGTGACCTCGTCTCCGAAAAACTTTTTTCCCAGATTTTCCGAGACGAAACTCCTTTTTTCCGCGAAAGCGAGCCCGTTAAATCCGTAATGGGCTATGAAAGAAAGCAATTCGCAGGCCGCGGACTCTTCCAGTATTACCGCGTAACGGCCCGGCTTTATTTCCACGGGACTTCCGGAAAGACGGGCTTTTTCCACCGCCTTCCGGTTTATCTCCTCGAAATCCAGGCCTTCGCCGGAAGAATAGCCGCCGTAACAACCGTAGCCGTCGCCGTCCTTCACGGTGACCTTGTATTCGAGGAAAGATTCCTTATGCGTGGAGAACAGGCCGTTGGAATTGGCCACGCAAAGCTCCACCGCGCCGTTCGTGAGTATGCCGTAGGAAAGCGTCTTTTTTCTTTTGCAGAAATCCGTTATTTTCCCGATCTTCTCCGCCCGCCAGGACGGAGCGAGGTTCGCTTCGGACCGGAAAAATTTTTCGCTTTTCACGTTTTTTGCGTTCCTGAGCGGGGGCAGAAGTTTGGCGTCTTTTTTCTGGAATTTAAGAGCTTCCGCGGCGTTCTTAACCGAATTGGAGAGATTTTCCTCGTCGAACTGGTTTATGGAGAACTTAAACAACCGGCCGGCCTTCATTATTTTAACGTCCGCGGAATGGACGGCGGAATTGACGTTCTGGGAAATCTCGTTGTCGCCGAACCTCGTAAGAGATTCATCGCGCGTTTCGAATATTATTTCCGTTTCGAAGCCCCGGGCCTTTTTCAGTATCTTCTCGATAACGAACTCTTTGTTCATAGTCACCTCTTCCGGGAAAATTACGTTTTCTTAAAAGATACGCGGGGGGCGGGCCTTCAGGCGGCGTTATTGCCGGTTTCCCCCGCCGGCTTCGTCGAACGGGCTTTTGTGCCTGTTCCTTTTTCCTTTTTCGTTTTCTTTGGGGTTATCATGTTCCGGAGCTTTTTCCTTTTCTGGAACGGCCTTATCCGCCACGCTGCGGCGCTGCTCCGGACCGAAATCGAAACGGTCCCTGAAAACCGAGACGTCGTTATCCCTGTTTTCCATCCATTTCCTCAGCATATCTTCGTCTTTTATCACGGCCAGTTCTTCCAGCATAAAGGCGGAAAGCTTCTGCTTTTTAGCCTTTTCCATTACTTCTTCCAGCATATTGTCCTTCCAGAGGCTGAAAGATTCCAGGGCCCTGTAGTTTTCTTTATCGAGGCCCAGCAGATAAACCCTTCCGTCCTGGGCCGGCCCCACGACGACGCTTTTTTCCCCTATTTTGGAAAAAGCGAAATCTATATGCTCCTTTTTTACGTAGGGGCAGAGGTGATTGATAAATACCGCCTTTTCCGCGCCGGTATTGAAGGCCAGGGCGAAAGTCATAAGCAGCATTTCGGAATAATCGCGGCCCCGGCATTCCAGAAAGCCGGGATCGTCGGACGAAAGCCAGGTCAAATCCTGGGTTTTGGTCGTTTTCGAATAACCTATGACTTTTATGGTTCCCGGATAGGAATTAGCCGTGGAATAAGCCCTCACGTAGAGGTCCCTATTTATGTGAACGGCCCTCTCGTTCCCGAAAATCTCTTTCATTTCCGGAAAAACGGCTTCCATCTCGGGCGCGTGAATGACAAGAACCACTGCTTTTTCCCTTTCGTTCATAAAGTTTGATCCGGACTAATTTTGTATCATATATTATACTAATTTATGAGAGCAGGCAATAAACCCGTGATCCTTTTCGGAGGAAGCTTCGACCCCCCGCACCGGGCGCATATTTCGCTGGTTGAAAAGGCTTTTTTTTCCCTGTCCCCGAAAAAAATAATCCTGGTCCCCGCTTACAAGGCTCCTTTTAAAAACGAACATTTTTCGCCTTTCCGCCACAGAAAAAAGATGCTGAAACTTCTTCTCGCCGGGTCTCCGGCGGCGAAGGTTTCGCGCGTAAGCGATTTCGAAAACAAAAGAAGGAAAAGAGTTTACACCTTCCAGCTGGTGAACGATTTCTCAAAAAAGCTGAAGGGCGGAAAAATATTTTTCCTTATGGGCTCGGACTCCCTGAATTCTTTCGCTGAATGGAAAAAACCGGAAAAAATACTCGCGAAAGCGTCCCTGCTCGTCGGAAGAAGGCAAGGGTATGAAAAGGCCGAAAAACCGGCGCCCGGAGAGAAACCGGTCTTTCTCAAGGGAATTTTTCCCGATATTTCCTCTACTGAACTGAGAAAAAAGCTTTTTTCCGGCGACTTTTCCGTTTTGGAACCGGAACTCGGGGGTTACGTCAGGAAACACGGCCTTTACAATTACCGCCTGACGGCGGGGATAAAAAAACTTCTTTCCCGGAAAAGATTCGCCCACGTTTGCGGGACCGCGAGACTGGCTTTTGAGCTCGCCCTGGCGCACGGGCTGGACCCGGCTGCCGCCGCGGCGGCAGCCATGCTGCACGATTCCGCCAAGGAACTTCCCATAAAAAAACAAATCGCCCTGGCCCTGAGATCCGGTTTCTCCATAAAAAACCGCCGGGAAGTCTTTAAAAAAGCCCCGGGGCTGATTCACCAATGGGCCGGCGCGGCGCTGGCCGCGGAACGCTTCGGCGTAAAGGACGGAGAAACGCTTAAGGCTATCGCCGCGCACGCCTCCGCTTACGAAAACATGTCCAAACTTGCTAAACTGATGTACGTGTCGGATTTCGCCGGCTATGACAGGAAATTCAAAGAATCCGGGGAAACCAGAAAACTGGCTTTTAAAAGCCTGGACGGAGCGTACGCAAGAACCCTCGGGTTGAAAAAAGCCCGCCTAAAAAAGGAAAACAAGTGGATTTATGAGTGAAAACAGGATAAGACTGTTTTTTTCTTTTCTCCTCGCCCTGGCGGCCGGTCTGCTGTTTTTTTCCTGGAGGTCCCCTCTTTCAAAGGATATTTCTTACGGAAAACCCTTCGAAATCGCCATTCTCCAGGGAGACTCCCCGTTCCTGGTAAGATACGACAGCTCTTCAAGGATCTTCAAGGCTTTCAAGCCCAACAAGCGGATAAAGCTAAAGGGAACGAATTTTCAAAAAGCTTACAACCTCCTCTCGGTGGTATACAAAAACGGCGCGGACAGGGAAAAGATCTATTTCGTAGACGCCTCTTCTTTTTCGCTCAACGGCGCGGATTACCTGGTCTCCTTCCTGAACGGGTGGAGAAAGAACCCCGCCGCTTTGTCCGGCTTCGTAAAAAAACTGTTCCTTCTAAAGAACGAAGGCCTTACCAATCTGCCCGCCCTGGACCTTATTAACCTTTCCATAGAAATACTGCATTTGAACACCTCCAATTTCATAATAGAGGAGGTGGACATAAAGAACCCCGAACTGGAAGCCGTGGAGGACGGGGAAACCGGCGAAGGCCTTGAACCCGCGAAAACCATCAAGGTCGAGATCTTCAACGCTTCCGCCAGGAAGAATATGGCCCTTAAGGTTACGGAGCGCCTGCGCGCCCGCGGGATAAACGTCCTGAATTCCTCCACCAGAAAGACTCAGAAAAAAACGGAAATAATAAGCAACGGGGAGAATGTGGAGAAGGCGAAGGCAGTAAGGGACATTATGGATTTGAAAAATCTTGAAATATATGTTAAAAAGTCCAGATACAGGGTTTTTGACGTGACTATAGTGATAGGCGAAGACTTCGACGAGAAGAAGATAGGGAACAGGGAATAGGGACCGGAGGTCAGCGAGGGAAATTCTTAAGATAACGGAGAGGATGAAAACATAAGACTTTCCTTTATCCGCCCTCTCTTCTCTATTCTCTCGTTTCTGCTGTTAATAGGAGGTTATCATATGGACCTGGCTACATTACTGAAAGCCGCAGTGGACCAGGGGGCGAGCGACATACATATCTGCCCCAACAAACCGGCGATGATGCGTCTCAACGGGCAGATAATCCCGATAATGAACATGCCGCCTCTCACCGGGGAACAGACGAAAACTCTGATCTACGCGCTGCTTTACGACGAACAGAAACAGAAGCTCGAGGAGAACTGGGAGCTGGACTGTTCTTTCGCCATGACCGGCGTTTCCCGGTTCAGGCTGAACGTGCTGATGACCAGGAACGGCCTGGAGGCCGTAATGAGGGTCATCCCTTCCAAGATACCCACCCCGGAAGAGCTCAACCTTATGCCTTCCATAACCAATCTGTCGACCCTGCCCAGGGGTCTGGTCCTCGTAACGGGTCCGACCGGCTCCGGGAAATCCACGACCCTGGCCTGTCTGCTGAACCAGATAAACGAAAAGAAAAAAGGGCACATGCTCACCATAGAAGACCCCATAGAATTCACCTACGAATCCAAAAGCTGCATAGTGCGCCAGAGAGAAGTCGGCCAGCACACCAAATCCTTCAATAACGCGCTGAGGGCGGCCCTCAGGGAAGACCCCAACGTAATTCTCGTAGGCGAAATGAGGGACCTGGAAACCATACAGCTCACCATTACCGCCGCTGAAACCGGACACCTGACCTTCGCGACCCTGCACACGCAGGACGCGCCCTCCACCGTGGACAGGATAATAGACGTTTTTCCCTCGCATCAGCAGACGCAGGTAAGGGTACAGCTGGCGGCCGGCCTTCAGGCCGTGGTTTCCCAGATACTGCTCCCCAGGAAGGACGGCAAAGGACGCGTGGCCGCCAGGGAAGTGATGGTCATGACTCCCGCCATTTCCAACCTCATCAGGGAAGGCAAAACGCACATGATATACAGCGCCATAGAAACCGGCGCAAAATTCGGGATGGTCCCTATGGACCGGTCGCTGTCCAACCTGGTAACCCAGGGGATAGTGGACCCGGAAACTGCCATGGCCAAGGCTCATGACAGGGAAACCTTTAAAAAACTCTGCAA
>PEXN01000071.1 GCA_002774685.1 Elusimicrobia bacterium CG08_land_8_20_14_0_20_51_18 | reverse complement strand
AAGTTTTCACGGACAAAAGTGATGAGCTGACAATGTTACCTGAAAAACCGTTTCACGGACAAACCTAAATGAGCTAACACGCCCTTCTATCAACTATTTGATTATATGGCACATAAAACACCTTTAGGGGCATATAATCGGGATAGATGTATAGACGTATGGATGTATGGGGGCATAGAGGAAGGAGTTCCTTATGAGACGTTGCCACGCATCCAAATTGCTATGCGTCCACACATCATTTTTTTACGGGGTTCAGCTTTTGTCTGGCGTTTTCCGCCCACTGGGTATCCGGGAAAAGGACGGCGACCTTTTCGTAGGTCTCTTTGGCGTTCTGTTTGTCGTTCAGTTTTTCGTAGACGTAGGCCAGCGACATATAGGTCTGGCCGGAAAGGAAATGCTCGGGGTACTTGGACAGGAAATCCTTGAACTTTATGACCGAAGCGTTATAGTCCGGGAGAGCCTGGTAGGACTTGGCCATGGAATAAAGAGCGTAGGGGACGAGGTCCGGATTCGACTTCCTCGCGACTATCTTTTCGTATTCGGTTATGGCCTTCTGGAACTCGCCCCTGGCGAAATAAATGTCGCCCTTGGTGAAGATGGCGAAATCGGCTTCGGGTTTGGAAGAGAAACCGGTTTCCACTTCGGTAAGCTGTTTCATCCCTTCGTCCAGCCTGCCGCTCAACGAAAGCTGCTGGGCTATGAAAAGCTGCTTTTGGGCCGTTTCCCTAGTCTTGGAGTAGTTTACGTAAAAAAAGACTCCGAAGATCGCGATGGCGAAGCCTATTACCAGTATCCCTATCGCGGTTTGTCTGTTGTCCCTTACCCAGGCCAGAAGGTTGAAAGACTGCTCCGGGTTTTCGTTACCGCTTTTTATCCAAGTCGAATCTGGCATAATAAACTCCTTCAAGAATAGATGTATAGAGGTATGGAGGCATAGATGCGTGGAAGAAGGAATTTCCTTATATCCGCTTTGTTGTTTTACTACGCATCCATTTTGCTAATTTGCTATACCTCTAAATTCTGGCGCCCCCGACCGGACTTGAACCAGTAACCTTCTCCTTAGGACGGAGCAGCTCTATCCAGTTGAGCTACGGGGGCGAAAGCAAGTCACAAGTCGCAAGTCACAAGACACAAGTCTTATGAAAGGCGAGGTGTGAAATCAAAAAACGACTGATTGATAGAGAACTGTACTAATATTTTATAAAAGAAAAGACATTATAGCCATCAAGTTTTTTTCTGCCCTTGAGGAATTCAAGCTCTATCAGCATGGCCACTTCTTCCACGCTGCCGCCCAGTTTGTCCACCAGCTGGCAGACGGCTCTGGCCGTGCCGCCGGTGGCCAGGACATCGTCCACTATAAGGACTTTCTCGCCTTTCTGTATGGCGTCTTCGTGTATCTGAAGCGTGTCCTGGCCGTATTCCAGGTCGTAGGTGACCGAGACGGTCCTGTAGGGCAGCTTGCCTTTTTTTCTGACCGGGATTATGCCGGCGCCTATTTTAAGGGCGAGCGGAGCGGCCAAAATGAAGCCCCTGGCTTCTATGCCCAGGACCTTGGTTATGCCGCGGTTGGCGTATTTTTCGGCGAAGAAGTCCATCAGCCCGGACATGGTCTTGTGGTCGGCCAGGAGCGGCATTATGTCCTTGAAAAGGATGCCGGGCTTCGGGAAATCCGGCACGTCCCTTATTATTTTCTTCACCCTTTCCGTCATTTCAGTTTCTGTTATAGACATAAATCCTCATTTTTTATTTGCCGAATTTTCTTTTCTTTATTTCTTCGCCCAGAATATTGGTGTGCACTTTGGGTCGGTTCCAGCCGGGCTGGAGGTTGGGGGTCTCTTTCCTGTTCACTTCCACCAGACCCATTTTGCCGGCGACGCGCCTGAGGCGCAGGAGGGCCCTTTCCTCTATCTGGCGAACCCTTTCCCTGGAAAGCTTCAGTTTCTCGCCTATTTCCTGGAGCGTCATGGGGTTCTGGCCCGCTATGCCGTAGCGCATTTCCACTATCATCCTTTCCCTGTCGCCTATTTCTTTAAGGGCGTTCTTCAACTCGTCGTGAAGCTTGAGCACGGAGATGAGGTCGTCGGGATTGGAGTCGTTCTCGTTGGCGATGGTGTTGCCTATCGTATCCTGGTTTTCGTCGGAATAGATAGGCGTTTCCAGCGAGGTGGTGCCTTTTATGGCTTCATGCGCGTTCAGCACTGTCCTCACCTGGTTGGCGGTCCAGTGCATTTTCTTGGCCATTTCGGCCAGCGTCGGATCTCTGCCCAGTTTGCCGTGCATCAGGTCCCACTGTTTCAGCCATTTCCTTAAAGCCGTCCAGGCGTGCGGGGGTATCCTTATGGTCTTGGAATATTCTTCCACGGACCTTCTCACGTACTGCTCTATCCAGTAGGAAGCGTAGGTCGAGAAGCGGTATCCCTTTCGGGGGTCGAATTTGTCTATGGCGTGCAGGAGGCCCAGATTGCCTTCTTCTATCAGGTCCATGAGATCCGCGCCGGGATAGAGGAATTTTTTGGCTATCGGTATCACGAGTTTCAGGTTCAGCTCCATGATGCGCTGTTTCGCGCGCCTGTCGCCGCGTTTCACTCTTTTCCAGAGGTTGTGGGTTTCTTCGCGGGTCACCTTGTTGTCTATCTTGTTTATGGCCCGGATATACTGGTTGGTGGAGTCGACGTTTATGACGCCGAGCTGGTTCTTTACTATCTTCCCTTCTTTTTCCTCTTTCTCTTCTTTTTCCTCGGGTTCTTTTTCTTCTTTCTCGATTTCCTGCTCTTCCTGGCTCTCGTTTTTTTCCTGCTGTTCTTCGTCTGAAAGCGTAGATTTCTTCATTGCCGCCCCTCCTTAATGCTTTATGTAAAAATCCTCTTCTAAAACTTCGTCTATGGCGTTTATGGCTATTTCCCTGACCGTGGCCGCCGGGTGTTCCGTTCTTATTTCCTTCAGGAACGTGTTCAGGCTGTCCTCGTCTCCCGCCGCCTTGCCTTCCACCGAGCCGTCTTTCAGGTTCTTCACCCAGCCGCGCAGTTTATGCCTTTCCGCCGCGTCTTTTACGAACCAGCGGTAGCCTACTCCCTGCACTCTTCCTTTCACTTTAAAATATATTTTGTCCGCCACATAAGAATAATATCAAAAAGTTTCGAAACAGGCAAGCGAAGACTTGACAAGGGAAGACCCCTGGGGCCGTGAAGCGTAAAACGTGAAACGTAACAGCCGAGACTCGGAACGTGTAACAGCTACAGACGGGACTCGTAACTCGTAATCCGTGACGCGAAACAACAAAAACGGACAACAGACGGAACTCGGAAAATAACGACCATGGAAAGTTGATAGGTTGACAAGCAACAGGGGAACAAGACAGAAAGTTTAAAAGTTAACAGGTAACAGAGCAACAAAGCAAAAAGTTTACAAGTTGATAAGTTGAAAAGTTAGAAAGCCGAAAAATAAAAAAATCGGGGCGCCGAGTGGACTTCGCTCTCAGAGGGTCGCGCTACGGACACTGTGACAATTTTGCGGCGGCAAAAGTTGGCAGAGATCGAACCGGCGGCCTTCCCGATCCCAATCGGGACGCTCTGTGTTATTTATGTCTGGTAGCAAAAAGTGAATCGGGGCGGCCGGGATCGAACCGGCGGCCTCTCGGTCCCGAACCGAGCGCTCTACCATCTGAGCCACGCCCCGATTAAAAAATCGGATATATTTCCGGGAGCTTTCAGCAATTCCGTGAATCGGGGCGGTGGGAATTGAACCCACAGTCTCTCGCACCCCAAGCGAGCGCTCTAGCCATTGAGCCACGCCCCGATTGCTTGAAAGTTTTAAAGAACTTATAAAACGAATCAGTATTATTATACAAATTTATCAACCCGAATCCCGCACGCGGGGTTTCAGGAGGTTATTTCCTTTATGATCTCGGCGGAAATGGAGAGGGCCGCGTCCTTTTTGTAAAGGGCGTTCAGATTTTCGCCGCAGTCCCGGAAGGATTTCCTGTCCGAAAAGAAATCGCCGACGCGCTCTTCCAGCTCTTTTTTGCTTTTGGCGTAAACCGCGCAGCGGCGCTTGGACAGATAGGCCGCGTTCCTTTCTTCCTGGCCCGGCAGGGGAGAATAGATTATGAGGGGTTTTTTCAGGGCCGCCATCTCGAAAATCGTTATCCCCCCCGCTTTCCCTATCATGCAATCCGAAACGGAGTAATAGGCGGAAGGGTTTTTTATGTAAGGCAGGATCTTTATGGTCAGGCCGGGCTTTTTGTATTCGGCCGTTTCCTTTATCAGTTTTTTATTCTCGCCGCAGAGTATGACTACCTGCGCCTTGTTTCCTGATTTGGAGAGTATTTCCAGCGCGTCTTTTATGTCCCCGAGTCCCCGTCCGCCCCCGGAGATCAGGAAAACCGGTATCTTGGAACTGAGTCCCAGCTCCTTTTTTTGGGAATTTGGGTCGTATTTCTGGCTGAATTCCTTCCTGACCGGCATCCCGGATACGGTTATCTTTTCCGGCGGTATTCCGTTCTCCTCGAGATTGTCGTGCGCTTCTTTGGTCGGCACGAAGTATCTGTTCAGAGTTTTGGGCCAGAAGGAATGGGCGTAAATATCCGTTATCACCGCGAAATTCTTTATATGCTTCAGGTTCATGGATTTGTGCGAGGTCAGAATGGAGGAAAAGGCGTGGGTGGAGACTATGGCGGAGATGTGTTTCTTCACTATCAGCTGTTTTATCTTGTTCATGTAAAATTCGGGAATGAAGGGTTTTACGCCGGTAAAAAGCGAGTTATTGTAAAGGTAACCCCAGAGATTGGGCGTTTTTTGAAGTATCTGCAGGTAGGTTTTGGCCACTAAAGGGCCCAGGTGAGGGTAAATGTCCGAGAGGTTTATGAAGTGTACCCGCGCTATTTCCCGGGGAATGAATTGCGCCACCGCCATCGCCGCCGTGTAGTGTCCGGAAGGTTTGTAGCCGTAGATGAAGGCGAGGTTTAGAGGGTAATTCCCGGCCGGCGGAACCGATATCATATAAAATGGATTATACAAATAAATGGCCCTCGTTCGCCTCCAGCTGAGGCGGACGGGGGCCGCGGGCTTTGGGAGTTAAACTTTATCCTCCTTCGCGAAGAGCGGAGGAGGGTAACGAAGCTTCGGAGGGATTCCGCTTTTGGAACCCCCGGCCGTTGTCATAGCCGCTGTCCCAGGGCCTGGTATGGTTGTTCCGGCTTTTAAGCCGGGGAGCTTCATTTCAGCTCTTCGTACACCTTGCCCACGATTTTCTCCGAGGGCGTGAGGGTCTTTTCTCCCGGCTTCCATTTCGCGGGGCAGACTTCTGCGGGGTTCTTGTAGCAGTGAACGAAGGCCTTCATCTTCCTGACCAGTTCTTCCATGTTGCGGCCTACGTTGTCCAGATTTATTTCCGCGCCGGCCAGTATCCCGTCGGGATTTATTATGAAGGTGCCTCTGCAGGCCAAGCCGCTCTTGAAGTCGTAAACCCCGAGCATTTTGGAAACTTCACCTTTCAGGTCCGAGGCCATGGGGTATTTCACTTCCTTCAGCAGTTTTTCCTGCTGATGCCAGCCCATGTGTACGAATTTTGTGTCCAGGCTTGCCGAGACCACCGCGGCCCCGAGTTCGGAAAGCTCCTTGTGCTTGTCGGCCAGGTCCGCGAGTTCCGTCGGGCAGACGAAGGTAAAGTCGGCCGGGTAGAAGACCAGAATGGTCCATTTTTTCTCCCGCAGGGCTTCGGCCAGGGAAAATCTGCCGAAGGTGGTTCTCGATGGTTCGTAGGTTTCGAGTTCGAAATCCGGCACCCTTTCTCCTACTGTTACGATTTTAGCGTTTTCTTTTTCCTGCATTTTTCCTCCTTTCCTTCCCGCGGCTTTTTTTGAGACAGAACGGGCACAGCGCCTTCACCTGGGTCGTGAAGGACAGCACCCTGAATCCTTTTATTTTTATTTTTTTGGCTCTTTGGACTATGTCGAAAATCCTGCCGCAGCCTGCGCAAATTACGTGGTCATGGGCGAGAGTGCAAGGGTCGAACCTCTTTTTTTTCGGGTCTATGGTCGCTTCGGCCAGCTTGCCGTAAGCCACCAGCCTTTCGAGATTGTTGTAAACGGTCGCGAAAGAGATGTCGGGGAATTTTCTTTTGACGTTCCTGTATATTTCGTTCGCCGTCGGGTGGGTTTTGTTCCCCTCGAGCGCCTTCAGTATGGCGGCTCTCTGCGGGGTTTTTTTGAATTTTGTTTCCATGTCGCCTTCCTTGCTTTAAAAATATCTTTTTCGGCGCGGGTTTTATTAAATTAGAACTGTTCTAATTTAATATATTATATTAGATGATAATCATTATTGTCAATGCCTTTTATAAAAAAGCGGAAAGGGCGATGGGCAAGACAAGCAAGGCCAGCGAGAGAAGCAAAGCAAGCGAGACCAGTAAGAGAAGCAAGATAAATAAGATCGGCGGGAAAGTTAAGAAAAAGCAAAACGGGCGAGACCAGCGGGAAAGCGAGAAGGTTAAGAGAAAAGCAAAAGCAGAAAGAGAATAGAAATTAGAAATTAAATAATTAAGGGAAAAAGTGAAAGGCGAAGAAGCGTCGGTTTAGGGTTGAGAGTTTAGAGTGTAGAGTTTTAAACTAAGCTCTCTAAACTAAGTTCTCTAAACTTACCCGCCTTGCTCTCTTGCTTGTATCGCTTTCATGCTGATTTTACTCGTGTCTTATTTACTTTCCGGGTCCGAGACTTTCCCCATGAAAAGTATGGAGTTCGTCTTTTTGTCTTTTATGAGGAAGATAAAGGGTCTGTCGGCCTTGAAAACCGGCGAGATGGCCATGGATTTCATTCCCACTACCACGGCGGTTGCCGCGGCGGCCTCGCTTCCTTCCTCGTTTATTTCTATAAAGGCCTTTTGCAGGGCTTTCTGGATGTAAAGCTTTTTGGTCCCGTCCATGCCGGAAAAATCGGCGGCTTCGGTAAAAGCCGTGGGCATACCCATGTCGGACAGGTGTTTGACGAACGAAGCGGAGTATTCCATTTTGAACCTGGGGAGGAAGATCCTGACTTTGGTTTTCACCAGTTCCTTTTCCCACTTGCGGAAATTTTCGGGGGTCAGCGCCTCTTCCGCCCGTTTCATGTTCCCCTCCGCCGGAAGCAGGAGTATCATGGAAAAGCGGTTTCCCCTGTAAGGCAGTTCCAGTATTTTGGCGTATTCGTTCTCCGTGTAGCCGGTTTTGGCGTCGCCCGGGTATTTCATCATCATCACGGCCTTTTTTTCTTTTTCCGATTTTATGAAGAGGTCTTCGTAGGTGAGTTTTTTGTCGAATTTGTTTTCCCAGAAGCCCTTGAAATAGACGGCGTTGACCAGCACGAGGCGGGTAAGAGCGGTCAGCGAGCGCGGCGGCAGGAGATTCTTTATTTTTTTAGCGGTGTTTTCCTCCGCCCAGGAGTTTATCTTTTTCCTGGCCGCCTCGGTCCCGTTCTTGAAATCCAGGTTCCAGGCCCGCGCGGAATAGGAGCCGGATAGTATTTCCAGATAAGCCGGCAGAAAGGGATAGTCTTTCTGGGCCCAGAAGGAGTTGGCCAGTTTCATTTCTCCGTTTTCCCCGGAAAAGTTGAGCCCGGCGGTAAGGTCTTTGAAGTAAGCCCGGCGCTCGTTTGCGTCTTTCGGGAAAGAGAAAACCCGCTCCATTTCCCCGGCGGTTTGGGCGG
>PEXN01000142.1 GCA_002774685.1 Elusimicrobia bacterium CG08_land_8_20_14_0_20_51_18 | reverse complement strand
TCGCCCTTGTCTTCGATTTTCTTAACGGTTTTCACGATTCCGCCAACTCGATAGCCACGGTGGTCTCGACGAGGGTGCTCAGCCCCAGGCAGGCGGTGGTCTGGGCCGCCGTATTCAATTTCGTAGCCTTCCTTTTCTTCGGTCTTCACGTGGCCTCCACGGTCGGCAAGGAAATAGTGGATATAAACATCGTCGACAGATACGTCATCTTCGGCGCCCTCATGAGCGCCTCCCTCTGGAATATCATAACCTGGTATTTCGGACTTCCCTCGAGTTCCTCCCACGCTCTTATGGGCGGACTTGTGGGAGCGGCTCTCGTAAAGGCCGGCCCGTCGGCTCTCGTTTACAAAGGCATCTACACCACTCTCGCCTTTATAGTGATTTCACCTTTCATAGGCCTGGTCCTGGCCCTTTTTATAGCCGTCGTAGTTTACAATATATTCGCGAAACAGACTCCGACGAAGATAGAGGGAATTTTCAGAAAAGGCCAGATAATGTCGGCGGCTTTATTCAGCCTGGGCCACGGAGGGAACGACGCCCAGAAAACCATGGGAATAATAACCAGCCTGCTTTTCAGCGCCGGTTATCTTCAGGGCGACTTTCATATTCCTTTATGGGTGGTTTTGTCCTGCCAGGGAGCGATAGCCCTGGGAACCCTGTTGGGAGGCTGGCGGATAGTCAAGACGCTGGGGCACAAGATCTCAAAACTGAGGCCCGTGGACGGCTTCTGCGCCGAAATGGCGGCCGCTTCCTCGCTTTACCTGGCCACCTTTCTGGGGGTTCCCGTAAGCACCACTCACACCATAACCGGCGCGATACTCGGCGTCGGGGCCATAAAAAGATTCAGCGCGGTAAAATGGGGAATAGCGGGCCAGATAGTCTGGGCCTGGATATTGACGATCCCCGCCGCGGCGGCCATCTCGGCGGCGACTTACTGGGTCAGTCTGAAGATATTCTAGTAAAGATAGAAGAACAGAGGATTAGAGGAATAGAAGATCAGCAAAAGATAGGCCGGTTAAAAACGCCAATCTTCCAGTCTTCAAATCTTCCAATCCTCTGATTTTACATCGCCCGGCCTGCCAGCAGGCCCGAAGTCCAGGCGAAATGAAGATTATAGCCCCCGCTCTCTCCGTCGACGTCCAGCGTTTCGCCCGTCAGGTAAAGCCCCTTTTCCCTGAGAGATTCGAAAGTGGAAGGGTCCGCCTCGCTTACCGGCACGCCTCCGGCCTTGGTCATGGCGGCCGAAAAGCCTTTCGTGCCGGAGATTTCGAAATCCAGACCTTTTATCAGCGCCGCCAGTTTCAGGGGCGGGCCGGTTTTTCCGCCTTTCGGCGGGCCCGCCCTGCGTAAAATGTAGTTTTCCAGCTTGGGGTCCAGCATGCCTGAAAGTCCCGCCCTTTTTGAAAGCAGGCCCCCGAGCTTTTCCGGAGAGAAGCGCGGCATCAAATCTATTAAAACTTTTATTTTTTTCAGCCCGGCCAGTTCGGAAATTTTTCTCCCCGCGTCCAGAGCCGCCGGGCCGGAAAGGCCGTAATCGGTGAAGAGCAGTTCCCCCCCGGTCCCGAAATTTTCCCCCGGGGCTTCGAATTTCAAAGCGCAGTCAAGCCTTACGCCCGCGAGCTCCCTTACGTCTTTTTCACGCACCGTCAGGGGAACCAGGGCGGTTCTGGGCTTTTTTACCGAATGGCCGAAGCTTTCCGCCAGGGCGTAACCGGTCTCCCCGCCGCCAAGCTGGGGATAGGAAGGACCTCCGCAGGAGAGAATGAGTTTCCTGGCCAGGAAAGAGAGCTTTTCGCTTTTGAAATTTCCCCGTACCCAGTTCGGCTTCCGCGTCTCCCCGTGCACCCTGAAAAGTCCGTCTTTCTTTTCGGCCCCGGTTATTTCAAAAAGGAAAAGCGAGGCGGCTTTATTTTTTTCAAGGAAATTCCCGAAAGCCGCCAGTACGCTTTCCGCTTTTTCGGAATAAGGAAATATTTTTCCCGCTTCCCCGGTTTTTGTCAGCAGCCCCAGGTCCTCGTTGAAAATCCTTATTATTTCAGCCGGCGGCAGGGCGCTGAAAGCCCGCTCCAGGAAAGAGCGGTCGTCGCAATGGTATTTTTCGGGAGAGATATTTTCATTGGAAAGGTTGCATTTCCCGGCTCCCGTGGAAAGAATTTTTCTCCCCGGCGAGGGATTTTTTTCAAGGAGAAGGGGCTCCGCGCCGTCCGAAAGGATACCGAAAGCGGCCATGAGACCGGAGGCGCCGGCGCCGGCTATCACCGCGTCGTAAACTTTTTCCCCGGTTTTCATTTCAGTCCCCCCCTATAGATATCCCAGGCCGTCTGAAATACGGCTACGGCGTTCTTTTCCGCTTCCAGCCGTTCCGCGTCCGGCGCGCCGGACGCTTCAAGCTCGCTTTTCCCCTCCACCGAATAATGATAAACGGCCTTATTGAGCCCGAGTACGGCCATGCTTTTCCCGTCGTAAAATCCGGCGCTCCTGTTGTGGTTTACCGGCAGCCACCTGTATTTTATTCCCTTGTTCAGCAGGCTTCTGCCGAAAAAACGGCTTACATAGGAGAACCCGAGCAGGTGGAAAAGGGTGGGCGCCACGTCTATCGAAGAGCCCAGTTCCCCATTGCGGTCCGGCTTTATTCCGGGACCGAGTATAAGCATGGGTATTTCATAGGATCTCACGGGTATTTCCTGTTTTCCGTAAACCCTCGCCCCGTGATCGGCGACGACTATAAAAACCGTGTTTTTATAGAAGCTTTCTTTTTTGGCTTTTTCGAAAAATTCGCCCAGCGCGAAATCGGTGTATTTTACGGCGTTGGCCCTTCTTTTTTCGCCCGGATCTTCCGGGATGACGCCTTCGGGATAAGTGTAAGGCTTGTGATTCGAGACGGACATTATGGCCGTAAAAAAAGGCTTTTTATTTTTATCCATCGCAACGAATTCCGAAAGGGCTTTATCGTAAATATCCTGATCGGAAACGCCCCAGATGGTTTTAAATCTGGGTCTCTCGTAATCTTTCTGTTCTATAAAACGGTCGAAGCCGTACCTGAGCGCGAACGGCTTCATATTGTCGAATACCCCTCTCCCGCCGTAAATAAAAAGGGTTTCATAGCCTTTTTCCCTGAAGATCTGGGCGGCGGTCCTTGTGGAATCGGAGAACCTGAGCTTGATTATGGACTCGGCGGGCAAAGGCGGGAAACCGGCCAGTATGCCTTCCAGCCCCCTGACCGTCCTGTTCCCCGTGGAGTAGAGATTGGTAAAAAGCAGGCCCTCTTTCGAGAGGCGGTCCATTTCCGGGGTAAGAGAATCCTGCCTGCCTAAAACTCCCCAGAAATCGGAGCCGAAGCTCTCGACGACGAAAATCACGGCGTTTAATTTTCTTTCCGGATTTAGGGCCGTAATTTTTCTTTCCACCGGGACCGCGGAATTGCCGGTAAATTCGGCGCCTTTTTCGACGACCAGCCTCCTCGCCCGCTCCGCCGCTTCCGCGTTCCCGATAGTCCTGTAAAAATGCCTGAAATCCAGGTTATGGCTGTAAGCGGCGTAAACGAAGGAATTGAAGCCGTTCTTCCCTATTTCGTTGATTATCCTGTCGCCGGGAAAATCCCGTCCCTTGAAGGGCGAAATAGCCAGGAAGAGCAGGGGGGCGCAGAGCGACAGCCCGGCCGCGGCCAGTTTCGTTCTCCGCGCGGCTTTCTCCTCCCTTTCCCTGGTTTTTTTCAGAGCTTTGCGCAAAAGGAAAGAAACGGGGAGGCCGAGAAGGACGCAGAACAGGAACAGGAAAACGACGTTGTAGCTTTGCCAGATATTGATAAAAACCTCGGAAGGGTAGATGAGGTAATCCACGGCTACCGCGTTGAACCTGGAATTGAATTCTTCGAAGAAAAAATATTCCGTGATAAAAAGGAATATTTGCGCGGGAGGCCAGGCGAAGATGAAAAAGTTCAGCAGAGAACGCCATTTTTTCTTAAAAAGAAGGGACTCCCTGAAAAAAGAAAAAAACAGGAAAAAGGGCAGAAAAAGAAGGGACGCGGCCGAGAGATCGGCCAGAAAGCCGTAGAAGAACGAAGCGGAGAACTGCTTTAACCCGGGGAATTCGGGAGTGAACAAAAACAGAAGAACCGGTCTCAGAAGGGAAGAACACGCCAGATAAAAAAGAACGAACAGCAGGGGTATTTTTAGACGGTTATAAAGGGAATTAATCATAGAAACGCGGGTATTAAAAAAGATCGGAGGCGAGAGGACGGGGGCAGCGGTCAGGAAACCTGTAACTTGAGACTTGCAACCTGAAACCTGTGACTTGTAACCTCTATCCCCTGCTATTCGCCTTCCGCCTTGAGCCCTGGACCCTTTTTAATATCTGTTGGCCGAGCCGAGAACGTTTTCATTCTTGGACATGTACATCTTGACCAGATCTTCCCTGGCGGGGCCGAGATATTTTCTCGGGTCGAATTCCCCGGGTTTTTCCGCGAAGACCTTTCTTATGACGGCCGTCATGACCAGCCTGCCGTCGGAATCTATGTTTATCTTGCAGACCGCGGATTTGGCCGCTTTCCTGAGCTGTTCCTCCGGTATCCCCACGGCGTTGTCCATTTTGCCGCCGTACTTGTTTATCATGGTGATGTAGTCCTGGAGCACGGAGGAGGCGCCGTGAAGAACTATCGGGAAACCCGGTATCCTTCTTTCCACTTCCTCCAGGATGTCGAACCTCAGAGGCGGGACGGATTCCCCGGGTTTCACTTTAAATTTGTAGGCCCCGTGGCTCGTGCCTATGGAGATAGCCAGGGAATCCACGCCGGTCTTCTTCACGAAATCCTCGACCTGTGCCGGATCGGTGTAATGAGAATGTTCGCTGGAAACCTCGTCCTCTATCCCGGCCAGCACGCCGAGTTCCCCTTCCACGGTGACGTCGTACTGCCGGGCGTATTCCACCACTTTGCCGGTCACTTCGACGTTCTTTTCGTAAGAAAGGGCGGACCCGTCTATCATCACGCTGGAAAAACCGTTATCGATGCAGGATTTGCAGATCTCGAAGGAATCGCCGTGATCGAGGTGCAGAGCGACCGGAATGGGCGAAGGAGTCATTTCTTTCATCATCTCTATCGCGCCTTTCCCCATCCACCTCAGCAGTGTGGCGTTGGCGTAATCCCTGGCCCCTTTGGAGACCTGCAGGATCACCGGGGATTTGGATTTAACGCAGGCGGTTATTATGGCCTGGATCTGTTCCATATTGTTGAAATTATAGGCCGGCACGGCGTAGCCGTCTTTCATCGCGTTCCTGAACATCTCCCTGGTGTTTACGAAACCGAGTTCTTTATGGGATACGGGCATATTTTCCTCCAAGTAACGGCAGATTTGCGATTAGAGATTAGAGGCAAGGCGAAGAAAGTTTACAGGTTGATGCGTCGATAAGTTTAAAAAGCCGGAGTTTTTGCGTCGGCCTGCATTCTTGCCCGTCTTATCGTCCCGTCAACCTGTTAACCCGTCGTCTATTCTCTTTCCTTTACAAACCGCCTTTCCCCTAATTATATCACTTTTTAAATTCAAAATGCTTTTCCCCGTTCAAAAAAAACTCGACCGCGGACCGTTTCCTCTGTATATTCCTCTTATAATTTGCTAAAATTTACTCTAGGAACCGGAAAAATGGCCGAAAATTTATTCTTCTCAGGCATCAAGCCTTCTAAATTCTCAATAAACGGAAAAAGATCGGAATTTTACGACGTCTCCGACGTCATAATGAACCCGAAATATAAACCGACCGACGAGGAACTGGCCTTTTTCGAAAAAACGGACCTCGTCTACAGGACCCTGTGCGCCGTGCTTTATAATTTCGCGGTCGAGTCCGGACATCCGGGCGGAAGCATATCCTCGGGCCGGATAGCTCAGGCGCTGGTTTTCGAAAATATGGCTTACGATTTTTCGGACCCCGAGAGGAAGGACAATGACCTGCTCTCATACTCCGCCGGACACAAGGCCCTGGGACTTTACGCGCTTTGGGCGCTCAGGAACGAATTCGTAAGGACGGGGTCCCCCTCGATGCTGCCGGAAGAAAAATTCCAGCTTCGGCTGGAAGACCTTCTTGGATTCAGGAAAAACTCCGTAAATTCTACCCCTCTTTTTAAAAAATTCCGCGCCAAACCTCTGGACGGCCACCCTACGCCCGCGACGCCTTTCGTGAAACTCGCCACCGGCGCTTCAGGGGCCGGTTTCGCGGCCAGCATAGGACTGGGCCTCGGCGCCGCGGACATTTTTCGTTCCGACCCGCCCCGGGTCAACATAATCGAGGGAGAAGGAGGGCTTACGGCGGGAAGGGTGTCCGAAGCAGCCGCCAGCGCCGCCACCTCCAGGCTTAACAATATCGTCGCTCACATAGATTGGAACCAGTCCTCCATAGATTCCGACGCCGTTTGCGCGGAGGACGGCAAACCCGGCGATTACGTGCAATGGGCTCCCGAAGAACTTTTTTACATAAACGACTGGAATGTTATCTCCGTTCACAACGGCCTCGATTTTTTTCAGATACTTACCGCCCAGAAATTAGCCCAGGCCATGGACACGGGTCAGCCTACCGCCGTAATTTACAGGACCGTAAAGGGCTGGAAATACGGCCTGGAAGGAAAAATCTCGCACGGGACGGGGCACGGGTTCTCTTCGCCCGGCTATTACGGCGCTTTGGACGAATTCGAAAAGACTTTCGGCCTGAAAATGCCGAGGTATTGTTCCGCCAGGCCGGACCCGGAAGCGGTTGAAAGCTGTTTCTATGAAACGCTGATGACGATACGCGGAGCTTTGGAGAAGGATAAGGACCTGGTGGAAACGGCCGTTTCGAAGCTCGCCGAGGCTAAAAAACGGCTGGAAGAAAAAAAAAGAAAGGAAAGGGAAAACGCCCCTTATCTTGAAAAGGCCTACAATCTGGAAGCGGAGCCCCCCTCGGAACTTGTTTTTAAACCCGGCGCGGAAATCGCCCCGGGGGAAGCGCTCGCCCTCTGCCTGAAACACGTAAACGATCTCACTCGCGGCGGGCTGATGGCAGCCTCGGCCGACCTTTACAATTCCACGAGCGCCGCCCTGATAGGAAAGGGCTTCGGCGAGGAAGGTTTTTATAACTCGGTTTCCAATCCCGGGAGCAGGCTCTATTCCGCCGGAGGCATCTGCGAAGACGCAATGGGCGGGATCATGAGCGGACTTTCCGCTTTTTCGCGCCACATAGGGGTGACTTCCTCTTACGCCGCCTTCATCGCTCCCCTGGAGCATATTTCAGCCCGCCTTCACTGTATAGGCGAACAAGCCAGAAAAGACCTTACGGCCGGGTACCCCGCCCCTTTTATCATGATAAACGCCCATTACGGACCGAAAACGGGCGAAGACGGCCCGACTCACGCGGATTCCCAGCCGCTTCAGCTTTTACAGGAAAATTTCCCCGCCGGTTCCCTGATAACCCTCACCCCGTGGGAGCCTTCCGAAATATGGCCGCTTCTGGCCGAAGCCCTTTTTAAAAGGCCCTCCGTAATAGCCCCTTTCGTAACCAGGCCGGCGGAAAAAATCCCCGACAGGAAAGCCCTGGGCCTCCCGGACCCGAAACTGGCCGCGAAAGGGATATACCCTCTTATGAAAACCGGGAAAGGTTCCGCCAGGCGCGGCACGCTGGTGATACAGGGCGCCGCTTCAGCCTCGGTTTTCGTCGGAGAAGTGCTGGGAGAATTGAAAAGAGCGGGTTTGGACCTTAACGTGTTCTATGTGACCAGCAGGGAACTTTTTAACCTGCTTCCGGAACAGGAAAAAGAAAAACTTTATCCCGAGGCGCTGGCTTTTGAAGCCATGGGGATCACCGATTTCACCCTCCCCACGCTCTATCCCTGGGTAAGGTCGCAGGAAGGGCTTAAAAGATCCCTTTACCCTTTTAAAAAAGGGCGTTACCCCGGCAGCGGTAAATGCGAGAAAACGCTGGAAGAGGCGGGACTCGACGCCAAAACGCAGTTTAAAGCCATAAAAGATTACGCCTTAAAAACCGAAAAAAATAAAACTACGGAGGCAGCATGAGCATAAACGAGAAACCATATCTTATAGGACGCACCTTTTTATTCAGCATAGCCAAGGGAGAGGACCTGCTGCAAAGCCTCCAGTATTTCTGCCACCACAACCAGATAAAATGCGGGACGCTGAGCGCCATAGGAGCCGTAAGCAAGGCGACTTTCGGCCTTTACGACCAGAAAAATAAAAAATATTCCAAAATAATCCTGGAAAAAGAACTCGAGATTCTCTCTCTCCAGGGGAACATCAGCCTTTTCGACGACAAGCCCATGCTTCATTCCCATATAACCTTTTCCGATTCCGAGGGGAAAGCCTGGGGCGGACATCTCATGTCCGGCACTATCCTTTTCAACTGCGAAGTTTTCATACAGGAACTTACGGGCGACAACAAGGTCAGGAAGATAGACAAATCCACCCAGCTCCCTTTATGGATAAGCCCATTGTGCTCGAAATAAGGAACGAAAATTTCAGAGCGGGATTCGTCTCCATTCTCGGGTTGCCGAATAGCGGTAAATCCACGCTGACTAACGCCCTTTCCGGGGCCAGGATGGCCATCGTTTCCCCCAAGCCCCAGACTACCAGGGACCATATAAAATCCATAATAACCGGTCCCGGCTATCAGATAGTCCTCGTGGATACGCCGGGATTCCTTCAGCCTTATAACGCCCTGGAAAAGAAGATGGCCAGGGACGTGGACAGGGCGATGAAAGACGACGCCGATATAATCTGTCTTCTGGCGGAGCCGGAAACAAGGGTCCTAACGGAGAAACGCCTCTTTTTCGAGAAACTCCCGCGCGGCAGGAAGGTGTTTCTCGTTATAAACAAAATAGACGCTTATTCTTCCGAAAAGGCGGAGGCGGCGGAAAAATTCCTCAAAGAAGCGGTCCCGGGCATAAGCTCGATTTTCAGGATCTCAGCTCTTAACGGAACGAACGTAAAGAATTTGAAAGAGGAAATAGTGAAAAATCTTCCCCTTTCCCCGCCTTATTATCCCGATGAAAGGCTTTCGGACCGCTGGGAGCGTTTTTTCGCGGCGGAAATAATAAGAGAGAGTATTTTTAATTCCTACAAAGACGAAATACCTTATTCCTGCGCCGTGGAAATAGACGTTTTCGAGGAAAACGAAAGGGAACCTTCCTATATTCACGCCCAGATCTACGTTTCAAGGGAAAGCCACAAACCCATAATTATAGGGAAAGGCGGCCGGGAAATAAAAAAGCTGAGGGAAAACTCGGAAAAACAAATGAAAAAATTTTTAGGCAGGCCGGTCAAACTGGAGCTTTTTATTAAAGTAAGGGAAAAATGGCAGGACGACCCGGAATTCATCAAGAGAATTTACCGGTCGGAATAATATGAAGATCCTGAACCTGAAAGGCGTTAATTTTTTCATCTTATGCATCTGGATGGAAATAATAATTTTTTCCCTTTCCCTGGTCTCCGGCAATCTTCTTTCCAATCTTTTGTTTTACGCCTCCAGGCTCGCGCTGGAAAAAGATTTTTACGCCATGAGCAGGAACGTCTCCGACGGAGTCAGGCTTTCCCTGATGTTCGCCGCGGCCACGCTCTTTCAGCATCTCTTCACCTCCTTCCTGGCGAGGCACATAAAAAACCGTCTCAACCTCATGCTTTACCTGGTGAACGCCTGCGCCGTTTCCTGTTTTTTCATGCATTCGCTTCTGGCCAGAACCTCGCTTAAAAATTACAAATTATTATGGCTGGGATTTTTCGCGGCTTTGCTGATAGGGGTTTCCGAACTGATAATCTCCAACCGGCGCTTCTTCCTCTCTCCGTTCGGAAGCGGGCGGAAGGCTAATAACAGGGTATAGAGTTCAGGGGATACAAGTTACAGGTTATAAGTCTCAAGTCGTTTTTGTTGTCCCGGATTACTAATTACTATTTACCAATTACTGATCCCGATCCCCCCCGGCTGTTATACACTCCGTAAATTTTTTTTCCGCAGGAAGGGCAGTATCCTTCCGAATTCTCCGCGCGCAGACGGATTTCCCCGACCGACATGTACCCCCTCTTCACCAGAAGATCGCCGCAGGCGGGACAAAAAGTATCCAGAGTTTCCGAGTGAACGTTTCCCCCATAGACATAATTCAAACCCGCTTTTCTGCCCGCCGTCACCGCCTTCTCTATGTCTTCTCTCTTTGCGGCCTTGCCTTCCAGCATCCGGTAATCGGGATGATAGGCCGTTATATGCCAGGGAATCTCCGGGGAAACTTCTTTTATGAAGGCGGCCGTTCCGGCGAGTTCTTTTTCTCCGTCATTGAACCCAGGGACCAGGAGCGTGACCAGTTCCAGATGTATTCCTTTGGAAAAAACGTATTTTATGGAGTCCAGCACTCCCCGCAGCTTCCCTCCCGTGAGGCGCAAAAACTTTTCCGGCTCGAAACTTTTCAGGTCGATCTTTATGAAATCCACATCCCCGCCCATAAACTCCACGTTTTCCGGAGAAAGGTAGCCGTTAGAAACGAAGCCGGTCCTGAAAGAAGGGTCCCTTTTCCTGGCCAGGAAAAAAATTTCCTTGGCCCATTCGGGAGTTATCCCGGGTTCATTATAAGTGGAAACCAGTATTTTAAGGCCTTCTTCCAGCGCCCGGGAAACCAGAGTTTCCGCCTTTATCTCCTGGGCTCTCGCGGGGGCCGCCGGGTCCTTCAGGGTCTGAGAAATCTCCCAGTTCTGGCAATAGGAGCATTTAAAATTACACCCAAGCATGCCGAAGGAAAGGGTGCCGCTGCCCGGCAGAAAGTGGAAAAGCGGTTTTTTTTCTATCGGGTCGGCGTTAAGCGAAGAGACGTAGCCCCGCGGCGCGTAAAGCTCTCCTCCCTCGTTGAATCTCATAAGACAGCGGCCCGAACCCCCCTCCGGTATCCTGCAGTAATGCCTGCAGGCCAGACAGACGGTCGCGCCCGCCTCTTTTCTGCAAAGAGGGGTTTTTGAGGAATACTTCAGAATATCTCTTATCACTAGAGCTCCGGGCAAAGAACGTTAAGCGAGGCGGGAAGAACCGAAAACTTCAGCACCCCGTCCCCGGAAAAAAAATCTTCTCCGTCGAGATGGTACCAGGACCCGGCCGGCAGTCTGAACTCGGCGGTTTTGATCTTATAGGATTTTGCGAAGTCGTTTCTGAGTATTTTTCCGGAAAAAAGGTCTCCCAGGGTAAAAAGAATCTTCAGGAGACTTATATTCTCTATAGTTACGAGATCCGCGTAGCCGTCGTCTATATAGGCGTCCGGAGCCATTTTCGCCCCTCCTCCGTACTGTTCTCCGTTCAGGATCGACGCTATGAGCGGGGCTCCGTTCAGCCGCAGGTTTTCCGAAAATATGGAGATCTCCGCCGGCCTGCGTTTAAGCAGGGCGCCAAAGGAATTATAAAAATAGGGGAGAATGCCCCTGGAGTGCTTTTTGCTGTTGAACAAATGCGCGATCTCCGCGTCTATCCCGACCCCTGAAGCGCAGAAGAAAGGCGCGCCGTTGCACAAAACGGAATCTATCTTTCTGGGCTTCCACTCCAGAAGGCCGTCCAGGGCTTTCCCGATATTCAGCGGAATATGAAGGTTCCTGGCGAGCCCGTTGCCGGAGCCGGAAGGGATTATGCCCAGGCGCATTTCGTCTTTGGTAAGGAGAGCCGAAGCCGTTTCCCTGATGGTCCCGTCCCCGCCGGCGGCCACCACCGTCTTGTAGCCTTTTACCACGGCCATCCGGGCCAGCTCCAGGGCATGCCCGCGGGATTCGGTGTATTCCAGCTCGTAAACGGTTTTCCTTACGGCGAATTTCTCCCTGATAAGGCCTTCCAGGGATTTTTTTTCTTTTCCGGCTTTGGGGTTTATTATAAAAAAATAGGACATGTTATTCTATGGCGCTTACGCCGCTGGCCCATTGCGTTTTTTCACCGGTGGCGTATATCCGCTGGAGATTATTGTTGTTTTTCAGGTCGCCGTTCCCGGAAAGAAATTTGACGTAATAAAAATAGCCTATTTTAAAGTCCGGAGAGTCCCCCGAGACGTTTTCCGGGTCGTCGACGTAAAGATAGTTTAAATTCCTGTTTTCGTCCGCGTAAACGAAATTCAGGCGCCAGCCTTTGGGAAGCCGTTTCGCTATTATCATCTGCAGCCTGCCCGAAACGTTCTTTTGAGCGTAAGAGGCCGGATTTTTGACGAAATCCGGGATCTCGTCCCTGGCGGCGTTCTCCGCGGCCGCAGTGGACGCCTGTTCCGTCCGGGAGGCCTCTCCCGGGTCTTTTTCCTGGGCCTGGCCGACGACGGGTAAAAAGTAGTCCTCGCCGTCGTCCATGGGATTGCTCTCTTCTCCCGCCGGTTCGCTGGAATCGGCCACGCGCCGCGCGCCCGTTTTCGGCGTTTCCGTGGTCTTCAGATAATTTCCGGAAGAGTATACCGGCTTGTAGGAGGGGTCTTCCGCTGCCGTCTTCCTCCCGATTTTTTTAAATAAAAAGCCTATGGCTACGCCTATCAGAAGGATGAAAAGAGTGTTTATGAACCTGAGCCTGTAAAAATTCACGGCCGCTCCTCAAACCTACATTTTACAAAATACAGGAAATATTATATACAATATATGTATCGATAATGTTAAATAAAGGTTAAGGAGGTTTTATGGGTAAATTTCTGGTTTTGGCTCTGCTTTTTTCCCTTTCTCCCCTGCATTCGCAGGACGCCGTGATAAACAAGTCTAAAGGCAAGATTTACGCGGCTGACGCGGACGGGAAAGCGATAGACGTAAAAAAGGTCAAAACGCTCAGAGAAGGCTGCACCGTAAAGACCGGCCCCAGGTCGGAATGCGAAGTGCTGTTCAAGGACGGGAGCCTGATATTCCTTTCCGAGAATACGGGATTGAAAATAGAAAAAGCGAAGCTTACGGAAGAAGAGCAGGATTACGGCTTCAATTTTTTCAAGGGAAAGGTGCTCTTTTTCGTCAACAAGGCCAAAAGGAAGTTCCACTCCTACAAGGTCAGGACCCCCACGGCCGTATGCGCGGTAAGAGGAACCGATTTCTCCATAATAGCTTCCAGCGAATCCTCCCGTATAGGTCTTTTCGAAGGAGCGATGAACGTGGAAAAAGACGGGGAATCCAGGGAATTGCAGCCCGGCCATGAAGCCGTCGTCGCGCGCGAAATAGCCGTAGCCGACCGCCTTTCCTCCATAATGAACAAAGAGAAGAAAAGGGCCGATAAACTGAGAAAATACGTGGAAGGCGTCAGGGCTAAAGTGGAAAAAAGAGCGGAATTCATAGAAAAAAAGCTGGATAAGACCAGAGAAAAACTCGACGGTCTTTACGAGAAACAAAAGGGAAAGCCGGACAAACCCGGCAATTGAGACCGTTTTTCAGAGATAAAAAAACCCCCGCCCTGTAAGGCGGGGGTTTTTCTTTGCTGAAAACGCGCGCTACTTCATTTCCACCACTATCTCCGCGGGCGAGGTTCTCACTACCGAGAATTTGTCGCTCCTGGAAAGCGCCGGCATTATCTCGTTGGAATTCCCTTTCCTCATCAGGATGTCTATGACGGCGTTGTTCCCGGAAAAATTTTTAAGCACTGAATCTTTTATCACCGGGATGTTCCTGAAATATTTTATAAGCTCGTTTACCTGGTTTATGCTTTTCACGTTCCCGGCCTTGAAGCTTATTATTTTCTTTTCCCTGTAATAACCCATTATCGCCTCTTTAAACTGGTCATAGGATTTCCTGGCCGCGTTCACCATCGACTCCTTGGCCGCCACCTCTTCGGTGACTCCCATCCCCCCCGCGCTTTCGTTCACCGCGCCTATTATCTCCCCGGTCTGATTGAGAAGTTCCAGGGACAGCGCGGACCCGTAGGAGATGAATCCGGCCAGGCCCTCCCTGGTATTAAAAGACGCGTTCACCGTTCCTTTTACCGTTATATCCGCGTTTTCCGGGGCCTGGTTTATCCTGAACCCGTCTTCCCTCAGTTTGGAGATGAAATGGTTCGAGGCGTAGGCGCTGGGGCTGGGCTGGCCGGAGATCTTTTCCGCGACCTTAAAACAGACTATGGGATTGCCTATCCTTTCCACGTCGGTCTCCAGATTCCTGAGCTTGGCCGAGAGGTCTTCTTTCCTGACATGGGCCTGAACTTTGGTCTTGTAAAACTCCCCGTCGCGGTACTCTTTCAGGACCTTGTACTTCTCTATATAGCCCTCGCTTCTGGAAGTTATGCTGTCGTCTATAAGGACCGATTTTGCGACGAGAGTATCCCCGCTTACGTAAACGCCTATCACCAGGGCCAGGGCGTTCTTCATGGCGTCGGAAAGGGAGGACTTCTTGGCGCCTTCCAGGTCCCCGTTCATCACCGGAGCCGTCCCTTCGGCCTCCACTATTTCTATCTCGTAGTTTTTGTTTAACTCGGATTTTTTCACGTTATGAGAGCAGGAAACCGCGAAAAAAGCGGCGAACAAAAAACATATTTTTTTATTCATAGGGAATTCCCCAACAACAGGCTAAAGGCATAAGGCGTAAGTTTCTAAATCCCGAAGTCATCCTACAGCCTTACGCCTACGGCCTTGTCTGTTGCTGCTTTTATCACGCGACTTTCAAACCGGCTTCCTTAAGCACGGTTTTAGGCAGTCTTAAAACCACCACGCAGCCGTCGTCCGCCGTCCATTCCGTTTTGACTACCTGCGCTCCCTTTATGACGGCGTCTATTTTGGTGGCCAGGAGAGAATCCGTTTCTATCGCCTTTTCCACGGTTATGCCGCCTTCGAGCTGAACGCCTTTGACAAAAGAAAGCATGTTGTACTGGGCGTTGACTATAGCGGCGTTCCTGGAAGTGGCCATCCGCTGGGTTTTGTTTTCAAGGGTCTGGTCGGCCGCGCCTATGCCCCTCGCAAAAATGTAGTTTTTGGTTATTCCCTCTTCCACCCATTCCCTCTCTATTTCACCTTCTTTGGAAACGGTGCCCTTGTCCGGATTTGAACCGCAGCCGTAAAGAACCAGCGCCATAGCGGCTATTCCTATGATTTTTTTCATGAATTCCTCCTGCTTTACCGCGCCTTTTCCTCAAAATCCGGGTTTCAGTTCAAGAAACCTCTTTTAAACCGGCGCGATAACATAAATTCTACAACTACTGGCGGCTCATGTCAAATCATACCTGTCCGGTTCGGGTATTCTTAGGATAGAGGAGAGAGAATAGTGTCAGGGTGGCGGCCTCGGCGGTGAATCCTTCGGCAACTGAAGGATTTAATATATCCAGAAGAAATCTTCCGAGGCGGGTTTGGACTTCTTTTCCCTGGAGGGTTCTTTGGACCTTTCCTGCTCCCTCTCGGGCCGCTTTTTCTTTTTTTCTTCCTTGTAGATTTTCCGGGTTTTGGTCCCCTCGGTAAAAAAATTGTCGAAACGATAGGAAAGGGAAATGCTGGAGGAATTGTAAACCGCGAGCATGGAGGAGGCGAAATCCAGCGAAAAATCGCCGCTGAAAAGTCCCAGGCCGAAGGAGAAACCGCTGTTTTCCTCCATCATTTTATAGCCCAGCCTGAAATTCAACACCTGCTGAAGATGATATTCCACTCCGAACTTCAGACTCGCGTCGTCGTCGTTGATGAACTTATCGTATTCAGCCGAAAGGGTCACCTGCTGCTCCATAACCGTGGGTTTTTTCCAGGAAAGCCCCGCCCTCAGGATGGTCGGCAGGGAGTATTTCTCCTCCACGTATTTTATGGCGCCCATAGTGTTGAGCAGGGAAAGGCCGAAAGAAAGGCCGAGCTTGGGCTCCACGGCTTTATAACCCGCGTCGACGGCGAAAGTAGTCGGCGGGTCGTCGTCCTCGAGAAGGGTGGATTTCACGTATTTGAAGCCCAGACCGAGATACTGCTCCACGTAGGCCTTGTAGGATTCGAATTTAACGTCCCCCTCCGAAACCTTTTCGGCGTAAGCCAGGGTTATTATGGTGTTCTTTTCAGCGTCCACCGTTTTGGAATAAATGGTCCCGTCGTAGTTTATGTACCTGTAATTGAAATCGCCCAGACTGGTCGTGTGAAAGGAAACGGCCAGCACGCCCTTGTCCAGGCCGGCAAACCCCTTTACCGGCAGAGGCGTTCCGAAAGCGAGGTAATTCGTTTTAGCGTCCTCGAATCCGCCGGAATAGTTAAAGGAGATCTCGGGACTTGGAAGCTGCCCCAGGCCCGCGGGATTATAGTATATGGAGTAAACGTCGTCGCAAATGGCCGCGTAACTTCCGCCCATGGAAACGGCCTTGGGGCTTACGTCGTTTTTAAGGACGTCGACCGAGGTGTTTCCGCCCGAAAAAAGCGGGGCCGTTATGGCGAGAAGAAAGATGTTTAAAACTATTTTTTTCATAATCGATTTCACGTTTCCCGTTCCCTTGCCGCTTTGTGCCTCTGTGCCTTTCTTTCTAATTACCTCACTATCGCCACCTTGTCCACCTTATCCAGCCCCGGCCCCCCGGCCTTTACGAAATAAATCCCGCTGGCCGCTTTCGATCCTCCGTCCGTGGTGCCGTCCCAGTCGAAACTGCCTTTACCCGCGGCGACCTGTCCGCTGAAAACGGTTTTTACCAAAGCGCCGCTCGAGGTGTAAACTTTTATGGAAAGGTTGCCCGCGTTTTTCACTTCGTATTTCATTATGGTCCTAGCGTTAGCCGAAGTTATTATGTTATTGTAAGTCACGAAATTATTCTTGTCGGCGCTCAGGTTCACGGCGTTCGAAACCCCGAGCGAGAAAATATTGTTCGGTTTCACGATATTCAGCATGTGATTGGAGCCCATGACCTGGAGATAAACGGTGCCTATGCCGGGGTACCTGGCGGAAAAGCCGGATTTCAGCTTGACCTTGCCCGTTATGACGGGGTTCCCTGTGTGGTCGGTAGCCGCGGCCAGGCTGCCGGAAACGAAACTCATATAGCCGGCGGAATCGTTCGTTTCCGTGTCGTAAAGGGGATTCATGTTATGGTCCAGGAGACGGGCGTACTCGAATTTTATCTCGGACTGGTCCCAGGGATCCGTGCTCCAGGAAGAACTGGTGGGATGGGTCTGGTACGCGAATTTGGGATATTTGACCTCGAAGGACAGTTCGTCCGCGTCGAAAGAGGCCAGGGAGAGCCTGGCGCTCATGGAGCCTTTCATATCCGTAACCCTGGTGAGTTTATAGGTCTTGGAAGCGTCGTAATCCGGGGAGTTCCCGTAATAAACGTTCGGGCCCGCGGTTACGGCGAGATAATAACGGCCGGCTGAAGTCACGTTGTAATAGAGGTCCACGGAAGAAGCCTCGGTCCTGCATTCTCCCGCGTCCGGGCAATAGCCGGTATAGGTATTGTAGATCGTCGGCACCGCCTCGGTAATATAATTCCTGTGCTGGTCGAAAAGGAACATACTGTAGGCGTGATAGAGGAAATTCATGCTGGAGGCGGGGAGGTCCAGTTTGAAATGAGCCACGCCGGCTCCAAGCGGTATGGAGTAATAATCTTCGTCGCCCTGGTAATCTATGTAGGCGTAAACGTCGTCGAGATTGGAAAGGTCCGTAGCCCATTCGGGACCGTTGTTAGGCTCGTGAATGTCGGCGGCGGCGTAGCCTGAAGAAACTATGCCGTGGGCGGAAAAAGCGCTTACGATCTGGCCCTGCAGGGAAGTGTTGCACTGACCGGTGTACATGTTCTCTATCTGTTTGCAGGCGTCAATCATGGCGTCCAGGTAGTTGGTGAAGTTATCGGGGAAATAGAATAAGGCGGCAAAGGCCAGGATGTCCGCCCTGTGGAGACCGTTGAAAGCTCCGGTGGTGAAAGTGCCGAGATCGTAAGTGGGGTTTTTGCGCAGCTTGTAGAGAGCCGGGGACAAGATGAGGCTGTCGTCGTGAACCTCTCCCACCCAACTGGCGGGCATGATCCTGACCGAGGCGGAAATATCCCTGGAAGCTCCTTCGCCGGAGCCTATAAAATTGCCGAGGATGTTTATGTCCAGGCCGTCTTTCCAGAAAGAAGCCAGCGCGAAATAATCGGCCATGGCCTCGCTTATGGCGCCGAATTCCCCGAAGTTTATTATGGGATAGATCCTGTTGGCCGCCAGGTGGACGTATTCATGCCTTACAATGGTGCCGTCCAGGCCGAAATCCCTGTATTGGCTGTAAGCGTCCATCGGGCCGTCCCCCAGCATTATCATATCGTTCTCCATATCGTAAAAAGCGTTATACAGGCTGTTGGGGTCGGAACAATAGTCAGGCACCACGACATCCCCGAAAACGTGGGCCATTACCGGGACCTGTTTGTCCACGTTTATCGGCTTGGTCACGCTATTGGGGTCTATGTTCATCGATTCGAAAAAATTCCTGGCCTTGTTCAGATGATAAAAAGAGTTTATTTCGCCGCCGTTCCCGTCGGTAAGATAAGTATGGGTCGACCAGAGCATGGAGCCGGTGGCGTTGTTCTTGGAGAAAGGCGCGGCCGTCATAAGCATATAGCTGGAAATATTCACCGTAAAACCGCTGTAAACGCCGGTCGCGTCGGTTTTAAGCAGAATGCCGTAGTCAGGATTCGTCACATAGCCGCCCAGGAAGTTGGTCCTGTTCCCCACGTAGCTGGACAGTTTATTGCCGGCGGGGTCCTGGATATGGAGCAGGTCGCCGTCGAGCGTCCCGCCGCAGTTATCCATGCTGCCCACCCTGAAAGTCGAAAAATACGGGGCCGCGAAAGCGAAAGCCCTTCCCACGCCGGACCAGTTGTTCGAGATGTTCACATTATAGACGTACTCTCTGCTATTGTCGTAGGGATTGGGACTTGAAACCAGGGTGGAGGCGCTCTGCCAGAGAGGCGTCCCGTTGGTGAAATAGGAGCTCGGCGCCTTGAAATTGGACACGGAAAAATAAGGGCCCTGTATGGCCGTGAAAACCTTGCCGTTTATGTTGGAACAATACTCGCCGTTGGAATCGGTGGCGTCCTTGTTCTGATAATCCCCCACCCAGACGTACTGGTCGGAGATGGGCTTTTTCTTCTTTACCAGCCACTGGTCCGGGTGTATGTCGGAGTTCCCGGTAGGGATCGGGGAAATATCGTAGACCATGCCGTTAACCGTGCCGGTGGTGACGTTATTGGGCGAAACGCAGGCGTATCTAAGATCGTCGTAATTGAAAAGTATCTTCCCCGTCGAAGCATCCACGTAGTAAATCCAGAGTCCGGCCTTCTCGCCGGAGCCGCCGCGGCCTTTTATTTTCCAGGCCAGGTAATATTTCCCGGAAACCGGGTCGGGGAAAACTACCAGTTCTCCGGAATTAAGCGTAAAATAACCGAGGTCGGCCCTCACGGCCGCCTCCGCGAAACTCAGGTTCACACCGGGATTCGTCTCGAGGTCTATATCGGGGTAGTGTTTGGCCTGGTAGCCGGAGATCTCGCCGGAGCCGTTTATATGCATTCTAACGTAAGAAAACTCCACCGGCAGATCCTTATAATGCTGCTGATAATTCAGATGGGTTACGCCCAGGAAGGATTTTTTCCGGGAGGGCCTCAGCCCTTTCTTATCCACTCCCGTAAGCTCGGCGTTCTCGTCCAGAAATCTGAAAAAAATCTCCTCGGGAGTCCCCTTGTATTTAAGGGTGCTGTCGCCGGTAAGGGATTCGGGATAACCGGTCATGGAATTGAACCTTATCTTCCACTTTTTATTTTTGGAATTTTTGAGATTGAAAGCGTTGAAAGCCTTGAGCTGTTTCTGTCCGGGTTCCCTGGCGCTCTCTCTCAGGAGAGTGTCGGATAAAGGCGAAAGCCTCTGCGTTCTCAGTTTTTTGAATTCTTTGGCGTCGGTCGCCGAGAAAAAACCCGACATAAACGTCAGTAATAATAGTAATGATACCCTTATCGTCCCATGTCCCGCTCCGAAGCCAAAGCGGTTGACGGGAGCGCCGTCGTTCCCGTCCGGAGACGGGGGCCGCCCCTTCGGGCATTTTTTAGTAAAAAATAAGTTTATCATCCTAGTTCCTTCCCGAAAGCTTTATAACCTGCAGACTGGCGTCCAGCTGAACATAAAGGTCCTTATCGAACATCAGAGCCGAAAGATATTTCATAGCCTGCGCTTTCTCCATCAGCGGACATAGAGTTATTATCCTTCTTTTGAGCCGGGCGTCCGCGGCGGAAACGGCGTCGTCCAGTTCGGTATAATCGAATTTTATCCTGCCGTTCTCGATAAGACTTTTCATGGCGGATATCTTCAGGCTGAGATCGGGAGTGTCCAGACGGATCTTCTCCAGCTTTTCGAAAACCTTGGCGCTTTTTATCTCTCCCAGCGCCTCCACCGCCTTATATCTTAAGGTGGGATTTTTATCGTCGCTGAGGGCCAGGAGTTGTTCAAGCGCGTCCTTTTTGGACCTGGAACAGTTAACCGTGTCCAGGAGGAACATCTTGACCCTTATGGACTTTTCCGAACCGAGCATGACCGCTATTTTATCCAGGTCGTCGGGACAAACCCTGGAAAGTATCTGGGCGGTCTGATATCTTACCTCTTCGTCTTTGGAATCCAAAGCGTAAAAAAATTCTTCAAGTTCTTCCTTGAAACCGAGACGGGCCAGCTCTCTGGCGGCCGCGTCCCTGATACTGCCGTAATTGTCGTTTTTAAGCTCGATCAGGGTATCCCTGGCTTTGACGCCCTGCAGGGAGGCCAGGGTCTCCAAAGCTTTTTCCCTTATCTTGTTCTGGGCTATTATTTTAAGCTCCACGAGCGGAGCGTTGACTATGGGCCCTTGCGCGGGTATTTCATTCAGTATTTCATAAAGTTTCTTTATGCCGCTGCCGTCGGAGAGTTCCCACAAAGCTTTTGCCGAGGATATCTGCACGTACCTGTTGGCGTCAGAAAGATATTTTTTGATTACGGGAATAAGCTTGAGGTTTCCGGTCTGGCCGAGGGTTTCTATGGCGTAGGCTTTAACGTCCGAATCGTCGTTCCTGAGGTTGGCAACTATTATTTCCAGAGCTTTTTTGGGAAGATTCCCCCCCCCTTCCGGCGCCTGCGCCGAAACGCCTGGACCTAATGAGAACAGGAGAATCATCAATGGCAGAAATCTCATAGAATACATTATAGAACTTTAGTTCTTTCAATTAAATTGAATAATTGTTACAACTTGGTTGCGGAACGGCAGGCGCAGGCAGACCGGAACAGCAGGTTCAGGCGGATAGCACACTTCGCAAGCGACGCAAGGTAAAGGTAAAGAAAGGCAGGAAACAAGACAAAAAAGTTTACAAGTTGATATGTTGATAAGTTTAAAAAGCGGGAATTTTCATGCTAAGTTTTTCGTATCCCTCCCATCTTATCACCTTGTCAACTTATTAACCTATCATCTGTTTTCTTAATTTCTATTCTCTGCTCTATACCTCTGCCTGATTTGTCGCTATACCTGCCGTATTGTGCCCCCTAGAGTGATAGGCCTCGGTCACAACTCTTGGGCTCGCCGTCGCTCGCCCTCGGTCGCGACCCCGGCTCCCGGTTTCGCCCCATAAAGAGGGGCAGTCCCGTCCATTTGGGTTATGAGGAGTGGGACGCCTGCTGGCTCAACAACGGTCCGCCTTTCGAGTCCTCACGCGACTCAAGCAGTTGAGTCGCTTAGGGGGCAATAAAAATTGCCCCCTAGAGGACTCGAACCTCTAACCTACTGCTTCGAAGGCAGGCGCTCTATCCGGTTGAGCTAAGGGGGCGATTAAAACAGAGATTAGAGAATGAAATAAGAAAAAGGCGCAGAGGCGCAAAGCATAAACAGGGAATCCCTTACCCTCTTTGAGACTTTACTCCTTTGGCTCTTGTCCTCAAACTTTACACTCTCAACTCCACGCTCTAAATTTCGAACGGGATTCTCTCCATTGTAAAACGTTCAATATTATTATAAAATTTATTCTGTTCGAATGAAAGGCCGATTCTCGCATCGAACCGGAAAAACAAGACAAAACCCGGGAAAAAGTCTTTATTTCCGTTCTTAATTTCAGTCTTAACCTGTTTTAACCGGAGGTATTTATGGGCGGACATTCTCATTGGGCGGGCATAAAACATAAAAAGGCCATAACCGACGCCAAGAAGGGAAAGGTTTTCACCAAGCTTATAAGGGAAATAACCATAGCCGCGAAGCTCAGCGGCGGAGACCCGGGGACCAACCCGAGGCTGAGAAAGGCCATAGAGGATTCCAAAGAAGTCAACATGCCGCAGGACAACATAAAGAGGGCCGTCATGAAGGGCACCGGCCAGATACCCGGGGTCATGTTCGAAGAAGTCACCTACGAAGGCTACGGCCCGGCCGGTATAGCCGTCATGGTGGAAGGAACTACGGATAACAGGAACAGGACTTTCAGCGAGCTCAGGAAGATCTTCGAGAGCTATGCCGGCAATATCGGCACGTCGGGCTGCGTTTCCTGGATGTTCGAACAGAAAGGCTTTATAACCGTCGCCAAAAACGCCGTGAAAGAGGACGATCTGATAAACCTGACGCTGGAAGCCGGCGCCGACGACGTAAAAAACGAACCCGGAGCGGAGGAATACGAAATAACCACCCCCCCGGCGGACCTGGAAAACGTAAAAAACAAACTAAAGGAAAAGAACGTCCCGATAAGCGCGGCCGAGGTTTCCATGCTGCCCAAGAACTACGTCGACGTGGGGGAAGACAAGGCCCGGCAGGTCATGGACCTCATGGAAGGACTGGAAAACCATGACGACGTGAAGAACGTTTATTCGAATTTCGACATACCCGAAGAAGTGATGAATAAATTGATGAAGCAATGAGCGGCGAGAAAAAAATAATACTGGGCATAGACCCCGGCCTGGACAGGACCGGCTGGTCCGTCCTCTGGGGCTCCGGCGGACGGCAGGAAATACTCAGGTACGGGTTGATACACACCGAAGCCGGGACCCCCCTTCCCGAAAGGCTCGAAAAGATCTTCGACGAGCTGACTTCCGTCATAGAGGAAAACCGGCCCGAAGAAGCGGCCGTGGAAGAAGTGTTTTTTTCCAAAAGGGCCGGCACGCAGGCCAGTACCACCCATGCCAGGGGGGTGATCCTCCTGGCCCTCAGAAAAAAGGGAGTAAAAATTTATCCCTATAATCCCCGCGCCGTAAAACAGAACCTTACCGGCAACGGGAACGCGGACAAAAAACAGATGGAAAGAATGGTGCAACTGGCTTTTTCCCTTAAAAAACCGATAAAGCCTGACGACATCTCGGATTCGAT
>PEXN01000086.1 GCA_002774685.1 Elusimicrobia bacterium CG08_land_8_20_14_0_20_51_18 | reverse complement strand
GGGCATAGCCCTTGTTACGGCACCGGCCACAGGCCAGTCGCGATTTTTTAAGAACATATTACCGCGACATACAGTTGTCGCGGTAATATGTTAGAATTTAGGTGTGGAGAGAAGAAATTTTTAAACTTACGGATTTGAAAAAGAAAAAATCGGAGGGAAATATGGTAAAAGACGAAAAGAAGCAGGACGAAAAGAGACAGGCCCTTGACGCGGCCCTCAATCAGATAGAAAAGGCTTTCGGCAAGGAAGCCATAATGAAACTCGGGGAGAAATCCCTGAAAAATAAAATTTCCGTCATACCCACCGGGGCCCTTTCGCTGGACCTCGCTCTGGGGATAGGCGGCCTGCCCAGGGGCAGGATCATTGAGATCTACGGGCCCGAAGCCTCGGGTAAGACCACTCTTACTCTTCATATCATAGCCGAAGCCCAGAAAACCGGCGGCGTGGCCGCCTTCATAGACGCGGAACACGCCATGGACCCGCTTTACGCGAAAAAAATAGGCGTGGACATAGACAATCTTCTAATTTCCCAGCCGGATTCCGGAGAACAGGCCCTGGAAATAACCGAAAAACTGGTACGCTCCGGCGCCCTGGACATCATAGTCATAGACTCAGTGGCCGCTTTGGTCCCCAGGGCTGAGATAGAAGGCGAGATGGGCGACTCCCATATGGGGCTTCAGGCGCGGCTCATGTCGCAGGCGCTGAGAAAGCTTACCGCGATAGCCGCCAACAGCAAGACCGCCATAATCTTCATAAACCAGATAAGGCACAAAATAGGCGTAATGTTCGGCAACCCGGAGACCACTACCGGCGGTCTGGCCCTCAAATTCTATTCTTCCGTGCGGCTCGATATAAGGAAAATAGAAACTATAAAGCAGGGAGATCTCATAACCGGCGCCAGGATAAGGGTCAAGGTGGTCAAGAACAAGGTCGCGCCGCCTTACAGGATGGGCGAATTTGAAATGGTGAACGGCCAGGGTATTTCCCGCGAAGGCTGCCTGCTCGACATGGGTGTGGAGACCGGCGTGATAGAAAAGGCCGGGAGCTGGTTTGAGTACAAGGGCGAACGCATAGCCCAGGGCCGCGAAAACGCCAAAGATTATTTGAAGGCCAATCCCCAGGTCGTCGAAAGCGTGGAAAAAGAGCTGAAGTCCAGGTTTCTTAGCGACGGCACCGTTTCCTCCGCCGACGCGGCGAAAGAGGAGCCCCAAGCCGAGCCCAAAAAGGAAGAAAAGAAAGTCAGGAAATAAGGGTTTTTCCCTTGAGGAGCCGCGTTTTCTTTTACTATGCTGAAAGACGAGCTGATCTCCATTTTCAAAAGATACATCGCTCTTGAAAAGGGTCTTTCCAAAAATACCGCCTGGGCTTATTCGGGGGACATAGCGCTTTATTTCGATTATTGCTCCGGAAAAAAAATCAATCCTTTGAAAATAAATACCGAACACGTGGAAAGTTACCTTTGTGAGCTCAAAACCGGCTCCGGTCTTAAGGCCGCCTCTCTTTTCAGAAAGGCCGAGTCCCTTAAGGCCTTTTATAAATTCCTGGCCATAGAGAATAAAATAGCCAAAAATCCGCTGAGCAGGTTCAAGGCTCCCCGGCTTGAAAAAAGGCTGCCTAAAACCCTGTCTCCGTCGGAAGTGGAAGCCCTTCTTTCCCCGGGGAGTTCGGACAAATTCAATTTGCTCAGGACCTCTGCGATAGCCGAATTGCTTTACGCCAGCGGAATACGGGTTTCGGAGCTGGCCGACCTGCGCCTGGAATCGCTCAATCTTTCTCAGGGCTGGATAAGGGTGGTAGGCAAAGGCGACAAGGAAAGGATAGTGCCGGTGCATAAACGCGCCGTGGAACTTCTGATAAAATACATAGACCTGAGGAATATGCGTTTTGCCGGAAAACAGGCGGCGTCGGAAGTTTTTTTGAACAAGTCGGGCAAAAGGATAAGCAGGATCCAGATCTGGAAGGATCTTAAAACGCTGGCCCGGGCGGCCGGTATTTCCAAGAATATGTATCCGCACCTTTTACGGCACAGTTTCGCCACTCATCTTCTGCAGAGAGGGGCGGACCTGCGTTCAATAGGCGAGATACTGGGACATGCCAGCCTGAACACCACGCAAATCTACACCCACCTGGACAATTCCGCGATAAAATCCATGCATAAGAAATACCATCCCAAAGGATAACGGCCGTAAGGCGCGACGCGTTATGCGCTTGCATAAAAAATATATAATACTTATTATCCTTACGGGAGCTTGAAAAGGCGATTTATGGTAGAAGAAAAAGATGAGCTTATAGATTCCAAGCTTTCCATTCACGACAAGCATCGTTTCGAGGTGAAGCTGGACATAGCCCTCAAAAAAGACGTGGAAAGCGTGTCCAAAATAGAATATTTTTTCTTCATTCCACAGGGCCTGAACCTTTCTCCGCAGACCTTTAACAAGGACGTTTTTTACAGCGATACGCAGCATTATATAAGGTTCAAGACCCCCAATATAGCCCTGGAAAAACTTTTTTATCCCGGCAACGAACTGTCCCCCTACAACAGGATAATAAAAGGCCTGGATTCGATAAATTCCGGGATCTCCGACGAATTCCTTGTGGAAACCATAATCGATGAGATAAAACTGCTGGGCTGCATCATAAGGGTCGAGGTCCGCGATCTGTCAAATTTTTTTTCGAAAGGGGTGAGATGCGAGGCGAAACCCCTGTCCAAAGGTTCGCCTATATACGAGCCGCTGGTCAAATTCCGTTCCGACCTTAAAATGACGGCCGATTCCATGAATTCGCTTAAGACCAGGATGCTGACCTCCCCGGTGAACCCCAGGATAAGGGAATCCTTCCTTCTCCTGGACGAATACGTAAGCCTTATGATGGAGGAATACGTTACCGCTTTGGTGAAAGATTTTAAGGCTTCCGGGAAATGCTCCCCCGAACTGGTTTCGGATTTCGGGAAAATGGCCGTGGAGCAGAGAAAATACAGGAAGGCCATGGGCTACAAGTCGGCCCTGCCCGAAAACGCCTGCGACGAATATTTCATGTACCACAGGGGAGTGCTCAAAAAATTCATTTCCAGCGCCCTTTACCTCAAGCCGGAGATGAGCGAGTTCAACGTCTTTTTTCACCTGGGGCCCGCCATAGCGGCCGGGCTGGCCATGCTTTTCGCCATTTTAGTGACCGTTTACGCCCAGAGCCGGTTCGCCATCAACAGCATTACTTTCATTTTTATAATAGTGATAAGCTATATTTTCAAGGACCGGATAAAGGACTGGCTTAAGATAATCTTCTCCAGGAAAATGGTCAACTGGCTTTTCGACCGGAAGATAAACGTTACCGAGCCGGCCCACAATTCCAAACTGGGTTATATAAAGGAAACTTTTTTCCATGTCCCGCAAATCCTGGTTCCGCACGACATAATGAGGCGCAGGAACGCCGATAACACCAAAAATATAGAAGAGGACATGAAAAGAGAGCTGGTTTTCAAATATAAAAAGGAGATAAGGCTGGACCCGGCCGCCATAAAGAAATATCACCAGAGAAGGAAAGACCTTATCGACATAATGCGTTTTTCGGTTTTCGACTTTATCAAGCAGGCCGATGACGAGCTCGCCGGATACAGGATAGTGGACGAAGCGGGGGAAGTCAAAGAGATGAAATGCGTCAGGCTGTATCATCTGAACCTGATAGTGAAATACTATATGCCGGACGAAGAGATACGGTACGAAAGGATAAGGATACTGCTGGGTAAAAACGGACTTTACAAGGTCGAAGACGTGGACTCAGCCTGAAAGAGGGAATTTATGCAAGTAGACGCAGTGGGTATAATAGGCGCCTCCGGGACCGGGGGGGCCTTGGCCGAGCTGTTCGTTTCGAAAGGTTTTCAGGTCAGGATCTACGACGATTTTAAGGACAGCCTGAACGTGGCCATGGCCAAGATAAAGTGGTCGCTGCTGAAACAGGGCAAGGGCGGCCTGATGGCCAATATAGAGCCCATACAGGAATATTCCAAGTTTCACGGCGCCGACATGGTTATAGAAACGATCAGCAAAACCATGGAGGAAAGGGCGCTTTTTTTCAATAAAATAATGAAGGAAGTTACCGAAAATTCCGTGTTGGCCGCGCATTCGAGCGTGACGCCTCTGAAACAATTGCTGGAAAATATACCGGCTCTGCCGGCCGAAAGAACCATCGGCCTGCATTTCGTGAAACCCGTGAAGAACAATCCGCTGGTGGAGATCATAAAAAGCGACAAAACCGCGGAAGACGTGACGGACCTGACCGGTCAGATGATATCCAGACTGGGAAAAACCGGCGTCATAGTAAAAGACAACCCGGGTCAGATAGTGGAAAGGCTTACCAGGGTTTATATGCTCGGCGCTTTGAAGGTTTTGTACTCGGGGAAGGGTTTTCCTAACGAAATAGATGCCGCTTTCAAGGAAGTGAGCGGCGCGAAATACGGCCCTTTTGAATACCTGGATTTCACGGGCCTGGACCATGATTATAACTCCTGCCGGGATATCTGGGAGATGCTGGGCAAGCCGGACAGGCTGAAGCCTTCCGACCTGGAAATGCGCCTTGTGCAGTACGGCCAGCTGGGGAAAAAGGCCACCATAGGGATCTATATTTACGACGAAGGCGAAATAGTAGGAGAAAATCCCATACTTCCGAATATAGTTAAATACCTCGGGCTCAGGGTCTGCGGAAAGGAGGAGATCTTTTCCGACATTATGATCCCCGTGCTGGAAGAGGCGCGCGCCCTGGCTTCGGAGATAATGGCCTCCGAGCACGACATAGAAACCTCGATGAAGGCCGCTTTAGGCTGGGCCAAGGGCCCTTTCGCTTACCTGAGGGAAAAACCGGAACTTTTTCAGAGGAAAACCCAGTCCGATTTCGACCGCCTGGACGCCTTTTAAGCGGAAAACGTGAACCGTGAAGCGTAAAGCGTAATAATGTTTATTTTTTTTGTGCTATATTTTACATGGGTTAACCCCGTTAGAAATCCATGGGGCGAAAAAGAAGCGGTTTGAAAGGAGTATCGCGGCGGCCCCGGAGTCTTGAATTTCTAACGGGGCAAACGCGCTTTTACCGGCGCGATTATAAAAAGGCGGTGGAAATATGAAAGAATTCAAAAACAAAATACTATTCATCGGTTACGGTTCCGTGGCGCAATGCGCCCTGCCCGTACTGTTGAAGCTGGTCAAAGTGCCGGCCGGGAATATAACGGTTATGGATTTTGAGGATAAACGCCGGGCATTGAAGCCCTGGCTGTCGAAAGGGGTGAAATTCGTCAGAGACAGGGTAACCGAAAAGAACATGGGGAAACTGCTGGGGAAGTATCTCAAGTCCGGCGATATGCTGATAGACCTGGCGTGGAATATAGACTGCCGCGAGATATTGCAGTGGTGCCATGACCGCGGCGTGCTTTACGTCAACACCTCCACCGAGCTTTGGGACCCGTACAAGGGCGCCGTAGACAAGGAGCCGGCGGAGCGCACCCTTTATGTCAGGCATATGGCCATGCGCAAAATGGTTTCCCAATGGAAAACGCCCGGCCCGACGGCCGTCATAGAGCACGGGGCGAACCCGGGGCTCATTTCTCATTTCGCCAAGAAAGGCCTTATAGACATAGCGAATAAGCTTCTGGCAGAAAAGAAAGCGAAAGGCGCGAAGGCCGAAAAGCTGCGCCAGCTGGTTAAGGACAGGACTTTTAACGAGCTCGCCATGAATCTCGGCGTGAAAGTGATACATGTCAGCGAGAGGGACACCCAGATTTCGGATAAGCCGAAGCTTGTCGACGAATTCGTCAACACCTGGAGCGTGGAGGGGTTTCGCGAGGAGGGCGTGGCGCCGGCCGAACTCGGCTGGGGCACCCACGAGAAGGAACTGCCGCCGATGGCCTGCAGGCACAAAAGCGGCCCTAAAAACCAGATCTGCCTGGCCCGCATGGGGATGAACACCTGGATCTCCACTTGGGTTCCGAATTACTGCATACACGGCATGCTGGTGCGCCATGGCGAAGCTTTCACGCTGTCCGACAAGCTCACCGTCTGGAAGAAAGGGAAAGCCGTTTACCGGCCCACGGTTCATTACGCCTATTGCCCTTCCGACGCGGCCATAGCCTCGCTCAACGAACTGCGCGGTTACGATTACAAACTCCAGCCCAAAGTCCGCATCATGGGCGACGAGATAATAGAGGGCTACGATATCCTGGGCGCCCTGCTTATGGGTCACGAATACGACGCCTGGTGGACCGGCACGATACTCAACATTCACGAATCGCGCAAGCTGGTGCCGCATCAGAACGCCACGACGATCCAGGTGGCCATAGGAGTGATCTCCGCCGCGATGTGGATAATGGACAACCCGGAGAAGGGCGTGCTGGCGCCGGACGACCTGCCGCACGACTATATCCTCAAAATAGCCAGGCCCTGGCTGGGCAAGCTCCATTCCGCCCCCTCCTCCTGGACGCCTTTAAAACATTACACCAACGCTTTTAAAGGCTACAATAACCCCTATATAGACAGGAAGGATCCGTGGCAGTTTAAGAATTTTTTGATCACGGATTCGGATTAAAGCAAAAAAACTAAGAAGCAGGACGGGAAAAAATCGGAGGAAAAAAGTATGCTCTCAGAAAAACAATTGCAGAAACTCGCCTTTCAGCACGGGACCCCTATTTTCATCGTGGACCATGACGAAATAAGGCGCAATTACGCCGAATTTAAGAAGCACCTGCCGCGCGTGCAGGCGTATTATGCGGTAAAAGCCGAGCCTCTGCCGGAGATAGTCAAGACCCTTTTCGACGCCGGAGCGAGCTTCGACGTCGCCTCCATGCCGGAATTCGATATAGTTTACGAGAATATAAAGGGAATGCCCGATAAGCGGAGGCAGGACTGGATCTGGGACAAGATCATCTACGCGAATCCGATAAAACCCAACGAAACCCTCAGGGAATTGGACGCCTATAAGCCGCTGGTGACGTATGACAATGCGGAAGAGATACGGAAAATAAAGAAATACGCTCCTAACGCGGGCCTGGCCCTGCGGATAAGGGTGCCCAATACCGGCGCCATGGTGGAGTTGTCTTCGAAATTCGGCGCCGCGTCGGGGGAGGCGGTGGACCTTATACTTGAGGCCGTAAAATCCGGCCTGGTCGTGGAAGGACTGAGTTTCCACGTGGGCAGTCAGACCACTAATTTTGAAAATTTCGTCCAGGCCATAAACCTGGCCGCCGACATCTTCAGGGAAGCCGGCGATCGCGGTTATAAAAAAATGAATCTTCTGGACATAGGCGGCGGATTCCCGGCGCCGTACGACGAATCGGTAAAGCCTTTTAAGATCCTTGCCCAGAGAATAAACGCCGAACTCGACCGGCTTTTCCCAAAGGAAGTGGAAATCCTGGCGGAACCGGGCCGGTTTATGATAGCGACCGCCGCGACCTCGATAGTCAAGATCAACGGCAAAGCCGTGCGCGACGGGAAAGTCTGCTATTACGTGAACGACGGGGTTTACCACACCTATTCGGGCATAATCTTCGACCACTGCCATTACCACCTGAAGTCTTTCCGGAAAGGCCCCGAGAGGATCTGCGGAGTTTTTGGGCCCACCTGCGACGCGCTGGACGTGATCTCAATGTCCGAGAATCTTCCCTCCGACCTCGACCTGGGAGAGCTTCTTTACAGCCCGAATATAGGAGCCTACAGCCACGCTTCCTCCACCTCTTTCAACGGGTTCCCCCCGGCGAAAGTAGTGCACGTGAACTATAAAACCTCGCCCACCAAAAAGGAGACTTTAGTCAGAAGTTATTGAGAACGCGGTTTTAAAAATAAAAACGCCCCGATCTTAATCGGGGCGTTTTTTTATCTGGAAAAAATTGAGGGTT
>PEXN01000100.1 GCA_002774685.1 Elusimicrobia bacterium CG08_land_8_20_14_0_20_51_18 | reverse complement strand
GGCGACCGCGCCGATAAACTGGTGCCCGAAATGCAAAACCGGCCTCGCCAACGAGGAGGTCTTCCAGGGCAAATGCGACCGCTGTGAGACGCCGATACAGAAGAAGAACCTCAGACAATGGATGTTGAAAATTACCGCCTACGGCGACAGGCTCCTCGCGGACCTTAAAGACACCGACTGGCCGCACTCCACGCGCCTGATGCAGGAGAACTGGATAGGCCGTTCTGAAGGCGCAGAGGTTGATTTCGAGGTTCCCGGCGCCGGCAAACTGCGCGTCTTCACCACGCGCCCGGACACTCTCTACGGCGCCACCTACATGGTGCTGGCCCCCGAACATCCCTTTGTAGCCAGGATCACGACGCCGGAACAGAAGAAGGCCGTAGAGGCCTACGTCGCAGCTGCCGCCGGCAAGAGCGACCTGGAGCGCACCGAACTCGCCAAAGACAAGACCGGGGTTTTTACCGGCGCGTACGCCGTCAACCCGGTCAATGACCGGAAGATACCGGTCTGGACCGCCGACTACGTCCTTTCCACCTACGGCACCGGCGCGATTATGGCCGTGCCCGCCCACGACGACCGCGACCACGAGTTCGCGAAAAAATTTGATTTACCGATAATACAAGTGGTGATAAAAAAGGCAGAAGGCATAAGGCAGAAGGCACAAGGAACGGAAAGAGAAACGACAGAAGAAAAGGCAGAAGGCATAAGGCAGAAGGCACAAGGAACGGAGCAGGCGTTTTGCGGGGAAGGCGTTTCGGTAAATTCGGAAGTAATAAATGGTCTCGAAACCCCGGAAGCGAAGAAGAAAATCATGAAATGGCTGGAAGAAAAGGGCATAGGCAAAGCCAAGGTCAATTTTAAACTGCGCGACTGGCTGTTCTCCCGCCAGAGATACTGGGGCGAGCCGATACCGCTTGTGCACTGCGAGAAGTGCGGCATAGTTCCCGTACCCGAGAGCGAACTGCCGCTCAGACTGCCCGAGGTGGAGAAATACGAGCCTACCGGCACCGGCGAGAGCCCGCTGGCAGCCATAGCTTCCTGGGTAAATACCAAATGTCCCTCATGCGGCGGCCCGGCCAAGAGGGAGACCAATACCATGCCTCAGTGGGCCGGCTCCTGCTGGTACTACCTACGCTACATAGATACTAAGAACGACAAATTCTTCGTCGACAAGGAGCTGGAGAAGGCCTGGATGCCCGTGGACCTCTATGTCGGCGGCGCCGAACACGCCGTCCTTCACCTGCTTTACGCCAGGTTCTGGCACAAGGCGCTGTTCGACCTGGGCTTCGTCTCCACCAAGGAGCCCTTCAAAAAGCTCGTCCACCAGGGGATGATACTTTCCTACTCCTACAGGGACTCCAAAGGCGTTTACCACCCTTACGGCGAACTGGAACTGAAGGACGACGGCGCCGGCATAGCCAAAAACGGAGAAGAGATAAAACCGGCGGTAGAAAAGATGTCCAAATCCAAAAAAAACGTCATAAACCCCGACGAGATACTAAAAAGATACGGCGCCGACGCTTTCAGAATGTACGAGATGTTCATGGGCCCGCTCGAAGACCAGAAGCCCTGGGACATGAAGGGGATAGAGGGCATGAGCAGGTTCCTCAAAAGGATCTGGGGCTGGGCCGGCGACAATCTCGGAAAACTTTCGGAAGAAGAGCCGGGTAAAGAGATACTCATTTTAAGGAACGAAACCGTGGAAAAAGTCGGCAGGGAGATAGAAAGCCTCAAATTCAACACGGCCATCTCCTTTTTAATGATTTATTTCAACGAGCTCTCTAAAGCCAAAGTCTCAAAAACCGATTTCGAGACCTTCCTGAAGCTCCTGAACCCTTTCGCTCCGCACATAACGGAAGAGATCTGGGAAATCCACGACTTCAGGGACCCGCTGCGCTCGCAGAGCTGGCCGGCCTTCGACAAAAACATACTCAGCGAAAAGATGATGGAGATCCCCGTACAGATAAACGGCAGGATAAAGGCGAAAATGAGCGTGGCCCAATCCGTAACCAAAGAGGAGATAGAGAAGATGGCGGTGGAGAGCTCGGCCAAATATCTCGAGGGCAAAAAAATTGATAAAATTATCTATGTTCCCAGGAAACTGGTGAGCATAGTAGTCAAAGAATAGAGGTAAATAGAGGCATAGACGTATAGATGCGTAGATGTATAGAAGAAGGAATTAACCTGTAGAATCTCTATACCTCCATTCTGCCACGCATCCATACATCTGACCCAGGGGGTTTTATGAAAAAGGCGTTAATGGCGTTTTCAGCGGTTTTTTTTCTCGCCGGCTGTTCCGGCGACGGCGTAATTTACCGGCCGGCCGACCAGATCCTGCCTCAGCACATAAAATCCATCTCCGTGAGGACTTTCTCCAACAAAACCCCGAATTTCGGGCTCGAAGAAAAACTTACCCTGAAAATAATAGACGAACTGCTTAAGAACGGGCAATACAAGGTAGTGAACGAAGACATAGCCGACGGAGTGATAACCGGCGACGTGGTTTATTACAAACTCACTCCCACGGGTTACGATTCCAATATGGTCGAAACCATCTACAACCTTACCGTCATAACCTCGGTAAAGCTTCTCGACAAGAAAAGGAACGCCTATATGTGGGAAGAACCGGCCCTCAAAGCGGTAAAAATATATTCGGCGGCCACCCTGCCGGGCGGAATGAGCGAGGAACAGGCCAGGGAAGCGATTTGGGAAATACTCTCCAAGGACATCATAAAAAGGACTGTGGAAGGGTTCGGCTCGGCCTCGAGCGCCTCCGAAAAGAAGATACCGGCCATCTCCACGCAAACGATAAAAAATGACATTCAAGAATAAAGAGGAAATAGCCAGGCTCTGGCAGACGGAAAACCCGAAATTAGACCAGCTTTACGTCTTTATCGGCGAAGAATACTCCCTCAAGGAAGACCTGTTAAAGCCTCTGGTACGCAGATTCTCCCCGAATTCTTTCGATTTCTCCGTGTACGACGGAGAAACACTCAATCCCAAGACTTTCGTCATGGACGCCCAGACCCCGCCCATGACCATGGACAGGCGGATAATGATACTAAAAAGGGCTCACAAGCTGAAGGCGGCTCCTTTCCGCGAAGTTCTGGATTCGCTTAAAGACCTCTCCCCCTCCGCCGTTCTGATACTCCTTTACGACAAGCCCCTGAAGCAAAGCGACGCGGTCTACTCCGAATTCCTGTCGTTGAAAGGAACCCTGTGTGAGTTCAATCAGATGAGCATCCCCGCGGCCAGGACCTTCGTAACGGAAAAACTCGCCGCCTGCGACAAGGATATGCCGCCGGGCGCCGTGGAGCTCATGATAGAGATAACCGGCACCGACTCGGGCCGCCTTTCCGGGGAGATAGAGAAGCTCTGCCTTTATTCCAGGAACAGAAAAAACGTGGACGAAAAAGACGTGATAGAAAGCTCCGGCACCGGGAAAAGCGAAAACCCCTTCGAACTGGTCAGTGCCATACTGAGCCGCGATAAAAAAAAGCTCGTGGACCTTACCGAAAGCCTTCTCGCGGAAAAGACCGACTCGCTTTTTATAATTTACATGCTGTCTTCCGCCCTGGAAAAGATCCTCAGGATACTGCGCCTCGACAAATCTGGACTCGGAGGCGACAGCAGGCTCGCCTATTCGCTGGGTATTTTCAGGAGCGACCTCCAGAAAGCCTCCGGGGTCAAACATCTTTCCGAAGAAAGGATGATAAGGCTCCTGAACAGGTGCGCGGACGCCGAGTATCTTCTGAAGACCTCTTCCGGGAGGAATCCCGGACTCGTGGTAAAAAACGTGGTATATGAAATAAATAAGGCCCTGTCTTTTTAAGAACAGGGCCCGTTAAAGTTTACTGTCCGCTGATCGCCGTCTGCCGTTAACCGGCCGCTATTTGGGGTTATTGATCGTTTTTTTAAGCAGTTCCGAAAGTCTGGATTTGTTCCTTGAAGAATTTTTCCAGTGTACGGTCCCTTTCTTAGCGACTTTATCGAGCAAAGAATATATTTCAGGCGCCATTTTAGAGGCATTGGATATGTCTTTCTGGGCTAAAAGCTTTTTGAATTCTTTCACCTTTTCATGGATCCGGTTTTTCACGCCGCGATTGACGGCGGCCCTTTTTTCGGACTGTCTTACGGCCTTTATAGCGCTTGTATGTCTTCCAGTTTTAAGTTTTGCCATAGGGATATAGTTTATTATTTTATGAGAGAAAAATCAACACTTTTCGGCAATTCCGGCAAGCTGACGGCGGCCGCGCTCATAAACAAACTCCTCGGCTACCTGCGCGACGCCATGGTAGTCTGGATCTTCGGCTCTACGCGGATAACGGACGCCTATTACGCGGTTTTGAGGTTTATAACCTTTTTCCGGCGCGCTTTCGGGGAAGGGGCCGTTAACGCCGCGCTACTGCCCGAATTTTTCGGTTCCAGGGCTCCCGAAAGGGATTTCAACGCCTTTTTTTCCGCACTGCTGGCCTTTATCACGCTTACCTCCTTTGTCCTGTCGGCGCTGCTGATAATTTTCAGGAAAACGGTCATCCTGGCCGTTTCCGGGGGGTTCGCCTCGGACCCCTGGCAGTTCAAAATAGCCGCGACCATACTCGGCATAATGGCCTTTCATATAGTCTTCCTGGGGGTTTACGCCCTGTTCCAGGGCTTTCTTAACTTTAAAAACCGTTTTTTCAAGCCGGCCATAAGCCAGGCTTTCTTTTCCCTGGCGATAATCACAGCCCTGCTGCTCTTCAGGAAAAGCGACCCGGAAAGAGCCATTTACGCCGTTGCCCTTACCGCCCTGCTCTCCGGCTTTTTTCAGGTTCTTTTCCTGCTTAAAGACGTGAAAAAGGAGGGAATGAGATTAAGCCTCAAAAACCCGTTCAGGCGGGACGTTTTTTCCATTTTCAGCTCCTCCCTCCGCTCCGCCTTCTGTCTCTCCCAGGACTATATACTGCTTTTCATAAGCATGGCTTTCGGCAGCTTCCTGAGAGAAGGAACAGTCACCGCTTTTTACAATTCTTCCCGGCTCATACAATTCCCCCTCTCCCTCATAGCCTCCTCGATAGCCCTGGCCGCGCTGAAGGAAACCGCCTCCGACTATTCTTCCGGGAACAGGGAAGCCTTTAAGAAAAATTTTACCGCCTCTTTCAGGCTCAACTTCGCGATACTGGCTCCTTCCGCCGCTGGTCTGTTCCTGCTGGCTCAGCCCATCTCGGAATTCCTTTTCAGCCACGGCAGATTTTCCAGGGAAGACGCCCTTTATACGGCCGGGATACTGAAGATACTCGCGCTGGCAGTGCCCTTTCTGGGGTTGAACAAGCTGTTTGTCTCCCTGCTGTCTTCCATGGGCCGGCAGAGGGAAGCCCAGAGGCCCGTGCTTATTTCGATAATTTTCCATTTTTCCCTTTCCTGGCTTCTCGCGGACTGCGGCGCCGCCGGCACGGCCTTCTCGGCGGTCGCGGCTTCGGCGCTTTCCTGCCTGATATTTTCCTTCCTTGCGGCCAGGCATTCCGGGACGAACCTCCGCGAACAGTCCTTTTTTATCCTTAAAGTCCTCTTGTCCGTTCTGGCCATGTCGGCCGTAACACTGGTCCTTCTAAAATTTTCCGGAGCTCACGCGGCCAAAGCCGCGCTCGCCATAATAGGGGCCGCCGTTTTCGCTTATTTCGGCTGTCTTAAGCTCCTCAAAATAAACGTTAGCAGAAAACTGGAGGATTAAGGGATTAGCGTGAAGCGGGAAACGCAAAACGGAAAGCGTTTGTAAGGGACTTCCATATTACTTCTTACGCTTTACTCTTTACGATTTACGACAAACTATCCTTAATTACACGAATACCATGGACCTAAGCCATATACCTCATTCGCCGGGCGTTTACCTTATGAGGGACGCCTCTTTCTCCATAATTTACATAGGCAAGGCAAAGGTCCTGAAAAACAGGGTTTCCCAGTATTTTTCGGCCGGGGCCGACAAAACCTGGAAGACCTCCAGCATCAAGCTTCTGGTCAGGCAGGTGGAATTCATCCCATGCGAAAGCGAAAGAGAAGCCCTGCTCCTGGAAAGGGAACTCATAAAAAAATACCAGCCCTTCTTCAACCGGCTCTGGAAAGACTCCAAGACCTATCCTTACGTAAAGATCACCCGCGAAGATTTCCCGAGGCTTTTCCTGACGCGGCGAAAAACCGGGGACGGCGGTTTTTATTTCGGCCCCTATCCGAAAGTGGAGCTCGTAAAAAAAACTCTTTCTTACATGACCTCCATAAAACTCCTGAACCTGAGAAAATGCAAATACAATTTTTCGGAAAAAGAACCTCTGAACAAGGGAAAAATAATACGCTGCATCTATTATCACACCAGGCAATGCCCGGCGCCCTGCGACCCGCGACGAATAAGCAAAAAAGATTACGCCTCTCTGGCGGGCAGGGCCGTGGATTTTTTTAGGGGCGCTCATGCCGGCCTCATCGAAGAATTCCGGAAAGAAATGAAAAAGGCTTCAGGAACCAGGGAATACGAAAAAGCGGCCCTTTACAGGGATTTTATCTCCTCTCTGGAACATATTTCGGAAAAAGTGCTGGTAAAGGAGATCTCCAGAGGCGAGCTTGGGGGAAGACTGGAAAAAGCGGGAGCTTTGAAACTGCTCAAGGAACTGTTGTCGTTGCCCAAGCTTCCGGCGCATATCGAAACTTTCGACACTTCCAGCCTTTTCGGCAGGAACGCCGTAGGCTCAAGCGTCTGTTTCGTCAACGGCAGGAAAAACCATTCGCATTACCGCCGTTACAAAATAAGGCTCGAAAGCCCTCTTCCGGGCTCGGACGATTTCAGAATGATCCACGAGATAGTCTACAGGCGGCTCAAAAGCCTTAGAAAGGCCGGGACGAAGCTTCCAGACCTGCTCGTGATAGACGGAGGCAAAGGGCAGCTGGGGATGGCCCTGAAGGCCGCCGCGGGCCTTAAACTAAAAACGGCCATCGTCTCTCTGGCCAAGAAATTCGAGGAAATTTTCATACCGGGGCGGGAAACACCCCTGGCGCTGGAAAAGGATAATCCGGCCCTGCGTCTTCTGCAGGAAATGAGGGACGAAGCGCACAGGTTCGGAGTGACCTTTCACAAAAAACTCAGGGACAAGGACCTTTTTATCTGAAGCGGCGCGGGAAGAAACGCTGTAAGGAGGCGTAGAGGCCTGGAGGTATGGATGCATGGAAAAGAAACGACAGATATATTTTTTTGGTGCTGAAGCTCCAAAGTTTTGACGTTAAAATTTTGTTTGTTGCCAATTTGCTATACATCCATTTTGCTACGCCTCTGTCTTTATGATGAAACTTACAAAAAAACAAATCCTCAAAGAAATGAAAAAATACCCGCCTTTTTACCAAAAGGCCTGGAAGGCCTGCATGACCATCCCCCCCGGACAGACAAGAAGCTATAAATGGCTGGCCGCCAGAGCCGGCAATCCTAAGGCCGCCAGAGCGGCGGCCATAGCGATGAAAAACAATCCTTTCGCCCCGTTGGTGCCCTGTCACCGGGTCATAAGGTCGGACGGGAGCCTCGGAGGCTATTCCGGACCGGGCGGAATAAAAAGAAAAATGCGGCTGCTCAGGAAAGAATCGCAACGCAAAAAGAGTAATCAGTAACCGGTAAATAGTAACGAGCGAATAAGGAAATTCAATATTCCCCTGATTACTAATTACCGTTTACTTAATTACTTTCTGATTTACCCCTGTCTTGAGGCGAGATCGCCCATTTCGAACATGGGCATGAACATCGCTATGACTATAAAACCTATCACGACGCCCATGACTATCATGATTATGGGTTCAAGCATTGAGGTGAGGCCTTTTACCGCCGTATCGACTTCCTGATCGTAAAAATCCGCTATTTTGACAAGCATGTTATCCAGGCTGCCGGTTTCCTCTCCCACGCCTATCATCTGGACGACCATAGCCGGAAAGATATTCGATTTTTTAAGAGGTTCGGCGAGACGACCGCCTTCTTTTATCGAATCGCGCGCCTTGAAGATGACTTCTTCTATGACTTTGTTGCCGGCCGTTTTTGCCACGGTTTCAAGACCCTGGAGTATCGGTACGCCGGATTTTATAAGCGTTCCAAGAGTTCTTGAAAATTTGGCTATGGCGACTTTTTTAAGCAGTATGCCGAAAACGGGCAGTTTAAGGGCGATATCGTCCACTTTCCTGCTTCCCTGCTCGGTTTTTACGTATTTTTTCAGGGCGTAACCCGCGCCGCCCAAAGCTATCGCCACGTAAATTATGTAAGCCCTCATAAAATCCGAGGCCCCTATTATAAGCCTGGTCATGAAAGGCAGTTCCGCGCCGAAACCCATAAAGATGTCCTTGAAGATAGGGATTACGAAAACTATCAGGAAAACGGTTATGAGCATAGCCGCTCCGCCCACCACCATGGGATACATCATGGCGCTTTTAACCTTGGCCTTAAGCAGTTCCGCTGATTCCAGATAAGAGGAAAGCCTTTCAAGAATGGTGTCGAGTATACCGCCGGTTTCGCCGGCTTTTATCATGGAGACGTACAGCTCTGAAAAAACCTTGGGATGCCTTCTCATCGCCTCTGAAATAGAAAGGCCGCCTTCTATGTCCGTCTTTATGGCGCCTATAACGAAGCCGAAGGCGGGGCTTTCGGCCTGGCTCTCGAGTATGTTCAGCCCCTGCACTATGGGAACGCCGGAAGAAACCAGGGTGGAAAGCTGCCTTGAAAAGATGACTATGTCGTGGGAGGTGACCTTGCCTTTTTTCTTTTTCTTTTTTGTTTCGGCTATGGCAACGACGGAGAGTTTTTGTTCTCTGAGCCTGGCTATGGCGGATTTTTGGTCTCCGGCTTCAACTTCGCCTTCAACGACCCTGCCGTTGGATTCTTTGGCTTTATAAGCAAAAAGCATAGTCTTGTTTTTTTACCCCGTTCCAAAAATCAAGGCCCCGCGCGGCTCTGCAGATTCCTGAGCGGATCAATTGTTAACTGAAAGGGATTTCTGCAGCAATTTTTTCAGATCTTCCGGATCGGGAGACCTGTTCACGGCTTCCTGATACGTTATCTTCTGCTTCCGGTAAAGGTCTACCAGAGACTGGTTCATGGTGACCATACCGTATTTGCCCCCGGTCTGTATGACCGTATTTATCTGCTCTATTTTCTGCTCTCTGACCAGGTTCTTGACGGCCGAGGTAGCCATGAGGACTTCGCAGGCCAGAACCCTTCCGTTGCCGCCGGCAGCCGAAAGCAGCTGCTGGGCGAAAACAGACTGAAGCACGAAAGAGAGCTGAACCCTGATCTGCTCCTGCTGGTGAGGAGGGAAAACGTCTATTATCCTGTTTATGGTCTGGGCGGCGTCGGAGGTGTGCAGAGTGGCAAAAACCAAATGTCCGGTTTCCGCGATATTAAGGGCCGCGCTTATGGTTTCCAGGTCCCGCATTTCGCCTATAAGTATGACGTTGGGATCCTGCCTGAGAACGTGCCTTAGCGCCTGGCCGAAAGTTTCAGTGTCCGAACCCACTTCCCTCTGATTGACTATGCTTTTTTTATGGGAGTGCACGTATTCTATAGGGTCCTCTACCGTTATTATGTGATAATTGCGGTTTTCGTTCAGGTAATCTATCATAGAAGCGAGAGTGGTCGATTTGCCGGAACCGGTAGGGCCGGTGACCAGGACCAGACCTTTGGTCATCTTCATTATCTCATAAATGACCGGCGGCAGGTTAAGCTCTTCGAAAGTCTTGTATTTACTGGGTATGGACCGTATGGCCGCCCCGATCACGCCCCTCTGCCTGTAAACGTTCATCCTGAGTCTGCCCAGGCCTTTTATACCGAAAGCGAAATCAAGTTCGTTCGTGGCTTCAAACCTCTGCCTCTGGGCGTCGGTCATAAGCGAAAATATCAGCGTCTGGCACATTTCCGGGGTCAGTTTCTCGAAAGGAGCCGGAAGAAGGTCCCCGTCTATCCTGAGCATGGGAGAGGCGCCCGCGGTCATGTGTATGTCGGAGGCGTTTTTCTCGTGCATCATTATGAAAAGCTCGCTCATTGTAACCATAAAAATTACCTCTCGCAGGAAAATATGAAAAACCGCAAAAATCCGCAGTTACTAATATATAAATTTATAGGCGACAAATCAATCGTCTTCCCGAAGACCCGGAACGGCGGGCTTGAGCGGGCTCCCGCGAGCCGTCCCCGCGTCAATCGACGTCGCTGCCGGTAACCCTTATGACTTCTTCTATGGTGGTCATCCCGGCGAGTGTCTTCCTTACCGCGGAGTCCCTGAGAGTCACCATCCCGTTCTTCTTTCCGGCTTCCTTGATCTTCGAGGAAGGCACTTTGTCTATAATCAAGGCTCTTATCGCGTCGTTAACTTCCAGTATTTCATGTATGCCTGCCCGGCCCTTATAGCCGGTCTTGGCGCAGGCTTCACAGCCCCGGCCCCTGTAAAGCTGTAATTTCCCGTCTTTCATATTCTGTTCTATAAGCGCCCTGGACACGCCCATGCTTGTAAGAAGTTCCGGCTTGACCTCGTAGGTTTCCTTGCATTTCTTGCAGATGGACCTCACAAGGCGCTGGGCGACCACCATCAGCAGGGTGGAAGAAGTCAGAAAAGGCTCTATCCCCATCATGCCTATCCTGGTTATGGCTCCGGAGGCGTCGTTGGTATGCAAAGTGGAAAAGACCAAGTGGCCGGTCATGGCGGCGTTTATGGCTATCGACATCGTCTCGAAGTCCCTTATTTCCCCCACCATTATGATATCCGGGTCCTGTCTCAAAAAAGAGCGCAGGCCGGCGGCGAAGGTAAGCCCCACTTCGTTGTTTACGCCCACCTGGTTTATGCCCTCGAGATTGTATTCTATGGGGTCTTCCACGGTGGAGATATTCACGTCCGGCCCGTTAAGGGTTGCAAGGGCCGAATAAAGGGTCGTGGATTTTCCGGAACCCGTCGGGCCGGTGATGAGGTTTATCCCGTGCGGCGCTTTAAGGCATTTCGAGAAAATGGCCAGATTTTCCGGTTCGAACCCGAGGTCGTCGAGCTTCAGTTTCAAGCCGGAAGAATCGAGTATCCTCATACAGATTTTTTCGCCGGGACCGCAGGGAAGGATGGAGATCCTGAGGTCTATTTCCTTGTCGTCTATCCTGAGCTTGGTCCTTCCGTCCTGGGGCACCCTTCTTTCCGAAATATCCAGGGTCGCCATTATCTTTATCCTGCTGACTATGGCATTGTGAAATTTTTTCGGCGGCGAAGGCTGAGGATGCAATACGCCGTCTATCCTGAACCTTATCCTTGTATTCTTGTAGCCCGGCTCTATGTGTATGTCCGAAGCGTGGGATTTTATAGCGGAGGAAATTATGAGGTTGACCATTTTGACTATAGGCGCCGCCTCTCCCTTTTCCTCCAGAGAGATAATGTCGTCTCCCTTGTCTTTTTCTTCGTCGCTGACAACGTCCACGGCCGACGCTTCCCCTTCGGCCATATTGCTTTTCTGCAATATCTCGTCCAGGGCTTCTTTCGAGCTCTTGGTGCCGTAATACTTGTCTATGGCCTCGATTATCTCCCGCTCTATCGCGAATACGGGTTTTATGTCGTAACCGGTCATCATTTTCAGGTCATCCAGGATCACTATGTTCAGCGGATCTTCCATGGCGACGTTAAGAATATTGTCCTTCTTGGAGATGGCCATGAGATTATATCTCCTGGCGATGTTTTCCGTGACTATACTCACTATCTCGGGAGGGATCTCCAGCCTGGAAATTTCCACGAATTCTATGGAAAACTGTCTGCTTAAAAATTCAAGAAGCTGCTTTTCGGTTATGTATTTTTTCTCTATCAGGATCTGGCCGAGTTTTATGCCGTTGCTCTTCTGGACCTCGAGGCATTCGTTCAGCTGCTGCGTAGTTAGAAGGGAGGAATTGACGAGCATTTCGCCAAGCCGCTTGGAAATGTTTATCTGGAAGCCTTTTTCACTCACACGGCCACCCCCTCGGGCCGCAATGTGGCCGCAAAAAGGTATCGATCCGGAATTGATGACGAGGCGGCTGGGTCATTGTTAATATTTTACACTATAAAACGGTAAGGGGTAAATGGTAAAGGCAGTAATAGCAGGTTAAGGCGGATAGTGTACTCTGTAAGTCCCGCAAGGTAAAGATAAAGTGAAGAGGTAAAAGACTAGAGGCGAGAGGTCAGAGTTATAAGGGTTTCCTTCCCTATTCTCTAATCTCTATTCTCTATCCTCTTACCCTTACGCTTTCCGTTTCACGCTTTACGTTTTACGCTTCACACTTTCAGAACAGCTCTTCATCGCTTTCGGGAGCGGTGATCTTGACGGCTCCGGTATTAAGGGAATCGGCGTTTTCAAAACCGGTAGGTTCGCTTATCCCCTCGCTCTTTTCCTCGTCGGGAAGCGGCAGGAGCGGCAGTTCCTTCTTTTTTTTGGGAATTTTCCTGGAAACTATCTGCTTGGACTTTTTGGGCGAAAGGCCCTGGGGCTTGGAGGAAGATTCGAGAAGCTCTATGGCGTTGTTGTTTATGCCCCTGTTTATCGCGCCCTTTTCCACGTCCACTTCGAACTGGTAAACCAGAGGCTCCTGTTTCTGTCTTATAAGCCTGTACTGGACCACAAAGACGTTCCCCTGAAGCAGAGTGGAGCTCCATTCGTCGTTCACCTGTTTATTGTTGGAAAAGCTGTTCGAGAACCAGTTGGATATAGTGCCCTTGCCGTTGGCAAGATTGTAATTTTTGACCGTATCTATAGACTTTTTCACGTTCTCGCTTACGCTGGGAACCGCCGGCGACGGGGGGGCTTCCTGAACTTCCTGGCCCTGCCGGCCCGGTATCCCGGTGGGGCCGGCCTGGCCCAGCTCGGCGTCGGCTACGCTCTTTTTGCCGCCCCTTACGCCCATCAGGGCCACGTCCGCGGGTTCCACGTTGTCTCCCATGAAAAAGTAAATTATCCCGCCCACGGCTATCACGGCGAAAGCCGCCAGGGTGATGAAAAATTTGGCTTTACTTTTTCCCTTGGGATAATTCTTGTCGTCTTTCTTGTCCTGCGCTTTCAAGGCCGGACCGGCCGCCACTCTTATGGTTTTCTGAGGATCCTGCGCGACTTCGGAGGAGCTTTTAGGCTCGGCTATCCGGGTAGTTTTCATGGCTTCAGTGGTCATTATCCCCGGCATCGCCGTCTCGGATCTAACGGGCTGAGGCTTGGCCTCCGGCGCCGGCTGGGGCTGTTCTTCTTTTCTGGGAGAAGGCTGGGACGCGTTAAAAGAGAAGTCCGCGGGCTTGGCGGACTCAGGTTTGGGCTGCTGCGCCGCGGGCTGCGGCTGCTGCAAAGATGGCCTGGACCGGTGCGAACCGGTTTCGAAAGGCGAAACCTCCCGCGGTTGGGCTTCCGCCCTGGTTTCTATCTTAAAGTTTACCTTATCGCTCTCCTTGGCCTCTATTTTGGGAGTAACGACCGTAAAATCATAAACCAGTCCGGATTCCTGCATGGGCAGGGGCTTCATTTCCTCTTTTTTAACGGGAGCGGGACCTTCGGTCTCTTCAAAAAGTTTTTTGGGCTTTTCATGCCCGAAGCTTTTCAGCTGACGCCGGGTTATCCCCATGTCGTCTTCTTCTTTTTTTTCCTCTTTCCTGTCCACCAGCCGTTCCGGAGCGGCGCTCTCCGTCTTTTTTAAAGAGGAAAATTTTTTAACCTCCAGATCTGAAAAATCTTTCCCCCCTTCCTGTACGGCTTCCGTTCTCTCTTCCGCTTTTAAACTGGCCCCGGCCGCCTCCCCCTTTTCCGCCGCCTGCGGAGACGCGGCGCTTATTCGTTTTATTTTCTCTATCTTTTCCTCGATCTCTTTTTTTTCTTTTTCTTCGGCGTCCTTCTCCACATAAATAACTTTTTCGTTGTTGTCCAGCCTTCTAAGTATATCGGTAAGCTTTTTTTCGAGCTCGTCTATCTTCTGCTTGTCTTTGCGCTCCTCGTCTTCCTTTATCCGGAGCCTTTCCAGAAGTACGTTTTTCTCCCACCTGGCGGCTTCCAGATCTTCCTGGATCTTGGCTATCCTTATATCAAACTTATCCACTATCTCGAAATCGTCGTTCTTCACCTGAGGCTTCGCCTTTTCAGGTTCCGCTTCTTCCGTCTTATAGGCGTTCAGTATGTTGTCTATGGTGTCGAGCAGGGCCGAATAAGACTGGTCCTGGCCGGGTTTTTCGCTTTCATAAGGGAATGAGTGTCCGCCGCTATACTCGCGGTCGGCCGGAGCGGTCGAGACGACGCCCACGTTAAGGAACTTGGCCAGTTCGGGTATCTCGGTGGCTATTTTCCAATCGTCGGAATTTGTGCCCGTAGAGCCTTCGGCGCAAACGAGGCTGGAAGGGGAAAAAGAAGGGAAAGCGGCCAGTTGCTCTATTTCATAGGGGCCGTTTATGTTTCCTTCGGAGTACACCCAGTATTTCATAATATGTCCGCTTCCTGAAAACCGCGCGCAACCTCTCACATACTATTATAAAACCGGCGTATTTTGGATTTAATACAAAGATGTGACAAAATTATTACGGGGGAAGGAAGCTCCGGTAAAACCGGCCTGAAAATCGCGCCCGGCGCCCCTCGCGCCGTTTGCCGTTAGCCTGAAAATTGCAATTAAAACAGTTTTTCATTCACAAACTTGTGAATAAAAATATTCGGCAATTTTCAGGTGTCACAGGTCACAGGTCACATGTCACAAGTTAAAAAATGACGTAAAAATAACGCTTCTTTGAGTTGTTGCTTGTGACTTGCCTGCCTGACGCCGAGTCGCAACCTGCGCACCGGCAGGCAGGCAACTTGCAACATTGAACTCCTGAATTCCTCACCTGAGGAATTCAGGCTAGTTGTTCGCCAATTACTGTTTACTGATTACTAATCACTGCTTACTGTTCGCTGACCGCGCTGTCTACTGTTCGCTATTTACTGTTTGCTGTTCACTATTCTCTATTTACTGTTTACTATTTACTCTTCTCACCGTTCGCTGTTCTTATCATGTCCAGGGTCTTGTTTATTCTCTTTACCGCGGTCTCCCTGGAAAGGTACTCTATCATTTTGAAAAGAGTGGGGCCCTGGGCGCGGCCCGAAACGGCCACCCTTACCGGATGAAAAACCTGCCCGTTCTTATAACCGTTGGCTTTGGCGAAAACGCGGGTAGCTTCTTCTATGCTTTTTTCCGAAAAATCGGGAAGCTCCCTGTAGGCTGCGGCTATCCCGGAAAGGATCTTGTCGGTTTCCGGCTTTTTGAGAACGTCTTCCATGGCCTTGGGGTCATAGGCCGGCTCTTCCTTGAAAAACATCTCAAGCCGGCCGGGGATATCGCTTAAAAGCTTGTATTTTTCAAATTCCATGTAAACGAGGTCCTTTACGTCCGCCTTGGCGGCGGAAAGGTCCAGGCCCGCTTCCTGAAGATAAGGCAGGGCGAACTCATACAGTTTTTCCCTGGAAATTTTCCTTATATACTCTCCGTTCATCCACTGCAGCTTCACGTTGTCGAAAGTAGCCGGGCTTTTCTGGCAGCCGTCCAGGTTGAACTTCTCCTCCAGTTCCCCCTCGGCGAAGATCTGCTGGCTTTCGGGATTGGACCAGCCCAGCAGGGCGAGATAGTTTTTTACCGTATCGGGCAGGTAGCCCAGTTTCTTATATTCCTGCACGCTGGTGGCGCCGTGTCTTTTGGAAAGCCTGGTCCCGTCGGGGCCCAGTATCATGGAAAGGTGGGCGAATTCCGGCATTTCCCACCCCAGAGCTTTGTAAAGGTTTATCTGAAGGGGGGTATTGGAAATATGGTCGTCGCCCCTTATCACGTGGCTTATTTGCATCAGGTGATCGTCTATCACGCAGGCGAAATTGTAGGTGGGGTAGCCGCCGGCTTTCAGCATCACGAAATCGTAAAGCAGCTTGTTGTCGAATTTAAGTTCCTTGTGTATCAGGTCGTTCCAGCCGGTAAACCCGTCGTCGGGCATTTTAAATCTTATCACCGGCTTGCGGCCCTCTTTTTCGTATTTTTCCGCCTGTCCGGGGGCAAGGTGACGGCAAAGGCCTTCGTACTTGGGCAGTCTTTTTTCGGCCAGCGCTTTTTTTCTGGACTCGTCCAGCTCTTCCGGAGTGCAGTAGCAGCGGTAGGCGAAGCCTTCTTTTATCAGTTTTTCGGCGTATTCCCGGTATATGCCCACGGCCTCCCTCCGGCTTTGCACATAAGGGCCGAACTCGCCCTTCTCCGACATATCGGGCATGGCGCCCTCGTCCCAGACCAGGCCCAGCCACCGCATACTGTCGAAAATCGACTCCACGGATTCCTTCGTGGAACGAAGCTCGTCCGTGTCTTCTATTCTCAAAATGAAAGTTCCGTCGTATTTCCTGGCGAAAAGATAATTAAAAAGGGCCGTCCTGGCCCCGCCTATGTGGAGATGCCCGGTCGGGGAAGGAGCGAATCTGACTCTCGTTTTCTTGTTTTCCATGGTAATATTATATAAAAAAAGGGCCAGAAGCAGATAGGGGCCGCAACCAACCGAACAAAGTTTATAAGCTGATATGTTGATAAGTTTAAAAAGCGGAGTTTTTTATGTCGAACTTTTTATTTATTGCCGTCTTGTCGCCTTGTCAACTTATGAACTTACCAACCGTTTTCTAATTTCTATTTTCTTTTTTTGGCGTTGTTTATGAGCTGTTTGGCGTGTTCCACCGCGGTTTTTGAAGAGTGACTGGAACCCAGCATTCTGGCTATTTCCCCGGTTTTACCGTCCGGGTCCAGCCTGAGCGCTTTTATTTCGGTCTTTCCCCCGCTCACGTTTTTTTCGACCTTGAAATTGGCGTCAGCGAAAGCCGCGAGCTGAGCCATATGGGTTATGCACAGGATCTGTTTTGAAACCGCGATGGCTTTAAGTTTTTCCCCCATCGCGAAGATAGTATTGCCGCCCACGCCGCTGTCTATTTCGTCGAAAACCAGCATCTCCAGTTCGTCGTAAGCGGAGAGAGCGGATTTCGCGGCCAGCATGACCCTGGAAATCTCGCCGCCGGAAGCGATAAATTTCAACGGTTTCAGAAACTGGTCGGGATTGGAGGAAAAGAGGAATTCTACGGAGTCGAAGCCGGTTCCCGACGGGATCCCGGGATCGGATTCCAGCTTTATGGAGAAGCGGGCGTACTCGAACCCCAGCTCCTTAAGCTCTTTTTCTATCTCCTTGGAAAGTTTTTTGGCGGCGACCGCTCTTTTCCCGGAAAGAGCTTCGCCGGCGACGGAAAGTTTCCGGTTCAGGACCTCCAGTTCTTTCTGAAGCTCCCCGACGCTGTGCTCCACGTTCTCGAGTTCCCCGACTTTGGCCTTGAGCTCTTCGCCCTTCTTTCTGACCAGCGAAACGGTTTTTCCGTATTTTTTCTTAAGGGCCTTTATTTTTTCCGCCCGGCCTATATAAAAGTCGAGTTTACCGGGATCCCGGTCGGGATTATTGGTCGAGGAATAAAAAAGCTCCGCCAGGTCTTCGAGCTCGGCTTTAGCCTTTTCAAGCCTTTCCAGCGCCCCGGAAAAAGAAGGATCCAGCTGAGCCAGGCTTTCAGCGCGGGCCAGCGCCCTGTAAACCGAATGGAGAGCGGAAGAATCGTCGTTTTTGAGGAAAGAGTAAACCTCGTTAAGGCTCTTCTCTATCTTGTCTATGTTCTTAAACCTGGAGATAAGGTCCTCAAGTTCGGCGTCTTCCCCCTCTTTCGGATCGATTTTCTCTATTTCTCCGGCCTGGAAAGAGTACAGGTCCATGAGCCTCTCTTTTTCCTCTTTCGAAAGACTTATGTTCCTTATCCGGCTTTCCACCTCGCGTCTGGCCGAGTAAAAGGTTGAAAAAGCCTTCAGTTCCCCGTCCAGACCGGCATACCTGTCCAAAATGGCGAGTTGTTTCTCGGGGGCCATCAGGCTCTGGCTTTGGTTCTGACCGTGAAAATCGGCGAAGGCCCTGCCCGCTGCCGAAAGCGAGGCGACCAGGCAGGGGCGGCCGTTCATATAGGCCCTGGTCCTGCCGGAGGCATCGAAAATCCTTTTTATAACGAGGGTTTCGCCCTCGAAACCGGGAAGGATGCCCTTAAGTTTTTTCTTGTCGAAAAGGAACTCCCCTTCTATCTCCATGGAAGCTTCGCCTTCCCGTATCATCTCGGAATAAGCCCTCTCGCCGAAAAGGAAACCTATGGCTTCCACGATTATAGATTTACCGGCGCCGGTCTCCCCGGTGAACATGTTCAACCCTTCTGAGAACTCCAGTCTGAGCTCCCTTATTATCGCGAAATTTTTTATATTCAGCTTCGTTATACCCATATAGTTAGAAGAGTAGATGATTAGAGGATTAGCAAAAATAGAGGCATAGATGCGTAACAATTGGGAAGCGTGGTTTTATAAGTAAAATCCTTCTTCCAGACGTCCATACCTCTATACCTCTATTCCTCCGACTCTAATCCTCCAATCTTCCAATCCTCTGATCCTCTATTTCCTCTCCCCCCAGCTGAGCTTCTTTCTAAGCACCTCGAAATAGGAAAAGTTCCTGGGCACCAGGCTTTTCAGGATTTCCGGGTACCGCGAGATCTTTATCTTGTCGCCGGGCCTGAGCTCGAAATTTTCCTGCCCGTCCACCGAAATTATTATCCTGCTGCTTTCCTTCAGGCTTTTGAGTATCTCTATTTCTATCTCTCCCCCGTTCGGCAGGATCATGGGCCTGTGGGTCAGGGTATGCGGGCAAATAGGGGTCAGGGAAAAGACGTTGGTATGCGGCATTATTATGGGCCCCTGGGAAGCGAGGTTGTAGGCCGTGGAACCGGTGGGCGTTGAAATTATGAGCCCGTCGCCGAAATATTTACTTAAAAAAACTCCGTTATAATAAACGTCCAGGCTGAAAGCCCGGGGGTCCCTGGCTCTTATCACGCAATCGTTAAGGGAAATGTACCGCCTTTCCCGGCCCACGGACCTTACCTTGACGTCCAGGAAAAATCTTTCTATTATCCGATATTTGTCCTTTACTATCTCGTCGAAAATTTTTTCGAAGCCGGCAGGCTCCACTCCGCTCAAGAAGCCCAGTCCGCCCGCGTTGACCGAAAGGAGAGGGATATCCGCGTTTATTATGTGACGGGCCGCGTAAAGCACGGTCCCGTCCCCTCCTATGCTTATCGCGAGATCCGCTTTTACGGGTCCGCGGCAGGATTTATTGACGCAGATCTTTTCCACTTTTATGCCCCTGGAAAGGATATGTTTTACGGCTCCGAGGTAAAATTTAAAGGCGTTTTCCCTTTTCGAATTAAAAAAAACCGCGACTTTTTTTATCATATCAAACTCATCCTTCCGCCGAAAAAAACGGTTATAGCCTCTCTTCACTCAATATTATATAAATTAATCCCGCCGCTTAAAGCGGGGGTTAGCGGATGACGGTTTTCCCGTTAACCAGATAGTTCAACTTTTCCCGGTAAAGCCCGGAATAACCGGGACCGTCCTTCTTTTGCGGCCAAAGAGCTTTAAGGACGGGACTTACCCCGTAAGAATCTCCCGGCCACATCTTTACGGCTCCCAGGTCCTCGTAATCATCCCCTATCCAAAACGGCATATACACCGGGCCCACCGGCATAATCTCTTTCATTCCCCTTATCGCTTCCGGCCTGAAACCTTCCCTGGAAGTAATAAGAACCGCGTCAACACGCTCATAACCGTAATAAAGCGCGCTGTTCGCGAATTTGGCGTCGGACGGATTTACCGCTATCAGCCGGCCTGAAAACGCGCCCAGGCCTCCGGCGGCGCCTTTCTCGTAAAAAGACGAATAGAAATCCTTTCTGGGCAAAAAGAAGGAGACAGCGGTCAAAAAAAGCGCCAGCGCGGGAACGAGCCGGGCCTTTTTATTTTTCAGGCCGAAAAGAGGCAAATGCAGCAGTGAAAAAATGAGGACCGCCAGCGAGGCGAAGCCCGCGAAATTAAGGTTCGGGACATGCACGTAAGAATATCGAAGCGAGCCGAAGGAATAAACCAGCTTTATAAAAATGGAAACCACGGAATCCGTTAAAAAGAGAAAAAAACTGAATAGAAAACCCAGCTTTTCAAAAACAAAAAGCACAAAACCGGAATACATTATTAAACCGGAAAGCGGGACCAGCGCCATATTGGAAAAAAAAGATACCAGGGAAAATTTATGGAAATAAATCACTAAAAGAGGGAAAAGAGCCAGCTGGGCAAAAACTGTTATAAAAAAAAGTTTAACAGCATAAGAGAACAACTTGTTTTTTATCTTCAGGCTGTCTTCCCAGCAGGCGAAACCGGTAACTATGCCGTAAACCGCGGCGAAAGACATCTGGAAGCCGGGGGCGAAAAGCGAACGGGGAGAGACAAGGAGTATGGCCAAAGCCGAAACGATAAGGACCTGGAATAAATCGGTTTTCCTCTGGAAAATCAGAGCCAGCATGGCGAAAAAAGTCATAAGATACGCCCTTGTAAGCGGCGGATCGAGACCGGCGGCGAGAACGTATATCCCGGTAAGGGAAATAGCCGTTAAAAGAGAGCGGATTTTTCCAAGCTTCAGTATTTTCCAGAAAAGGAAGGAAAAAAGAGCCATAAGAAAACCCACATTTGAGCCGGAGGCCACCAGGAGATGCATGGCGCCGGAATTCTGGAAGGCCGTCTTCAAAGGGGAAGATATCTTTCTTTTGTCGCCCAGGACCACCCCGCCCAGAACCCCCATGGAATCGTCTTTAAAATTTTTTTCAAAAATATCCAGCAGGCGGCCTCTCATGGCGGAGGCGAAAGAAAAAGGGAAACCGGCTTTTTCGACCAGGCGCGGGGCCGCCCCGAAAGCCTCGAAAAAAATCCCTTTGGCGGCGAGGTGTCCGGCCCAGTTGAGATTGCCCGGCAGGGAGGAGCCGTAGGGACGCCTGACGGCGGCTTCAAAACAGACCCGGTCCCCGTAAGAGATCCCCCCGGTTTTATCCAGGTAGGCCATGAAACCGTTTTTTTCGCCTTTATAAAGGGCTTCGAACTCGAATTTGCCCTTATCCCCGGAAATCTCCGGATAAGACCCGACCCGGCCGCATAATTCAATCCGGGACTCTTCTCGTTCCACAAAAACCTTTTCATCAGGGGCGAAAAAATAAAATATGAGGAGGGAATAAAACAGCAGAATCAGGAAAAGAGGCCTTTTATAATAGGAGAAAAGCATAATAAAGATAGAAATTCAGAAATTGAGAGATTAAGATATTAAGCTAACCTGAATCCTGCAGTTGAAAATGATTTCCATTGACAAATCAATGGAACTAAATTATGCAGGATTCCCCGCTTTCAGCGTCCCACTCCCCATAGTCCATGTGGACGGGACTGTCCCTTTCCCTGATTCCATAAGGAAGAGGGACGGGTTGAGGATTGGGCGCTACCCCATAAAGAGGGGCTACTTCGTTGTGCGTCCCAATCTCCAAGGGTGAACCGCTCCCGATATATCGGGACCCGAACTCAACCTCTGGTAGCACTTCAGCCTCTGGCGCTTTGAAGTGATGCGGGTGGACTTCGCCCTCGGAGGTTTGCTTCGGACACTGTGGCAGTTTGCCGCAGGCAAAGCTGACAGCGGGGAAAGTTTTAACTGAAACTTTCGGGCTAAAAAGCAAAAAAGGCTTCCTTTAAAAATTGATTCTTGCCCTCCTGAATCTCTCAATATCTTAATGACTTTTTCAGATTTTTCTGCGGCCTTCAAGAGAGTGAGTTATGGTAAGCTCGTCCATGTAATTTATGTCTCCCCCCAAAGGAATGCCGAAAGCTATTCTCGATATTTTCGGCACGAATTCCTTTATGCCGTTGTGGACGTATATAGCCGTGGTTTCCCCTTCGGCGCTGGGATTTGTGGCTATGATAACCTCTTCCACCGAACCGTCTTTAACCCTTTCAACCAGCTCCTTAAGCCTTATATGACCGCGCTCCACCCCTTCCACGGGCGAGATATAGCCTCCAAGAACGTGATAAAGGCCCTTGTAAAATCCGGTCTTTTCTATGGCTTCCAGGTCCTGCGCGTTCTCCACGACGCAAATGACCGCGCCGTTCCTCTGGCTGTCGGAACAAATATGGCAGAGCTCTTTAAGCGAGTAATTGAAACATTTCCGACAGGACACGGTATTGTCCCTTATCTCGTTTATGGACTCTATAAGCTCGTTCACCTCGCTGCCGCTCGCTTTCAGGACATAAAGGGAGAAACGCTCGGCCTGTTTGGGGCCCACTCCCGGTAGTTTTCTCAGATTGGCGATGAGCCTGGAAAAAATCTTCATCCTCTTCCTATTTTTCTATCTTGTTTATTTTTTTTATTTTTCCCGGAAAAACCTTGTTTATTTTTTTGTATTCGGGAAAATTTTCGTCGGGATTTCCGCTGTCCACGTCCTGCCATTTCAAATCGGGCTCCGGCGCGGTTCCGGCTTCCTTCTCCGGACTGTTGGAGATCTCCTCTATCCGGTTCTCCGCCTTGGGAACACTCAAAAGGAGCCTGACCTTTACGCGGCAAACGCTTTCCAGAAGGCGCCCTATCAGTTCCAGATTCTTTTCGACCATCTCTTTCTGGAACTCGCTTTTGAGGTCGATTTTCCATTCGTCGCCTTTTATGAAAGTGATCCTGGAGGAGATCAGAAAATTGTAAATGGAGATCTTCTCTTTCAAAAGTGCCTGGAGGAATTTCTGCCACAGGGCGGCATGATCCCCGCCCTGGACCGGCTCGGCGGCCTGAGACTTATTGTCTAAAATCGGGCTTTTTTTTTGCGAAGACCGAGACTCGGAAGCCCCCGGAAGCTCTTCGGCGGTCGAGCCTTCCATCTTTTCTATTTTCTTCACCAGCGCTTCCAGGTCGAGGGGAGTCTCTATGACGCTGTAAAAGGCCATTTCCGCGGCTAAAGACGGGTTATCCGAAAACTTGACCTCGTCTATTATCCTGTTCAGCTTGCGCGCGAGTTTGGCCAGAATGAAGGGGTTTACGTCTCTGGGAGGCTGTTTCTGCGGATCGGAGGGGTTGAACCCCTGCGAGACCAAAAAACACTCGGAGACGTAATTCCTCAGGTCCCTTATTATGGTAAGTATGTCGTAACCTTCGCCGTTAGCCTTGGAAAAAGCGGAATGTATGGCGGCCGCGTTCCGCTCGAGGAGGCCGGAAAAAAGCTCCCGGGTGACGTCGAAGGGAGCGTGCCCCAGCATCGCGGCTACATTGTCGAATTTTATCTCCCTGTTGGAAAAAGAGGCTATCCTGTCCAGCGCGGTTATGGCGTCGCGCATGGCGCCCGAAGAGGACTGGGCCACCAGTTTCAGGGCCGCGTCCTCGTAGGCGAACTTTTCCTTTTTACAGATATCCACGAGCCTCTCCATTATTACTTCCTCTTTTATGGGCCTGAACCTGAAGGTCTGGCAGCGCGAAACTATGGTAAGCGGCACTTTGTTTATCTCGGTGGTGGCCATTATAAAAACCACGTGCGCGGGCGGTT
>PEXN01000099.1:8247-9443 GCA_002774685.1 Elusimicrobia bacterium CG08_land_8_20_14_0_20_51_18 | reverse complement strand
AAGAGTATTTAAAGCGCATAGAGGAAAAGGACGAAGCGGGCTATCTGCTGAAAGAGGGCCTTTTCCGGAAGAATTCCAAAGAGAACGGCCATTATCACAGCAACTGGCTTTCGATGATGTATCCCCGCCTGTTCCTGGCGCGCAACCTTCTGCGCGACGACGGAGTGATTTTTATCTCCATAGACGATAACGAAGTTCACAATCTCCGCCTTTTGCTGAATGAAGTGTTCGGTGAAGAGAACTTTGTGGCAAGTATCATTTGGCATTCAACCAAATCAGTTACCAATACAGCGCTTGTTTCAGTCGCCCATACCTACAATCTGGTTTACATGAAAAATAAAAGTCATTTCATTGAAAACAGAACGCAATTTAGGCTTTCAGAATCTGGAGAAGGCTTTTCCAATCCAGATAATGACCCAAGGGGACCATGGAAAGCAGATCCTTTTCAAGTCGGTGGATGGCGTCCAAACCAACAATATAAAATCACCAATCCCACCACGGGCAAAATTTATAAACCGAATCCTGGATGTAGCTGGAAAAATGATTATAATAAATTTTTAGAATTATCGCAGGATAATAGAATTATTTTCGGGGCTACTGGAGAGGCAGGGCCGCAAAGAAAAAGATTTTTATATGAGGCGGAGGAACGGGGAAAGGTGGTAACAACCCTGTGGGATAATATTAATACCACAACCAATGCGACGCGATATTTAAAGGAACTATTTGGAAAAAATATTTTTGATAATCCAAAACCAGCAGATTTAATAACACGTTTTGCGCAACTATCCACATTAAAGAATGGCATGGTTTTGGACTTTTTTGCCGGTTCCGCGACAACTGCCCAAGCCATAATGGAATTAAACAAAGAGGATGACGGCAACCGGCAATATATTTGTGTCCAGTTGCCGGAAAAAACCGAAGAAGATACAGAGGCTTTCAAGGCTGGTTACAAAACTATAGCCGAAATCGGGAAAGAGCGCATCAGGCGGGTCATAAAAAAGATAAAAACAGAGGGCGCTAAGCCTGGTGTGGATTTAGGGTTCAAGGTTTATAAACTTAAAAACTCCAACTTCAAAATCTGGCGCGGAGATGTCGTTGACACCACCGAAGATCTGGAAAAACAAATGGATATGCTTAAAGATCCGGTTAAGCCGGAGGCGCAGGAGCAGAATCTGCTCTGGGAATTGCTATTAAAA
>PEXN01000099.1:0-8227 GCA_002774685.1 Elusimicrobia bacterium CG08_land_8_20_14_0_20_51_18 | reverse complement strand
GCTCTGGGAATTGCTATTAAAATCCGGCTACGACCTGAATACCAAAATAACAGAACAAAAAATCGGTAAATGTAGGTTTTATTCTGTTGCCGGCGGGGAAATGGCGGTCATACTCAGCAAAGCGGACGAAAAATGTTTGCAAGAAATAATAAACCGCAAACCGCAAAAAGTCATTTGCCTTGATAGCGTTTTTGAAAACAACGACCAGCTTAAGACTAACACTGTTTTACAAATGAAAGACGCAGGGATAGAGTTTAGGACGATATAGCCACTTTTAAGGAGACTAATATGCAGGTTGAATCCTTGACGATAAAAAATTTTGGACCTTTTAAAGATGCCGTTATGAAAGATATCCCCACAATGGCGGTGTTTGTGGGTGCGAATGGAAGCGGCAAGTCCTCGCTTTTTTCAGTTTTCGGTTTCTTGCGCGACTGTCTTGTCCACAATGTGAAATATGCCCTGATAAACAAAGGTGGATTTAATGAAGCCGTTAGTCGCGGGACCATCGGTCCAATATCATTCGAAATCAAGTTCCGGGAGGGTGAAGCGGAGCCCTTGGCTACTTACAGTTTATCCATAGCATTGGACAACGGAGTGCCGGCGGTAGTGAAAGAGCAACTAAAATACAGGCGTGGTCAACGAGGCCAACCGTGGAAATTTTTGGATTTTAAATTGGGCGAGGGGGAAGCTGTTATAAATGAAGATGATTATGGAAAGCCCGCCGCGCAAATGAAACGTGACTGGCACAAACTTGAATCAAAAGATATTCTTGCGATAAAAGGATTGGGCCAGTTTGAAAAATTTAAGGTTGTAGCATCTTTCCGAAAATTAATTGAAAACTGGCATGTTTCAGATTTTCACATCTCAGATGCTAGGCCAAGCCAAGAAGCAGGGGTGGCCGAGCATCTTTCCACCCGTGGTGATAATTTACCTTTAGTGGCTAGGCATATGTATGAAAACTACCGGCCATTGTTCAATAAGATGCTTGAAAAAATGAAAAAACGCGTACCTGGGATCCAGAATGTTCAGGCTGTATCCACAGAGGATGGCCGGATGGTTCTTAAATTCCATGACGGTTCATTTAAGAATCCGTTTATGGCCCGGTATGTTTCAGATGGAACCATTAAAATGTTCGCTTATCTTTTATTGTTACACGATCCTAAGCCTTATCCATTGCTATGTGTTGAAGAACCTGAAAATCAGCTTTATCCTCAGTTGCTTGAGGAATTAACAGAGGAATTTCGGGATTACGCGAGGCGAGGCGGGCAGGTATTTGTTTCAACTCATTCACCTGAATTTTTGAACAGTATAAAACTTGAGGAAATATACTGGCTTAGTAAAAAAGCAGGTTATACTGAAATTAAGAAGGCTTCAGAGTCTGAACTGTTGAAAAATCTTGTTCAGGAAGGTGACCTCCCAGGAACATTATGGAAGCAGGGATTATTTGAGGGGGTTGACCCTAAATGACGAAGCTTGTGTTAATGGTGGAGGAGAAGTCCGCAAGCGTTTTTTTGGAAACGGTTTTACCTAAAATCGCGCCACGACTCAACTATGTTTTGATTACGCATGAAGGGAAAAAAGATCTAGAAAATTCTCTACCGCGAAAATTGCGCGCATGGCGGGAACCGAATGTGAGTTTTTTGGTTTTAAGGGACAAAGATTCTGAAGATTGCATCCAGCTTAAACAAAGGTTGCTGAAAATCTGTCGCGATACAGGGCGAAAGGATACTATAGTCAGGATAGCCGTTCATTGTCTGGAATCCTGGCTATTGGGCGATTTAAATGCCGTTGCATCAGCTTATAATAATCCATCCACATCTACATTGTCCTCCAGAGCAAAATTTCGCAATCCTGACAATCTCGCAAATGCCAACGATGAAATTATAAAAATAGTGCCGGAATATCAAAAAGTGAGTGGAGCCAGGTCTATTGCGCCATTTATGAATCTTTCCGCCAATCGATCTTACAGTTTCAATATTTTCGTTAAAGCTATACAACAATTTGCCGTACGAAATTATTGCGCATAAGTTTTATGTGACGGTCATGTGATACCCTGCTCTCTTGAGGGAAAAAAGCTCCTTCACAGAGCATAATAATAATACATGGTATGCACATTTGATGTCAAGTAAGGTTTTTAGGGGTATCATTCTTATGTGATTGGCATGTGCTGGCAAGGTAATGGTAAAATAATCATGAAACTTCATTTTGACGCGAATCAGGACTACCAATTGCAGGCTATTCAGGCCGTGTTGGGGCTTTTTGAGGGCCAGCCGCTCAATAAAGGCGATTTTGAGTTTTCCCTTTCGGAAACCGACGGCCTAGGTTTAAAATTTTCAGGCGTGCGGAACAATCTTGTCGTTTCCGAAGAGCAGATTCTGAAAAATCTGCGCGAAGTCCAAAAGGCCGGAGGCCTGCCGGTTTCCGAAAAACTCGAGGGCCTCAATTTTTCCGTGGAAATGGAAACCGGCACCGGCAAGACTTACGTGTATCTGCGGACTATTTACGAACTTAATAAACGTTACGGATTCAAGAAATTCGTAATAGTCGTCCCAAGCATAGCGATAAAGGAGGGGGTTCTAAAAAATCTTGAAATTACCGCCGAACATTTTCAGGCTATTTACGATAAAACACCGGTTACATATCAGGTTTACGCCGCCGAACGCGTATCCACCCTGCGGAACTTCGCCGACAGCAACGCCATCCAGATTCTTGTTATAAACATAGATTCCTTTGCCAAGGATGAAAACGTAATAAACAAGCCCAATGATAGATTGAACGGAAAAAAGCCCGTAGAATTTATCCAGGCCGTTCAACCGATAGTAATTGTTGACGAGCCGCAGAATATGGAGACGGATATACGTAAAAAGGCCATCTCCAACCTTAAGCCGGCGTTTACCCTGCGTTATTCGGCTACGCATAAAAATCTCTACAATCTTATTTATAAACTGGATCCCGTGCAAGCGTATGACCTGGGCCTGGTGAAACAGATAGAAGTGGATTCCGTTTTTGCCGCCAACGACAAAAACAGGGCATTTATACAAATTGAGGATTTTAAAGCCGCCAAGAAATCCCTCGCGGTCAAGCTCAAGATTGACGCAAACACGAGCGCCGCCGTTGAGCGCAAAAGCGTAACCGCCAAAAACGGCGATGATCTCTATCTGCTTTCCAGCAAGCGGGAGGCCTATAAAGACGGATATATCATCAACAACATAGACGCCAGGGAAGGGTTTATTGAGTTTTCAAACGGCGATGTCCTGCGTAAGGGCCAGACGCACGGCGGGCTAAGCGATCAGATAATGAAGTATCAAATGGAAAAAGCGGTAGAGGAACATTTTAAAAAGGAATTAAGCCTTTCCCTGAAAGGAATTAAAGTCCTCTCGCTTTTCTTTATTGACCGCGTTGACAATTATCGTCACTATACGGAACATGGCGGCGCTCAAAAAGGCAAATTCGCGGAGTGGTTTGAGGAGATTTACTCAAAGTTCAGCAAAAAGCCGATGTTTTCCGGTGTGGCAAAGCATCCCGCGGCAAAAGTCCACAATGGCTACTTCGCCCAGGACAAAAAAGGCGTCTTAAAGGACTCTTCCGAAGGCCGCGACACCAAGGCCGACGACGAGGCTTACCAGCTTATTATGCGCGACAAAGAGCGCCTCCTGGATATAAACGAACCGCTGAAGTTTATCTTCTCCCACTCGGCCTTACGCGAAGGCTGGGACAACCCTAACGTTTTCCAGATCTGTACGTTAAATGAAACGAAGTCGGAAATGAAAAAGCGCCAGGAGATAGGGCGCGGGCTCAGATTGTGCGTCGATCAGAGCGGCGTACGGCTGCGGGACAAGAATGTAAACCGGCTCACGGTCATAGCCAATGAAAGTTACGAGGATTTCGCCAAACGGCTGCAAACCGAGATAGAAGAAGATTGCGGGGTAAAATTCGAAGGCCGGATAAAGGACAAGCGGGACCGGGTAAAACTTCAATATCGCAAGGGTTTTGATCTTGACCCTAAATTTCTTGAACTCTGGAGCAAAATAAAACAAAAAACCACATACAGGGTTGATTATAAAACCTCAGCCCTTATTGAGGCGGCGGCGCGAAAGATTAAAAATATGCCGGAGGTGCAAAAGCCGGTCATAAAAGCTATCCGGGCAGAAATAAAAATTGGAGCGGAACGCGTTGGCGCGGGAATTATCGGCGAAACTGTCGCCGTGGACAGTTCCAGCCTGCCTAAAATAGATATCCCGGATATGGCGGGTTATGTTCAGAATAAAACCGAACTTACCAGGTCCACAATACTTGATATATTAAAAAAATCCGGAAGGTTGCCGGATATAATGGTTAATCCGCAAATGTTCCTGGATTTGGCTGTGGCTGAAATAAGAGCCGTTCTTCATGACTTAATGATAGACGGGATTAAGTATGAAAAACTTGCCGGAAAAGAATACACTATGATGCTGTTCTCGGACAAGGATGTCGAAACTTACGCCGCCAATTTATATAAAATCAGCAAAGCAGAGAAAACCATTACCGACCACATTGTTATTGATTCCATGTCCGATGTGGAGCGGAAATTCGCCGGGGATTGCGAAAAGAATGATAATATTGAATTCTTTATCAAACTTCCGGATTGGTTTACCATAAAAACACCGATAGGCGACTATAACCCGGATTGGGCGCTGATTTACAAAAACGAAAACCGCATTTATTTTGTCGCCGAAACAAAATCAACCCTGGACCAGGCTAAGCTGCGCCCGCAGGAGGCTATGAAGATCAAATGCGGCAAGGCGCATTTTAAAGAATTTCCCGATGTAAAATTTAAGCACGTAAAAGATGTATCGGGATTGGTATAAACATGAAAGGTAAAAAAAGCGAAAAATAATTTATACACTACTTGGAGGAAAAATGACCGAAAAACTTAAACTGGAAAATTCAGAAAGGCTGTACAAGGAAGCCCAGGAGCTTATCCCCGGCGGCATGATGGGCATAAGAAGACCCTATAATTTTGTGCCGGGCGAATATCCCATCTTTTTCGAGGAAGGAAAGGGCGGGAAAGTGATAGACGCGGACGGCAACGAATACATAGACATGCTCTGCGCCTACGGCCCGATAATAATGGGCCACAGGGAAAAAGAGATAGACAAAGCGGCGATGGAACAGATAAAAAACAAGGGATTCTGCATGTCCCTGGTGCAATCCATACAAAATAAACTCGCCAAAAAAGTTACCGAAATTATTCCTTCGGCTGAAAAAGTCGTTTTCCTGAAAACCGGCTCTGACGCCACTACGCTCTCCACCAGAGTGGCGAGAGGCTATACCGATAAAACCAAGATTTTAAGATGCGGCTACCACGGCTGGCATGACTGGTGCGTGGAAGTGAAGGGCGGCATACCCAAAAAACTATATGAAGACGTCTTCGAATTCGAATACAACAATTTGGACCAGTTGGAAAGTCTCATGAAAGAGCACGGCCCGGACGCGGCGGCCGTAATAGTCACGCCGGTCGGCCATCCGCTGGCCCATCCGGTGCAGATGCCGAAACCCGGCTTTCTGGAAGGCGTGAAAGAGCTGGCGCATAAATACGGCGCGGTGCTCGTCTTCGACGAAATAAGGAGCGGTTTCCGGTTCTCCATGGGCGGAGCGCAGAAGGTTTTCGGCGTGACCCCGGACCTTTCGGTTTTCGGCAAGGCCATGGCCAACGGCTACGATATCAGCATGCTGGTCGGGAAAAAAGAGATAATGGACGTTTTAGTTCAGAAAGTGTTCGTCTCCTCCACCTATTTCCCGAACAGCATTTCCATGGCGGCTTCGCTTAAAACCATAGAAATAATGGAAAGGGACAATATACTGGAAGAGATAAAGAAAAGAGGCGGCATCTTCGTCAAAAGGGTGGCGAAATACGTGAAAAGGTCCAAACTGCCGATAGAACTTTCCGGCGGGGAACTGATGCCCTATATAACCTTCAACAAAGACGAGAAGGGCCTCTATAAAAAGATGAGGAACGAGTTTTACGCCCAGCTCATAAGAAGGAAGGTCTTCCTGCAGCCCTATCACCACGGCTATGTCTGCTACAGGCACTCGCCCAAGGATATGAGGTACGCGGCGGATATGGTCGGAGAAGCGCTTGAAATAGTAAAGAGTAAAGTGTGAAGCGTAAAAAGTAAAAGGGAAAACGAAAAAGATAAGAATATTTTGTATGAAAGGATTTCCTTATAATACTCTTTACTCTTGACGATTTACCCTTTACGATGTAACGGGAGGAATATATGCACAATGAAATCTATATAGTGGACGGTTTAAGGACGGCAGTAGGCAGTTTCGGAGGAGGGCTCGCCCAGTTCTCCGCGGTGAAGCTCGGTGAAATAGTCGTAAAAAAACTTATCAAAAAAAACAAGCTCGACCCGGCCCAGGTGGACGAAGTGATACTCGGCTGTATACTGCAGGCCGGTCAGGGGCAGAATATGGCCAGGCAAGTCGCGATAAACAGCGGTATTCCCTGCGAAAAAACCGCCATGACCATAAATATGGTCTGCGGCTCGGGCTTAAGGAGCGTCGCCCTCGCGGCCCAGGCGATAAAGGCGCATGACGCGAAGCTCGTGATAGCCGGCGGCTCGGAATCGATGTCAAACGCCCCTTATATATTGAAGAACGCCAGGTTCGGATATAAGATGGGCAACGGGGAACTGGTGGACCTCATGATAAACGACGGGCTCTGGGACGTCTTCAACGATTACCATATGGGCATAACCGCCGAAAACATCGCCGAAAAATACAAGATCTCGCGGGAAGAACAGGATAGTTTCGCCGTCAAATCGCAAAATAAGGCCGAAAAAGCGGTAAAAGAGGGAAAATTCGCGGGCGAAATAGTGCCCGTGGAAATACCGCAGAAAAAAGGCGACCCGCTCAAATTCGATACCGACGAATACCCGAAATTCGGCGCGACGCTGGACAAAATAGCGAAACTCAGGCCGGCTTTCAAAAAAGACGGCACGGTTACCGCCGCCAACTCCTCGGGCATAAACGACGGCGCCGCTGCGCTCGTAGTAGCCGACTCAGCGCTGGTCGAGAAGAACGGCTGGACGCCCATGGCCAGGATAGTCTCCTACGGCTATGCCGGCGTGGACCCGAAAATAATGGGCGTGGGACCGGTGGAAGCCGTAAAACTCGCGCTCGCCAAAGCCGGCTGGAAAGTGAGCGACCTGGACCTGATAGAAGCCAACGAGGCTTTCGCCGTTCAAGCCATCAGCGTGGCCAGGGGACTGGGCCTGCCCGAAGAAAAGACCAACGTCAACGGGGGAGCCATAGCGCTCGGACATCCCATAGGAGCGAGCGGGGCCAGGATACTGGTGACGCTTTTGCATGAAATGGAGAAAAGAAACGCCAAAAAAGGCCTGGCCACCCTCTGCATAGGCGGCGGCATGGGCGTAGCTATGTGCGTGGAAAGGGGATAGGAAAGGGGCATAGGAACAGAGGGGCAAAGGCACAAAGGCGCAGAAATAAACTCCGTCACTTTGAATCTTTGCCACTCTGACACTTTGCCACTTAGCTTATCTATGATTAAAGTTCTTCATATAATAACGCGGCTGGAAAAGGGGGGCTCGTCTAAAAACGTGCTCTATTCCGCCGGTAAGATGAAAAAAATCCGCAGTTTCCTGGTCTACGGCAAAAGCGCCTTCCAGGAAGACCTCTCCGGGCTGGAAAAAAGCGACTGTTTCGAGATACCCGAGCTGAAAAGGGAGCTCTCGCCTCTTTCGGACGCGAAAGCCCTGATAAGCATACTCAAAATACTAAACGAGACCAGGCCGGACATACTCCATACTCATACCTCCAAGGCCGGCGCTCTGGGCAGGCTAGCCGGCTTCATTCACAAGTTTAAGAACAAAAACCTGGCCGTCGTTCACACTCCCCACGGCCATCTGCTCTACGGTTATTTCGGCCCCGTAAAAACCTTTTTGTTCAAATTCGCCGAGATGCTTCTTTCCAGAATAACGGATCATTTCATCGCCCTTACCGAAGGCGAAAAGCTGGAAACCGCGCGGGCCGGCATAGGGCAAGAGGCCGAATGGGAGGTAATACACAGCGGGATAGACTTTCCGGCGCAGGTCCCCTCCGGCGAACTTCTCAGGGAAAAGCTGGGCCTCAAAAAGGACGATTTTTTGATAGGCGCCGCCGGGCGGCTGGAAAAAGTCAAAGGCATGGAAACCTTTATAAGGGGCGCGGCGGAATTCGAAAA
>PEXN01000018.1 GCA_002774685.1 Elusimicrobia bacterium CG08_land_8_20_14_0_20_51_18 | reverse complement strand
TTTCGGCCCTTAACCCTCTTTTCGACAGGATCTCCGACCCCCTGGGCTATTTCGCGCTCTCCAGGGATTCACTGGCCCCGTTTTTTACCAGTCTCTACAATATGCCGATCGCACCCTGGACGGATTTCAACAATACCGTGCTGCTGGGCGGCCTGATACTCGGCCTGGCGCTTTTCTTCCCCTGCTATCTGGCGGGGAAAAAGTTCGGGGTCTATTACAACGCGAAATTCAAGGAAAGATTTACGAACTCGAAAATAGTCAAGTCGATGAAAAAAAGCTGGCTTTTGGACTGGTATTTCAAGGAATAGGCCGAAGGCGTAAGGCGGAAGGCACAAAGGAACTGAAGGAATCAAAAAATATGAGATGGAGCTACATACTTCCCAGGTTTATCCTCCTGCTGCTCATTTGGGCGTTTTTTTATTTCGCCTTCGACCCGCTTTTGAAGTGGGGGATGATAAAGGGGCTCCAGAGCGCGCTCGAGGCCAAGGTCGAGATACGGAAGGTGAAAACCGGCTTTCTCCGGCCCTCCCTGGAAATTTACGGCCTTAAAGCCGGGAATTCCGGGGCCGAATTCAAAAATCTTTTCGAATTCGAAAGTCTTAAGTTCAGGATGGACGGCAAACAGCTTTTTGAAAAAAAATTCATAATAGACGAAGCGGGGATAAAAGGCCTCAGCTTCGATACCGACCGCAAAACCTCCTGTAAAATATATATCCCGAAAACCGAAGTCCCGGAATTCGTGAAAAACTTCATAGCCGAATCCCGAGATCTGGCCTCGGACAGGGTCGCGGACATGAAAACCGGTATTTCCGGGGACATACGCGTGGAGACCTCCAACCTGGAATCCGCGAAGCTGATGCGCGAGCTGCAGGAGAAATACGACAAGGAATACAAGGACGTCCTCGAAAAAGCGGATTTCTCCAAATATGACGCCAGGATAAAAGCGATAGACGAAAAATACGACAGGGTGAAAGCCCAGAAAAATTTCCTGAAACAGACCAAAGAGATGAACTCCCTGAAAAAGGAAGCGGACCTGCTGCTCAAGGATTTCAAGACCGACAAGGAAAACCTCTCGAAGCTCGTGACGGACGGCAGGGACGCCTATAAAGGGATAGAAGAAGCCAAGAAAAGGGACGTGGAAAAAGCGATGTCTCTGGCCAAAATCCCTTCCATGGATAAGGGGAAGATCGCCTCCATGCTTATCGGCCCGGATGTAATGGGGAAAATAGAAAAATACTGGAACATGGCCAATACAGCCGTAAAATACATACCGGAAAACCCCAAAAAAAAGATCTTCCAGGAAAAAAAGAAAAGGGGCAGGATAGTGCATTTCATCAAAGAGAACAATTATCCCCGGTTCCTGATGAAAAAGCTTTACGTGGACGGCGTTTTGACGCCCGAAAACCCGATAGAATATTCCGGCTCCATCCTGAACATAACCGACCAGCCGGCCCTTTATCCCCAGCCGCTTACCGCCGAGATAAAGGGAAGGAAGGGCGCGGCCTCCATTTCGCTCAAGTCGCTGGCGCGCCTCTACGAGGAGCCCATGACCAGCGAGACCTCGCTGAGATACGACGGGGCGCCGGTAACCGCTCTCTCTTTCGGGAACGAAAAATCCGTGAAGGTGAACGTGCAGAAAGCCGTAGCCGACAACAGCCTCGAGGTGAAAACCGTCTCGGACCGGATAGACGGGACTTTTAGGGCCGCTTTCAGGAACGCGGTCATAAGCTCGCAGTTCAACTCCGTCGCCTACAAGCCTCTCAAGGAGTCGGTGGAAAATTCCTTCTCGAAGGTGAACGCCTTCAACGTGGACGTCGGGCTGAGCGGAAAATGGAACAAGCCGGACATAAAGATGGACACAGATCTCGCGCAGATAATAAGCGACGCGTTCAGGAAATCCTTCAGCGACCAGGCGGAAAAAGCAAAAAAACAGATACAGGATAAAGTGGACGCCGCCGTGAAGGAGCAGAAAGACAAGCTGGACAAATTATTGAAAGACAGGAAAGCGGAAGTAGATACCAGGCTCAAGGCCAACCAGGAAAAAATGGACAAATGGGGAAAAGGCCTTACCGACAAGCTCAAAGAATCCACCGGAATAAAACTCTAAAAGATCCGTAAGACCGTCCGCGCGGTTTTCATTCTATCGAGGAAAGCATATCCTTGAGCAGCTTCTCTTTTCCCTCGAAAACGCCGAAGCAGTCGCCCTCGTCCAGTTTGCTCATTATTTCCGTGTCGAAAGGCAGCTTCAACATCCTTGTCGCGCCGTTCTTCGCGTAAACGTCTTCCGGGGAATAAAAAAGCTTCGAGGGTTTGCCGCAATGCGGACAGACGAACTCGGACATATTCTCTATTATGGAAAGCACTTTTATATTGAGCTTGGACAGGAAATCCATGGCCTTGGAGACGTCCAGCATGGAAATTTTCTGGCCGGTGGTCACCATGACCGCGCCCTTTATTTCGGGAATATACTGGCAGACGGAAAGAGGCTCGTCGCCGGTGCCGGGGGGGAGGTCTATTATGAGATAATCCAGCTCTCCCCAGTTAAAATCCGAGAGGAACTGTTTTATGACCGTTATCTTTATGGGGCCGCGCCAGATAAGCGCCTTATCGGTATCCTGGAGGATGGACCCCATGGAGACTATTTTTAAATTTTCCTTCGTTACCGGTTCTATGGTCTCGTTTTCCCCGGCTTCATGTCTTATTCCCTCTATACCGGTCATCTTGGCCACAGAAGGGCCGTGAATATCGGCGTCCAGGAGCCCGGTCCTGAACCCTTTTTTCGCCAGAGCCGCCGCCAGAAGGACTGAAACGGTGCTTTTACCTACCCCGCCCTTGTTGCTCATTACTATTATTTTGTTCTTTATCTTCGCCATTCTCTCTTTCATCAGGGAATCCCTGTGGTCTACGTGTACTTTATGCATAAATTTCTCCTTACTCCGTCGATCAGCGGCCGGCTGTGAGCGGTCAGCAGTCAGAGGTAAGCGCAGAAAAAACAAACATCTCATTCTTGTTTTCAACTTTCACGCTTTATTGTTTGCGCGCTTTCTGTCTCCTTCGTTCATCCCTGACCGCTGTTCCCTGATCTCCCTCCCCTGACCTCCGGCCTTTGCCATATATTTTATTATTTTTTAACCCCTTATTTTCACAAAAACGAAAAATAAACTAAAATAAGGTGATGGGAAACGAATTCTGGAACAAAAAATCGGCTAAATACCCGAAGCCCTTCGAGAGAAAAAACCTGGAGAGAGCCCTTGAAATTGTGAAAAAAATTTCGGGTATGGGCGTGAATTTCAAGGACGCCGACATAATAGACATCGGGTGCGGGACCGGAAATTACGGCCTGCCTTTTTCCAGAACGGCAAAAAGCGTTCTCTGCGTGGATTCCGCCGCCGGCATGCTGGAAATACTGGCGAAAGAAATCCTGGAGAACGGGATAAAGAACGCGGCGGTTTTGAAATCCGATTTTTCCGAGTTCCCGGACGGGAAGTACGAAAAAAAATTCGACATCAGCTTCGCCTCCATGACCCCCGCCGTGAAAACGGCGGAGGACGTGCGGAAAATGGAACGACTCTCTAAAAAATGGTGCGTTTTTATCGGCTGGGCGGGAAAGAGGGCGAACAAAATCTCCGAAGAACTGCTCGCCCTCCACGGGATAGAACATTACGTCCCCAAAGGTTTTTTACTCGTAAAGGAAATATTGGAAGCGCGAAAAAAAAACTTTCGCGCCGAAGTCTTTTCCGAATCCTGGCCCTGGGCGGGCACTCCGGAAGAAGCGGTCGAAGAAATTTCCGCCAGAGTGGAGCTGGACGGGAAACTGCCGGACAAAACTCTTATACGCGGGTTCTTTGCCCGTAAATTCCCGGACGGGAAAGTTGTTATGACCACGGAAGCGAGGAAAGGCCTCTTGGTCTGGCGTCCGGAATGACGCCTCCGCTCAGGGCCGGGATATTGGTATAATATAGGCTGAAGAAACAGATACGGCGCAGCGAACGACGACAGGATGGAGAGAAAAATGCATATACTCATAGCCGAAGACGATTTCATGCATAATAAACTTTTAACGAAATTTTTCGAGGGCCTGGGGCATGAAGTAGGCAGCGCTTCGGACGGCCTTGAACTGGTGAAAATGGCGATGGAGAAAAAACCGGACCTTATAGTGACGGATCTCCATATGCCGAACATGCGCGGGGATACGATGATAGCCATGCTGGAAAATTATCCGGACCTGGCCGGGATCCCCATAATCGTGGTAACCGGCGTTACCGGTCAGGAAGTGAACGAAATGGGACTTGATCCGAATATTCCTCTTTTCTACAAACCCGTAGATTTCGCCAAATTTTCACAAGAACTGGAAAGAATAAAAAAAGACCGCGGGCTGTAACGCCTTTCCCCGCCGCCCCGGACGGAATAATCCCGCAATCCGTGTTTTTTTCGAAAATATTTTATAGAATATTATTGTAATACTTCATTCTCAACACAAGGACGGCTTATGAAACAAATAAAAACGGCGGCTCAGGCGGTAGAAGCCGTAAAAGACGGCTCCTCGATAATGATAGGCGGTTTTATGGTCTGCGGACATCCCTTCACCCTCGTAGACGAAGTCCTCAAGAAAGGCCTGAAAGATCTCACTCTCATAACCAATGACGCCGGCTTTCCCGAAAAAGGCATAGGCAAACTTATCGTAAGCGGCCAGACGAAATGCCTGATAGTTTCCCACATAGGCCTCAATCCCGTGGCCGGGCAAAAAATGCATTCCGGCGAGATGGAGGTACAGCTCGTTCCCCAGGGAACGCTGGCGGAAAGGATAAGGGCTAAAGGCGCGGGATTGGGAGGAATACTCACTCCCACGGGAGCGGGAACGGAAGTGGAAAAGGGCAAACAGAAATTCAATCTCAACGGAAAAGACTATATCCTCGAAAACCCTATAGGGGCGGATTTCGCTTTCATAAAAGCCACCATAGCCGATAAAAACGGCAATTGTTTCGTGGCCAAGTCCGCGAAAAATTTCAATCTGGTGATGGCCATGGCCGCCGACTGCGTGATAGCGGAAGCGGAAAAGATAGTGGAGCCGGGCGAACTGGACCCGGAACTGGTCACCGTGCCGGGGGTTTTCGTTAACGCCCTGGTATCGGCTCAAATAAACGACAGGAGCTTCTGATTCGACTTTTAACATAGTTGGAGTTTAGAGTCCAAACTAAATTACTCTAAACTAAATTACTCTAAACTAAGATTAGGAGATTTCTCATGGACGAAAAAGAACTTAAAAGAATACGGATAGCGAAAAGGATAGCCCAGGAATTCCCGGACGGCGCGGTGGTTAATCTGGGCATAGGCATGCCCACGCTCGTGGCGGACCATATACCCCCCGGCAAAACCATACTGCTCCATTCGGAAAACGGTTTTATCGGCCTCGGACCAAGACCTGAAAAAGGCAAAGAAGACAAGGACATCGTCAATGCCGGAGGAGCCCCCGTTTCCATAGTGAAAGGAGGCTGTTTTTTCGATTCGGCGATGTCTTTTTCCATAATAAGGGGAGGGCACCTGGATTACACCGTGCTCGGCGCGCTCGAAGTGGACGAAGAGGGGAATCTGGCTAATTATATGATACCGGGGAAAATGGTGCCCGGCATGGGCGGAGCCATGGACCTGGTGGCCGGAGCCAAGAACGTGGTCATCTCCATGGAACACGTCAATAAGAACGGCGCTCCCAAGATCCTTAAAAAATGCACCCTGCCGCTTACGGCGAAAGGGGAAGTGGACCTCATAGTAACCGAGCTGGCTTTCATAAGGGTGACTAAAAAAGGCCTGGTACTCGAGGAAATAGCGGAAGACACCACGGTGGAAGAAGTCCTGAAAAACACCGAAGCCAAGCTTACCGTGGCCGGCAACCTCAGGAGATTTTAGGGATAAGGGATAAATTATCAGGGATAAAATTCAAGGAAATCCTCTTTTATCCCTTAGCCTTTATCGTTTATCCCTGACTTTTAAAGGAGTACTTATGAACAAAGTCATTATAACCTGCGCCGTAACCGGCGCGGAAACCACAAAAAAACAGTGCCCGAATCTGCCCGTTACGCCGGAAGAATTGGCGGACGCCGCTTACGGAGCCTGGCAGGCGGGAGCCGCGATAGTGCACCTTCACGTAAGGAAGGAAGACGGCGGCCCGACCCAGGACCTGAAAATTTTCAAGAAAGCGATAGACCTCATAAGAAAAAAATGCGACATAGTCGTGGAAATAACCACCGGCGGAGCCGTGGGAATGACGCCCGAGGAAAGGGTGGCCCCCGTAAGCCTCGAGCCCGACATGGCTTCCCTCGACTGCGGGACGGTGAATTTCGGCAACGATTACATAGTAAACACACTCCCCATAATGAGGCAGTTCGCTTCGGAGATGAACAAGTACAAGGTGAAGCCCACGCTCGAATGTTTCGACGTTTCCCACGTGGTCTCCTCGCATACGCTCATAAAGGAAGGCCTCATACAACCGCCTTACCACTACGGCTTCGTCATGAACGTGCCCGGCGCCCTGCCCTACAATCACAAGCTCATCTCCGACATGCTCTCCCAGCTGCCGGCCCAGAGCGAGTTCACGATAATGGGCATCGGAAGGGCGCACCTTCCCGCCATTTTCGGAGCTTTGTCTTTCGGCGGGCATATACGGGTGGGCTACGAAGACAATATTTATTTTTCCAGGGGAGTGGTCGCGGAATCGAACGCGCTGTTCGTGGAAAGAGCGGCGAGACTGGTCAAAGAAGCCCAGCTGGAGGTGGCCAAACCCTCGGACGTGAGGGCCATGTTCAAATTGGCCAGGTAGGCCTTAAGAAGCCGGGACTCGAAACTCGTAACTCGTGAATCGTAACGGCAAAAACATTTGAGTTAAAAACAGTACAGGAGGCAGATATGGCAACTAAAACCGAAAATATAGAAGTAAAAACCGGAGGCAATCCTTTTGGCGCTCACAGGGTGATAGAGCCCCAGAACACCCTGCCGCAGCCGGCGCTCAGGCTCGACAATAATATGGATTACATCTACGACAACGAAATAATGGTAGAGGTGGAAACCCTTAACATCGATTCAGCCAGTTTCACCCAGATAAAAGAGGAAGCGGGCAACGACGAAGCCAAAATCAAGAGCAAAATCACCGAGATAGTCGGGAAAAGGGGGAAAATGCAGAACCCCGTCACCGGGTCGGGCGGCATGTTCCGGGGCAAGATACTAAAAGTCGGACCCAAGCTGAAAAGGGACCTGAAACCGGGCGACAAGATAGCGAGTCTGGTCTCGCTTTCCCTTACCCCGCTGAAGATAGACGAGATAATAGGGATAAAAAAAGGAACAGAACAGGTCAATATCAGGGGAAAGGCGATAATTTTTGAAAGCGGCATTTACGCGAAACTTCCTTCCGATATGCCCGAAACCCTGGCCCTCGCGGTCCTGGACGTAGCCGGGGCGCCCGCCCAGACCGAAAGGCTCGTCAAGAAAGGGGATACCGTGGTCATCATAGGGGCCGGCGGAAAATCCGGGATACTCTGCTCTTACGCGGCGAAGAAAAAGGCGGGGGAAACCGGCAAGGTGATAGGAATAACGGGCCGGGACGCGAGCCTGCAAAAGATGAAAGAGATGGGCTTTTGCGATATGTGCCTGAAAGCGAGCGCCACCGACGCCCTGGAACTCTATAACGCGATACATCAGGCTACCGGCGGGAAAATGGCGGACGTGGTCATAAACTGCGTCAACATCCAGAACACCGAAATGGGCTCCATCCTGATAACGAAAGAAGACGGCATCCTTTACTTCTTCAGCATGGCGACCTCCTTCACCAAAGCGGCGCTGGGAGCCGAGGGAGTCGGGAAAGACATAAACATGATAATAGGGAACGGCTATTGCCGCGACCACGCGAACATCACTCTCGACATAGTAAGGGAAAGCCCCAAGATACGGGAAGTTTACGAAAAATTGTACGCGTAAAACGACAGATTGAGGTTAAGATTGAGATTGAGAAAAGAATCAAG
>PEXN01000121.1:15525-23669 GCA_002774685.1 Elusimicrobia bacterium CG08_land_8_20_14_0_20_51_18 | reverse complement strand
TTACCGCCATACATTCCCTGTACGGACCTGAGGCCAAAAGGCCTAAATTTGGCACGCCATTTTTTCACGCAGAACAGGGCCTTTCTGCTCTTTTTGCGCGTGGAAGATTCAGCTACAATATCCTGGTAGTTCTATGCTCCGGAAATCCGGAGCCAAGGAGTGTATCGATGAAAAAAATATTCCGCGCGATGTCGTTGGTCCCATCTCTTCTGATAGCCTCGGGCATGATCTTCGCCTCAAGCGACGGGTCTGTCATGCAACTGTCGGATGTTGACGAAGCTATTAAGGAAATCATTCAGGAGCAAAAAGATTTACAAGTTAAACCGCTGCCCCCCGGCGGGCAGCCGGGGCAGAATCCGGGGCATGGGCATCCTCAGCCTCATCCTCAACCCCAACCGCCCAAACCCCAACCGCCCCAGCCCCAGCCGCCACAGCCTCAGCCGCCTGCGCCGGTAGATACCACCCACGCTTATAACGCCGGTTTGAGGGAGGGTTCCGACAAAGGCGAAAGGGAAGGAAGGCACGAAGGCCATCAGGAAGGCATCCGTGAAGGTGAACGGGACGGCCGCAGGAACGGCAGTAATGAAGGCGAGACCGCCGGCCGGGCCGCGGGCAAGAGGGACGGCTGGAGCGTAGACCAATCCGCCGGAACGCTGAGGGGAAGCAATGACGGCCAGTACGCCGGTATAAACAACGGCACCGAGGCCGGCAAAAAACGCTGCTACAATGAAGGCTACAGCGCCGGCTACAACCCCGCTTTCGCCTCGGCGAAAGAATCAGGTTTGCAGGATACGGCTTCTTACAACTCAGGATATGCCAAAGGCCAGACCGACGCGAAGGTCATGGAAGCCGAGAAAGGGCAGAAGGCCGGCTATCAGGCCGGTTTCAGCCTGCGCGAAACCGAACTTGAGAACTCTTTCCCCGCCATGGACGTCTTGAAGAGCGTCCTGGCGAAAAGCGGCATAAGAAAGAGCGCATTCGACTTTCCGATAGAACTGGCCCGCAAAGGTTTTACGACCCCGGAAGAGAAAAAAGCCTATGAAAAAGGCTATAGAGAGGGCTATCAAAGGGCTTACCGCCGGGCGTATGACGATGCCAAAAGGCGCTCATACCGCCAAAGCTACGATACGGCTTACAGGCGAGCCTATGACGAGCAGTACTCCATAAGCTACCGCATCGGCTACGCCGAAGGAAGGGAGCAGGGGTACCAGGAAGCCTACAGGGAAGCGTATAACTCGGCCTATAGCGCTTACTTCCAGGAATATAAGAACAGGGAATATTCCGACCAGAGAACACTCGGAACGGCTAACGGCCGGACCGACGGCCAGAGCGAAGGCTTCGCGGCAGGCTGCGCGGAACAGACTCAGCGCGGATATAAAGCCGGTTACGACAAAACGGCCGCGGAAGTCTATCCGGGCGCCTTTGAAGCCGGCAAGCAGTCCGGCATCTCGGCGGCAGATGTATATTACAGCCAGAACGCGGTGCTCAAGGTCTTCGACGCGGCGTTCTACGACGAGAACACCGACGGCAAGTTCGAGGCGAGCGAAAACATCATGCTGAGGGCCGAAGTGAGGAACTTCGGTTTCCAGAAGTCTGAAGACGTCGCTATAGTGGTGAAGAGCGAACGCGGAGAGATAGTCCTCGCGACCGATCTGAAAGCCGCGGGAGTTGGCGGCCGGTCTAAAAGCGCGGTGAACGTCAATATCGGCAAGCTCTACGACGTAGTCGCCCCCAACGCGGACGCTCTTTACGTGACGTTCTCGGTAAAAGGCAGGATCGTCGGCGACTTCCGCCAGGTGTACGCCAGGACGAATCCCAATAAGGTCGGCGTCGTGCTGAAGAACGATACCACGGTGAAAGAAAAAGCCACCTGGTTCTTCCCGGGCAAAGTCGGCAAGGTTAACAGCGGCGACAAGGTGATAATAACCGGCAACAAGGGCAAGTATTACGAGGTCCGCAGGTCCGAACAGGGCTCCGGAAGCTGGACCAAGGGTTATATCAGCGATGACGAACTGAGCCTGCAGTAGAGGAGCGTAAACAAAGCGTATCTTTTACCGTTGATTCTTAATGCGAAACCGCCCCGGCAAGCCGGGGCGGTTTTGTTTTGTCTGTGTTTAGCGACGATCGTTCAAAAACACAGACAACCGGTCCGAACCCGCATCGGACATCGCGGTCATTACTACCAACGGATAAAATATTGTACAATTCTACAGTAGCGCGGCATAAAACGACCGCGAACCCGTAAAAACGAAAGAGCGCGCCCCCGAGGGGCGCCACCTGAAAGGAGATTGGAGAGAATATGACCAACTGTCCGAAATGTCCTTCCGAAACGCTGGTCAAGACCAGCGTCCTCGCGAATATACCTTTAGACATATGCCCGGGCTGCTCCGGGATCTGGTTCGACAAGGGCGAACTTGAAGAACTGCTGAAAAAATCGCAGGGTTACAACCCGAAAAACCTCGAGCTTATCAACCCCAAAGCCGAGGGCCTCGCCTGCCCCCGCTGTAAAACTAAAATGTCGCACGGCGGGCTCGTGAATCCGCTCTTATTGGTGGACAAATGCCAATCCTGCGGCGGCGTCTGGCTGGATTCGCGCGAACTGGATCTCCTGAAGAAACTGCTCGGCGTTTCCGGGGGCCCCTCCGAAATGAAGGTAGACAGGCCCGCGGAGGTCCCCGCCGCTCCTCAGGCGCGCGACCTCAGATCCTCGCTGATAAAGCTCGTCTCGGCGGCCTGCGCCGTATTGGGATTCGTCGGGGTAAGTTTTGAAATATACCTTTATTACAGCCCCGCGGAGACGGTGTCTCATACTCCGTCTTTGGGCCTGACTTCCGCCGGCGCCCTGCTTTTTGTCGGCGGAATTTTAATTCTGCTGCGTAGGAAATAGCGCCTCTTAACCGAATAATTTTGCGCGGCACACCGCATTCGCTGAAATGAAGGGGGGGAATATGAAAATTCGATTGTCAGTTTTACCGTTGTTGTCCGTTTTTTTAACTCTGCCCGCCTGCCAGCCGGGCGAACGGGGCTGGTGCCGCGCCGCCAAAGATTACTCTCCCTTGGACTCCTCCTCTTACGCGAACACGCCCGACCTGGGCGAAATAGCCGTGGCCGCGGCGCGTATAGAGGAAGCCTTGCCGGAAGGGTTTGACAGGAGCCGCGCCGAAAAGCTGATAACGGAAATTTTCATAAAAGACCTTTCATCCTGCGGCCGCTTCTCCCGCGTAGAATTCGCGGAGGGGAACGTGTCGGGCCTCGCGGTATATCCCGTACTCAGGAGTTTCTCCGTAAAACGGGAAAACGGCGTTCACAAACTTCTGGAAATAGAGGCCGAGGTCGGGGTTTACAGGGACGGGAAACAAATCATAAAAAAAACCTATTCCCGGAAATGGAGCGGGCAGGAAACCCCGGATTATGAGAGAGCCTGGAACGAATTTCTTCCGCCCGCCATGCTGGAAATACGCCGGGACATAATCGCTCCGCTTTCCCGATAACGGCGCAGAAAACGGATAAGGCGCGGAAAAACTTTTAAAAAGCGGCATGAATACCCTTTTAAAAAATCCTGCCGTTATTTCCTGGTTTTATATAATAACTTTGTCCGGCTGATTTTTGCCACGCAGCGCATCTTATGAAAAAACACCTATGGATAAAAAAATGAAAAAAACCGCGACGGCCGCCCAATCCAAAGAAGAAATAGACAGGAACCTGGCGATAATCTCCTCGTCCCGGGATATAATCTATTCCGCCGGCCTGGATTCCAGACTGACTTACGTGAGCCCCCAGGCGAAAGCATACGGCTACTCGCAGGAAGACGTGGTGGGACGCAGCATTTTCGAATTCATCCATCCCGAAGACCGGGATTTCGCGGCCCAGGCTTTCTCTAACGCGGTAAAAACCGGCAAAACCCTCCCTATACTCGCCTACAGGCTGAGAGCGAAAGACGGCTCCTATTTTTACATGGAACAAAAAAGCGGAGTGGTCATGCGCGGCGGCAAACCGGCGCTCATCACGGGGATAATGCGGGACGTGACCGAAAAACGCCGAGTCGAAGAAGAACTGAAGGAAAGCGAAGCCCTTTACAAGAGCATTTTTGAAAAAGCCGGAGAGGGGATAATGATACTCACCCTGGGCGGGGAAAAGCTTTACTGCAATATGGCTTTCGCCAGGATGCACGGCTACCGCGACGTCGGGGAGATAGACGCTCTCATACTCCAGGACATAGACCCTTTGGTAAAAAAGGATAGAGCGCTTCACTCCTCGCGCATAAAAAAAATCCTGGCCGCCGGTAAACCAGTGATCTTCGAGACCAAACATCTGCACAAAAACGGCCAAACGCTGCACGTAGCGGTCAACGCCTCCGTGATAAGACTGAAAAGCGAACCGCATATCCTGGCCATTCATCAGGACATAACCGAACAGAAAAAAGCCACGGTAATCCTGGCTGAAAGCGAGCGAAAATACCGGACTCTTTTCGAATCTTCCCGCGACGCCCTGATCCTTCTCGAAGGCCCGCGATGGAAATTTATCAGGGCGAACAGTGAAACACTAGAACTGCTCGGCTGCCGCAGCGAGGCCGATTTCCTGAAACTGTCTTTCGACGCTTTTTCGCAGAAATATCAGCCCGACGGCAGGCCTTCGGCCGAAAAATCGCTAGAAATGTTTGGGAAGGCCGTCGAAACGGGAGTAAGTTTTTTTGAGTGGGCCTGCAAACGTCTGGACGGCTCGCCATTTTTGGCCGAGATGAAGCTGACCCGGATAGACGCCGGCGGCGGGAAACCGCTTATCCTGTCGAGTTTAAGGGATATTACCGGCCGTAAGGAAATAGAAAAGGCCCTGAGCGAAGGGGAAGAGCGCTACAGGACCCTCTTCGAACATACGGCGGACGGGATACTGCTGATGCCCATGAACGGAGAAGAGCTGTCCTGCAATACCGGTTTCGCCAGGATGCACGGCTACAAAGATCAGAAAGAGATAACTTCCCTGAAATTGCGGAACTTCGACGCCCCGCAAACGGCGAAACTGGCGCCGGGGCGCCTGAAGGAAATAATAGCCGCGAAGGGCCGGCCGGTCAGTTTCGAAGTCGAACACTACCGCAAAGATAGAAGCGTTTTCCCGATATACGTCACCTGCAATATAGTCCGCCTCCAGGGAAAACCTTATTTCATGGGCGTTCACCGGGACATTACCGAACAGAAGCTTGCGGAAGAAGCCCTCGCCGCCAGCGAAAAAAAATACAAACTACTGGTGGAAAACATCAATGAAATAATTTATTCCACTTCCAATAACGGCGTCATCACCTACGTAAGCCCAAGCGTAAAACGATATGGCTTCCGCCGAAAGGACATTATCGGAGCGAAAATAACCGAAGCGCTGGCTCCGGAGGACAGGAAGAGAATCCTGAAAGAATACCGTCTGTCGATAAAAAACGGGACGGAAATAAGGAGCGAATACCGATTGATGAATCCGCGGGGAAAGAAGTTCTGGTTCCTGGGCGAGGCAAAGGTACAGCGCGACGCCGGGGGCAATATAACCGGGACCGCGGGAGTACTGGTGGACATCACCGAGCGCAGACGCGCCGAGGAAGCCTTGCGGACCAGCGAGGAGAAGTACAGGACCCTCATAGAATCGTCCTTCGACCTGATATACGTGATCGACAGGAACGACTTCATACAATTCGCCAATCCGGCCGCCTTAAAGGCCCTCCGGGCAAAATCCCTTGCCGAAGTCGTGGGGAAACCACGGACCAGTTTCTTCCCGCCCGGCGTCGCCGCCCGGCAAAGACAATCCCTGAACAAGGTTCTGGCCGACGGGGAACCTCTGTACCGCGAGGTAAGGATAGAAGACAGGGGGAAGGTCCAGTACCAGGAAACCCAGTTCGTTCCGCTAAAGGACGAGGCCGGAAAAACCTGCGCCGTTCTCGGTATTTCCCGCGACATTACCGGGCGCAAAAACGCCGAGCAAGCCTTGCGGACCAGCGAGGAGAAATATCGCGCCATGATAGAAACCACCGACACCGGCTATCTCATTTTAGACTACAAAGGCCGGGTCATAGACGCCAACAGGGAATACGTGCGCATGACAGGCCACCGGAAACTAAGGGAAATAATGGGCAGGACCGTTATCGAATGGACCGCGCCGGGCGACAAAGAAAGGAACGCCAGGGCCGTGGCCCAGTGCGGCAGGGACGGCTACATACGCAATCTGGTCATAGACTATGCGGACAAAAGGGGCCGCGTAACGCCGGTGGAAGTGAACGCCACCGTGGTAGGGGAGGGGAAAGAGCTGCGCATCATCTGCCTGTGCCGCGACGTAACCGAACGCAAACTCGCCGCCGACCTGCTGACCGCCAGCGAACGGAAATACCGCGCCATGTTCGAATCTTCGCGCGACGCTCTGATGACGCTCGAGCCCCCGGACTGGAGATTCACCCGGGCCAACGCGGAAACCCTTAAAATGTTCGGCGCCGCCAGCGAAACCTCCTTCACGAAAATGTCGCCCTGGCGACTCTCGCCCAAGTATCAGCCGGACGGGGTCCTTTCCTCCCAAAAAGCCCGCGCCATGCTGAGCCTGGCCGTAAGGAACGGGAAAAACTATTTCGAATGGACCCACAAACGCTTCGACGGAACCCTTTTTCCGGCGGAGGTGCTTCTGACGCACGTCGCCTTCGGCGCCAGCCAGATAATCCTGGCCAGCGTGAGGGATATCAGCGGCCGCAAAAAGACGGAGAAAGACCTGTGTGAAAGCGAAGCCCTTTTAAGGACCGTTTTCGAAACGAGTCCGGACGTCATTTTCGTCAAAGACCTGAGAGGCAGATACGTCAAGCTGAACCGGAAAGCCGTGCAGCTCATGGGGATGGAACCAGAGGAGGTCATAGGAAAGACCGACGCCCATATCTTCGGACCGGCGCTGGCCGCCAAAAACGAGGAAGAAGACAGGCGGGTCATCGAATCCGGAAAACCCCTCAGTTTCGTAAAGGAAATGAGGTTCCCCACGGGCGAATATTATATGAATATAATAAAAACCCCTTTTTCAAAAGGCGAAAAGATCGGCATGTTCGGAGTGGGCAGGGACATAACCGCGCTTAAAAGTATGGAATCCGAACTGGCCATGTCCAGGGCGGCCGATTCTCTCAGCAAGGCTACCGCCCCCATGGCCCACGACGTCAGGAACGCGCTGGCCATCATAAACGTATACGCCGCTCTTATAAACGAGCTCAGCGCCGGCCCGACGGTAAAAGCCGAAACGGCCAAGATAATAAAAGCGGTGAAGCGCGCGGCCAGGCTTACCTCCAAATTCCAGGATTTGGCCAAAAACCTGAAACTGGAAGCTGGCATTTACAAGAAAAAAATCGGGGACGGCCATTGAAAGATGTATAATAATTCTGGGCAAGGGGATATCGTTCGCTTGCTTTTGCTGTCCCGAGTCCCGGCTGTTAGCTGCTTCGTGTCACGCTTCCCGGGTTGAGCGCCCCCGCGAATATGAAAAAACTCTGGCTAATCTCGTCGTTTCTTTTTATATCGTTCCTGCCGCCGGCGGGATTGCGCGGCGCGGCTCCCGGCAGCGATAAAGAATTTCTCGACCTGGTCGGCAGGCAAACCTTCAACTATTTCCTTGAAAACACCAACCCGGAGAACGGACTGGTTTCGGACAAGGCGTCCAATTTCCGGGCCCCGGACTTCAGGTATTCTCCCGCGTCGGTGGCCGGGGTCGGCTTCGGCCTCGCTTCCCTGGCGGCCGGCGTCGAAAGAGGCTGGATCGGGAAACAGGACGCCGGTCGCCTGGTAAAAACCACTCTGCGGTTTTTCCTGGAAAAAATGGAAACCGAACACGGTTTTTTCTACCATTTCGTCGACATGGAAACCGGGAAGCGCGTCTGGAATTGCGAACTGTCGTCGATCGACACGGCGCTCTTCCTTTCCGGAGCCCTTACGGCGGCGGCGTATTTCGGGGATGAAGAGATCTCTTCGCTGGCCGAAAAGCTCTATCGCCGGGCGGACTGGCAGTGGATGGCCGACGGCGGAGACCTCCTTTCGGGGGGCTGGAAGCCGGAAAGCGGTTTTTTGTCTTACAAGTGGCACCAATACGACGAAAGCTCGGTAATGTATATCCTGGCGCTGGGGTCTCCGACCTTCCCGCTTAAAAGCGGA
>PEXN01000121.1:0-15455 GCA_002774685.1 Elusimicrobia bacterium CG08_land_8_20_14_0_20_51_18 | reverse complement strand
TCACGCACCAGTTCTCCCACGTCTTTATAGATTTCCGCGGCAAGAGCGACGGGTACGCCGATTACTTCCTGAATTCCGTGGAAGCCACGCTCGCCAATCGGCGTTTCTGCATGGATAATTCGAAACTTTTCAAGAGTTACGGGAAAAACTCCTGGGGGCTTACGGCCAGCATAGGCCCCGACGGTTACAACGCCTACGGGGCGCCTCCCGGCCCGGCCAGCCATGACGGAACGGTGGCCCCGTCCGCGGCCGCGGCCTCCATCGTTTTTACGCCGAAACTTTCCATCGCGGCCCTCAGGCATTTTTACGGAACGCACGGGGGGAAACTTTGGGGACGCTACGGCTTTTCCGATTCTTTTAATCTCGACCGGAATTTTTTCGCGGAGGACGCCTACGCCATAAACCAGGGGCCCGCCCTGCTGATGCTGGAAAATTTCAGAAGCGGGCTGATCTGGAAACTTTTTATGTCCAGGCCCGAAACGCTCAAAGGCATGAAGGCCGCGGGTTTCGGCGGCAAATACGTGAAACTCAACCGGAAAGAGCTCCCTTTCCTGCCGTCCGCCGTTTATTCCCTCGATAAACGCCCTTCCATAAAGGCGCCGGAGAAACCGGAAGGACTGTCCGCCGGCGAGCTCGGCCCGGGGTCCCGGGTCTGGAAAAAAAATTCCGTGAAAATAAAACTTTCCGGGAAACATATATCTTCCGGCCGGAATATGCAGCCCGGCTACGGGGCGGAGACTTTTCTGACCGCCGATACGGCCCGGCTTTACGCTAAAATAGAGGTCAAAGATTCCGATATCGTATCGAAATCCCCCGACGCCGTCATGTACAACGACGATTCCATAGAAATATACATAGACTCCCTTAACAACAAGTTCGCGTGGGACGGCGCCGACGATTACCAGATAATTCTTTCGCCCGGAAGCGGGGGGACCATGAGAATGCTTGAAATGCTGCACCCCGCCGAAACCGCCGGCAAACTGGAACTGCTCGATTATAAGGTCGGCGACGACGGCTACAGCGCGGTCATTTCCATAGACAGGGCGGCCTTCGGCATAGGAAAATCCGCCATAGGGTTTTCCGTCGCCGCCCACAATATCGACAGCCGCAAACCCTCCGACGCCAAATACAACTGGTTTTTTCTGACGCCTGCCGTTTATCTGGGAGAATTGTCGGTCGGGGAGGGGAAATGAAGGCTTTCGGCATGGCTTTTCGCGTCGCGACCCTGATTCTCTGCTTCTCCGCCGCCGGGGCGCAGGCCGGCGAGCGGATAACGGTTTGGGCGATGGGAGCGGAGGGAAAGCTTATCCGCCAGGCGGCGGACCTTTTTGAGTCCAGGAACCCCGGCGTCAGAGTAATAACGCAGTCTATCCCGTGGACCGGGGCGCATGAAAAACTTGTCACCGCCGTTATAGGGGATATGGCTCCCGACATAAGCCAGATGGGAACGACCTGGATGCCGGAATTCAAGGCGATGGGCGCCATAGAGCCTCTTACCGGCCTGGTTAAAGGCTCGACGATAAAGCCCGGCGATTTCTTCCCGGGAGCCCTCGAGTCCAACTTCTCCGGCGGGGAATGGTACGGTATTCCCTGGTACGTGGATACGCGCGTTCTGTTCTATCGCTCGGACCTGGCGAAAAAGGCCGGATATGACGCTCCCCCGGAAGACTGGGAGGGTTTTTACAGGTTCTCCAAGGCGCTCCTCGCGGCCAAGGAGTCGGGATATTCTCTCTCTCTTCCGACCAACGACTGGCAGATCTTCCTTATGTTTTACTGGCAGAGCGGGGGGGAACTCCTGCAAGGCGGAGAACCGCTGACTCCGGGCAGTTTCGAGAGAACCGTCGCGTATTTAAAACGCTTCTTCGACGAAAAGCTGTCTCCCCTGGAAGGCGGAAGGGAAATGGACCTGCTGACGGCTTTTGAGTCCGGACACTTTCCCGCTTTTATTTCCGGCCCCTGGATGATATCCCAGCTGGAAACTTCCAAACCGGGCCTTAACGGGCGCTGGGCCACCGCGCGACTCCCCGGGGGGGAACGGCGCGCGTCTTTCATGGGCGGCTGCAACCTGGTGATGTTCAGAAATTCCGGGAACAAGCCGCTGGCGTGGAAATTCATGGAGTTTTTGTCTACGCCCGAAATGCAGGCCCGGTGGTACGAGATTTCGGGCGACCTCCCCGCGAACAGGAAAGCCTGGAACGCGGCTTCCCTCGCCGGCAATAAAAAACTGTCGCCTTTCCGGAAAGAGCTGGAGACCGCCAAAGCCCCGCCCCAGATCCCCGAATGGGAAAGCGTCGCGGCGGCCATAGACGACGCGGTGGAAGAGGCCCTTTACGGCAAAACCGAACCTTCCGCGGCCAGGGAAAAACTTTCGGCGGACATAGCCGGAATACTTAAAAAATCGGAAAGGACGCAGTCCGCCGCCTTTAAGATCGCGGTCTCGATCCTGCTCTGCCTCCTGCCCGTGACGGCGGTTTTCCTGTACCTGCGCAAAAAGGGCGGCGACGCGGAGAAAAAACGCGTCCAGTACGCGGCCTTCCTTTTTATCATGCCCGCCATGGCCGTGCTTACCGTGTTCCTGTTCATCCCCATACTCGGCTCCTTCACGGCCAGTATGACCAATTGGAACATGTACGGGATAAACGACTTTGGCAAAGTCGCCTTTATCGGCCTGGAAAATTACTCCGCGCTTTTTTCGGACCGGATCTTCCTGGCCGGCCTCCGCAATACGCTCGTCTTCGCCTTTATAGGCGTTCCCCTCGGCATTTTCGTTTCGCTTTCGCTCGCCATCGCGCTTAACGCCCAAATCCTGCGGTTCAAGGCTTTTTTCCGGGTATCGTATTTCATTCCCGTGATAACGACGATGGTCGCTGTGGCGATAATCTGGAGATGGCTTTACAACCCGGAGTTCGGGATATTCAACATGCTCCTCTCTTCGCTGGGCCTTCCGGCGCAAAACTGGCTTTCCAACAAATGGCTCGCCCTGCCGTCCCTTATAGTTATGGCCGTCTGGAAAGGGTTCGGCTACAATACCATGATCTTTCTCGCCGCCCTGCAGTCCATCCCCGAATCCCTTTATGAATCCATCGATATAGACGGCGCCAGCTGGTCCCAGAAGTTCTGGTACATAACGCTTCCGATGCTGCGCAACACCTTCTTCTTTATAACCGTGACGACCACGATAGGCTATCTGCAGTTTTTCGCCGAGCCGTATATCATGACCGGCGGCGGGCCGATGAACGCGACCATGTCGGTGGTCCTGCACATGTACAGGCACGGCTTCAAGTTTTACAATCTCGGCTACGCGTCGGCCATGGCTTACGCGCTCTTCGCCGTAGTTTTCGTCTTTACCTTCCTGCAGTTCCGCGTCCAGAAGAGAAAAGAGGAGGCGGCCTGATGAAGAAACAACTCTCGAAAACCGCGTTCTACGCTTTCATGCTGATCTCCGTGGCGATAACGCTTTTTCCTTTCATCTGGATGATCTCGACCTCGTTCAAACCTCCGGACGAGATATTTACGAAGCACCCGTCGCTGTTCCCTTCCAGGTTCACGCTGGACGGCTACCGCCAGCTTTTTGCCGCCGTGAGCATGTGGACGCATCTGTTCAACAGCGTGATCTACGCCGTCTTCGTTACTATACTTTCCGTGCTGTTCAACTCGATGGCCGCTTACGCCTTCGCCAAGCTCCGGTTCCCGGGCAGGGAAAAACTCTTCGCCCTCCTCCTCGTCACGATGATGGTGCCGGGGCAGGTCACGATGCTGCCGGTTTTCCTTATACTTAAATCCATGGGCCTTCTCAACACTTACGCCGGCCTTATAATCCCCGGCTCGGCCGCCGTATTCGCCATCTTCATGATCCGGCAGTTCATGGCGGAGATCCCCGAAGAGATCCTCGAAGCCGCGCGGATAGACGGCCTTTCGGAATTCTCCATTTTCTGGCGGATAATCCTGCCTCTCTGCCGGCCCATAATAGCGACGCTGGCCGTGTTCAGCTTCATCGGCGCGTGGAACGATTTCCTCTGGCCCCTGATAATAATGCTCAGGGAGGATAAATACACCCTTCCCGTGGCGCTCGCGAGCGCGAACGGGCAATACAATACCGACTGGGCGTTCCTGATGGCCGGCGCCGTGGTCGTGGTGATCCCGGCCGTCCTGATCTTCCTCCTGGCGCAGAAACACTATATAAAAGGCATAGCCGCGGGCGCGGTCAAAGGATAAAAAATGAAGAAAGAAAAACTTTTGAAAAGCAAATACGGGTACTTTTCGGACGGCGGGGCGTCTTACACCATAACCGACTGGAGAACCCCCCGGCCGTGGATAAACGTCATCTCGAACGGGCGCTGGGGGGTTACGCTTTCCCAGGCCGGCGGGGGCTATTCCTGGCTCGACCACTCCATGCTCAACCGGGCGACCCGCTGGCAGCAGGACACGGTGGGCGATCATTGCGGGAAATTCCTGCTGTTCCGCGACAGGGAGACGGGGAAATCCTGGTCCGTGACGCCGCAGCCTCTCAAGCCGAAATTCCAGAAATATGAATGCGTCCACGGAATGGGCTATTCGGCGTTCAGGACGAGGGTGTCGGGAATAGAGGCGGAATTCACCGTCTTCGTGCCCCGGGATATGACCTGCGAAATGTGGACGCTGAAAATTAAAAATCTTTCGGGCAGGAAGCGTTCTCTTTCGCTGATAACCTACCTCGAACTCCTGCTGGGCGTTTTCCCGGACTGGCACAGGGAATTCCACAACCTTTTCATAAAGACCCGGTTCGACAAAAAAACCAACGCGATAATAGCGGGATCTAACCTCTGGACGGCGCCTCTGCCGGGGGACTCCGGCTGGAATAAAGACTGGCCGTTCAAATTCTTTTTCGCCTCCAGCGCCAGACCCTCGTCCTACACCTGCGAAAAAGAGGAAATTTTCGGGACCTATAACGGCTGGCGCGACGCCCGCATACTTAAGGAGGGCGGTCCGCTCAAAGGCAGGACGGGAATGGGCTTCGAGCCGGCAGCGGCGATGCTTTTCGACCTGGACCTTCCCGCCGGTTCGGAAAAGGAATTCGTTTTTTCCATGGGGATAATAGGCAGGGAAGATTTCTCCGCGGACTACCCGAAGTACGTAAAGGCCCTCAAAACTCCCGGCAAGTTCCTGCGGGAAGCGAAAAACCACTGGCTGGAACTGTGCGGCAGGCTGAAGGTCTCCACTCCCGACCCGGCCATAGACCTGCTGGTGAATTACTGGCTGAAATACCAGACCATTTCCTGCCGGATGCTGGCCAGGACCGCCTACTACCAGTGCGGCGGAGCTTTCGGTTTCAGGGACCAATTGCAGGACAGCCAGATCTACCTGCCGCTTGAACCGAAGAGAACCAAAGCCCAGATCAAACTGCACGCTTCCCATCAGAAGAAGGACGGCACCGTGCATCACTGGTGGCATCCGATTTCCGAAGAGGGCCGGTTCACGGATATCTCCGACGACCTGCTCTGGCTGCCGTTCCTCACGGCCAATTACCTGCACGAAACCGCCGATTTTTCCCTGTTGCGGGAAAAGGCCGAATATTTCGACGGCGGGCAGGGAACCGTTTACGAGCACTGCCTCGCTTCCATCGAGCGGGTTTTGAAGCGTCTGAGCCCGCGCGGGCTTACGCTGATGGGCGAAGGCGACTGGAACGACGGCCTGAACGGCGTAGGGGTGAAGTGGAAGGGCGAGTCCGTCTGGCTGGCGCAGTTCTTCGTGCATGTGCTTAATTCTTTTTCGGAAATTTGCGCCAGGGCGGATAAAAACGGCAAAAGAGCCGCGCGCTACAGGTTCGAATCGCAAAAACTAAAGAAGGCGCTGCTGAAGCACGCTTTTAAAGGCAAATGGTTCATGCTCGCCACAAAGGACAGCGGCGAGGTTCTGGGCGTAGAGTCCTGCAAGCAGGGCAAGATACATCTCAACCCCCAAACCTGGGCCGTGATAAGCGGAGTGGTGGACGGGGAACGCGCCAGGAAACTCCTGTCCGTCACAGAAAAACGGCTTTACCGGGATTACGGCGTCCTGCTGTTCACGCCCGCCTATTCGGTCGTGGATAAGAACATCGGCTACCTGACCAGGTACGCGCCGGGGATAAGGGAGAACGGAGGCGTTTACACGCACGCCGCGACCTGGGCGATATGGGCGCAGGCCGTCGCCGGAAATACGGAAAAAGTTTATCAGACCGTGACGAGGCTCTGCCCGCCGCTGCTCTCCGCCAAAGATCCGGACAGGTACAAAGGCGAACCATACGTCACCCCCGGCAATATCGAAGGACCCGAATCCCCCTACGAAGGCAAGGGGGCGTGGACCTGGTACAGCGGTTCTTCGGCCTGGCTTTTCAGGTGTATAACGGAAAGATTTCTCGGCGTCAGGATGGAAAACGGGGAACTTATCGTAGACCCCAGACTCCCCGCGGCTTGGCCGGGCTTTACCATGGAGCGGCTCGTGCGCGGAAAAAAGGTCCGTATAACGGTTAAAAAAACTACGGGGAAGTCCGGCGGCGATTACCCCATTAGAGAAGGATGCCGGCGGGGGCCGGCGGCAAAGGCCTCCGTCCTTAACCGCAAAACGACCGTCGTCTCTAACGGGGCTTACCGGATAACGAGGGAAAAGATATGAAACACGCGATAATACCCGAAATGCGCGACGGGGCGTTCATCCTGGGCGGCAAACCTGAATTCATCTATTCCGGGGAATTCCACTATTTCCGCTCGGATCCCGAAGACTGGAACGACCGGCTGAAGCGGGCGAGGGAAGCCGGCCTCAACGCCGTGGCTTCCTACATACCGTGGCGCTGGCATGAAATAAAAGAGGGAGTGTTCGATTTTACCGGGAAAACCCATCCGCGCCGGAACCTTCTGAAATTCCTCGAGCTCACTGCCAAACAGCGCCTCTTTTTCGTACCCCGCGTGGGGCCCGTCTCGAACGGGGAAATGATGAACGAAGGTCTGCCGGACTGGCTTTCCGAAAAATACCCCAACCTCTTCCTCGGGTCCAACAGCGGGAAAACCATACACCACCAGCGGCCGCCGGCCTATAACCACCCCGAGTTCATGGAAAAGGTGCGCTCCTGGTACCGCCATCTGCTCCCTTTGCTGACCAAACTCCAGTATCCCGGCGGGAATATAATATTTTTCCAGCTCTGTAACGAGATAGGGATGATAAACTGGCTCGGGAAAATAGGCGACTACGCCCCGTATTCCAACGAGATGTACCGCCGGTTCCTTAAGACCAGGTACGGGGAAATAAAAAATCTTAACGCCGCCTGTAAAACCTCCTATAAGGGCTTCGGCGAAATAAAACAGCCGGGCAACTACCTGGAAGAGCGGAACCTCAAGACCCTGCTCGACTGGGGGGATTATTACAAGGAGTATTACGCCGTCTACTTCGGCAAACTCCACGACCTGGCCAGGGAACTCGGCGTTCATACCCCGGTACAGGCGAATATCCCGCAATTTTACGATTACGATCTTCGCGGCCGCGGCCTCTATTCGCCCACCACGACCATTAAATTCGGCGATTTCCCCAGGAAAGCCGACGGCGTCATCTTCGGCGGGGCGTATCAGATGCGGCGACTGGACTATGAAAATTTCCACGACATCGGCATAACGTCGGCGGTGGTCAGGAGCATTACGCCGAAAGGGTCGCCGGCGGTCTGCGCGGAACTTCAGACCGGTATTCTGAGCGACAAGCCGCGGCTTTACCCGGCCGACGTCGGGCTGAACCTGAGGACCACTTTAATGAGCGGCCTCAACGGCCTGAACTGCTATATGTTCTCCGGCGGCACGAACGAGGAAGGCATAGGGCAATTCGGCAAATACCACGAATGGCAGGCCCCGATAGCCTCCGACGGAACGCTCCGCAGCCATTTCTACAGCCTGAAAAATTTCGGGTCTTTCATAAACGGTCTGGGCAAGGCCGTCGCCGGTATGCCGCCGGCCGCGGATATTAATATCGGGTTCTATCCCGACTATTACAATACGGAATACCTTTCCGGCCCGCTGGCCGACAGGCTGTTCGACCTCCGCAACGAATTCTTCTTCGACGGGATGGCGCGCATGGCTTATCTTTCCGGCCGCCAGGTGGGGCTCGTAGATATTAAAAAAGACGGCCTTTCGGGCGTAAAAGCTTTGTCGGTAGCCTCGATAATGTTCATGGACGCCGAAACTCAGAGGAAGCTTTACGATTACGTCTCGGCCGGCGGGCTCCTGCTTTTTTGCGGGGAAACTATGCTCAGGGATCCCGCCTGGAACAAGAGCGAGGTCTTTCTGCGTTTGCTGGGACTTAAGGCGGAAAGGGAAAGCTCCGTCAGGACCGTCTCTTTCCTCGGGAAGGAAACCTACCTGCATAACCAGGATATAAACGTTTTCAAAGGCCTCAGCCGGAACGACAAAGTCCTGGCCCGTTTCGGGGGAAAACCCTGCGGACTGCTCAGGAAAGTAGGAAAAGGCCGCCTTTGCCTGCTTGGATTCCATTTCTCCGACAAGTTCGACTATTTCAAGCCGGCCTTCGATTCCGTCTGCTCGCGGCTCGGAATAGCCAAGTCGGTATCGTCCGGGAATTACGACCTTATCACGATGCTTCGCAGGAACGCCGATTCCGGGTTCCTGTTTATCGCCAATTATCACGACGACATCACCGGCGGGGAAGTCTCGCTCCGGTTCAACGGGGAGAATATCCGTTTCCCGGTGCGCATGCGCAACAGGACGGGCGTCGTAACCCCCGTCCACCTGCGGCTCGGCGGCGGCGCGACGCTGCGCTACGCGACCTGCGAGGTGACTTCCGCCGTAAGAACGGGCGGTAAAATGGAAATACATTACCGCACGGATTCGGTCGATTCCGACATTATAGCGATAAGCGGTTTCCCGGTCTCCTCCGCGGCCTCCGACGGCGCGGAAGTTTCGTTCAGCGAAAAAAAAGGGACGGTAGTCCTTAAGATACGCCACTCCCCGGGTTACGCCCGGGGCAGGATAACGGTGCGATAACCCGGTCCCTTTATAAAGCCGGGGCCGGAGAGGAGATATTTATGGCTGAGATCAGGATAGAAAACCTTTGCAAAACTTTCCACGGCGCCTCGAAGCCGGTATTGGAGAACATCTCCTTTAACGTGGACGATTCCCGGTTCGTGTCGCTTCTGGGGCCCTCCGGCTGCGGAAAAACCACCCTGCTCAGGATAATAGCGGGCCTGGAAGACCAATCTTCGGGAAAGGTGTTCATCGGCGGCAGGGACGTGGACGGGGTTCATCCGCGGGACAGGGATATGTCTTTCGTGTTCCAGAATTACGCCCTCTATCCCCATTTTTCCGTGAGGGACAATATCTCCCTCGGCCTGCGCCTGCGCAAGGTCCCGGCTAAAGAAATAGATTCCAGGCTTAACAGGATCTCTACCATGCTGGGGCTGGAAAGTCTTTTGGAGCGCAAGCCGCGCGCTCTAAGCGGGGGACAGCGGCAGCGGGTCGCCCTGGCGAGAGCCCTCATCAGAAATCCCAAGGTTTTTCTTCTGGACGAGCCGCTCAGTAATCTCGACGCGAAACTCAGGGACAGGACGAGGGGGGAACTTAAAATGCTGTTCCGCAGCGTCAAGGGCACCGTCGTTTATGTCACCCACGACCAGGTCGAGGCGATGACTATGTCCGACAAGATAGTAATTATCAACGAGGGCCGCATACAGCAGATCGGTTCCCCCGAGGAGATATACGACAAGCCGGCGAATGTTTTTGTGGCCGCTTTCATAGGCACCCCGCAAATAAACCTTCTTACCGGCGCGCAGCTTCGCGAACTCGGGTTCCGGACGCTTCAGCAGGCGGAAGGGAAAGACGGCTTTATCTGCGGCATAAGGCCGGAAAACGTTTCGGTTTCGGGGGAACCCCGCGAAGGCTGGATGAAAGGCGGCGTCGTCATGAGCGAACCCACCGGGGCCGTTACCATACTTACGGTTTCGGCCGCGGGGGCCGAACTCCGGTTTTCCACGGGCCTGAAGTGGCCTTCCGGAAAAAGCGACATCTGGTTTAATTTTGAAACGGAGCGCCTCCACTTTTTTGATCCCGCCGGGGAGCGGAGGATATAGATCCGGCGATCCGGGAAAATAACGCCTGGATTACCGCAGACCTTTCGTAAAAAATTACTGGCAATAAAAAGGGGGACGGCGTTAATCCGTCCCCCTTTCTTAATTTAAAAAAGGCTCAATAAACCCAGTGAGACGGCCAGGGATAATAAGCGTAGTGATAATTTCCGGTCATCACCTGTATCGCGGCGGCGCGGACGGAATTGGGCACGCGCCAGTCGAGAGTAATATCTTCGAGCATCCGGCTGACGACGGGATCGACGGTAGCCGCGGCGAGGCAGTAAACCGCCGTGACCCGCGCCGTATCGTCATACCTCCTGCTGTTCGCCACTTCAGAAAGATTTTCCACCACCTGGGGATCTTTTATGTTCTTGCGGACCACCCACATCGCGGCGGACTGCAGTTCCGGATATCTCCTTTCCAGGGTCAGGTCCATGAACAGGGTCTCGACATCGGCGTTTTTGGAAAAAACTTCATGGAGCGACCACATAGCCCTTACGCGGAGCGTCGTCTCTTCCTGTCTTGCAAGCACGATCCCGGTCAGAGCGTCGGTGACTCCCGGCATATCGGCAGCCCAGTAAAGGACGCGGATGGCTTCCATTCTCAGGTTCTGGGATTCATGCCTGCTGGTAGCTATGTCAGTAACTTCGTACAGCACATCGGGGTCCCGCACTTCCAAGCGCAGGGACCTAAGCATAGCCAGACGCATTTCCGGATCCCTGTCAGTAAGAAGCCTTACTATGGTGTCTTTTGTCAGCGCCTTAGAGAACTTTATTTCCGGAACGGCCGATTCCAGATCCTGCGTTTCGGCCGCCTCGGTCACGGCCGCCGCCAGGTCTGAAGATTTTACCGCCAGATCGCTGAACTCCGCCGCATACGCCCCCGCAACCGCAACTGCCGAAACCACCAATGCCGCAAGTATTTTTTTCATCCTATTACTCCTTATACTTTATTTGCCTTCAAGGAATAGTCTAGCGGAAATAGCTGCGTCGCGCATGAGGCGAAGGTTCGGGTTTTCCGGGCCTGATTGCTTACGACGCCCCGGGGTGGGCAAAAAGACGCTTTTAGTGACCCGCCGGGTCACATGGTCAAAAATCGCGAAGACGGGTGAGGCGGGACTCGATCATAAAAAGGGCGGAAGAGGGCGTCTTCTTCGATATGGCGTATACCCCCGCAGCCTGCATATTGAGGTTCATGAGAGGCAGGTAACCTTTGAAGACCTCTCCGTCAGCCCGCAGAAGACAGGTGGAGACCCATTCGCTGGTCCCGGATTCCACCAACCTTTTATGGTATTCCTCATTTTTGGCCCTGAAAGAGGCTTCGAGCAGGTTGAACTGCGGACCGTCTATCTGCATTCCGGCGAGGGGGCTGCTGAAAACGCCCTTGTGCGGCTCCTTTACGAGCTTTACCTCTTTGAGGGCTTTCAGACCGGCGAGAGCTCCGGTCTTATCAAGGCGCAGAGTTTTGGCCAGCTCCTCCGCTTTCCATGACGCGGTTTCGTTGCTGAGAGCCTGATAGCATAGATAAGACTCGTAACTGGAAAGTATGGCGCGGTACTGATCCGGAGTAAGAAAATATCTTTTTTCCGATAAGTTTTTTTTCATGGCGTCGTGCAAGGGCGTCATTCCCCTGGCTTCGGCCTTGGGAGCGACCAGCGGAGCCAGCACTTCCCGGTAAACATCGTCGCCGGCAAACGTCTTAAGCCAGGCCACCGCCAGGGCGTTCGCCTCGGGACCCTGCGGCACCAGACGAAGCGCGTATGAAAAGCAGGTCAGCCGCGACAGAGCGGGAAGGTTCTTTCCCTGCTCAAGCAAAAGGTATTTGCGGTAGGAAATACCGAGCACGGATTTCCCGCCGTTCTCCTGAAAAAAACTGTATGCCGTCTTGAAACCGGCCCCCGTTCTTAATTTTACCAGCGTGTCTGAAAATATCGTTCCCATATCCTCTCCTGCCCGGCTATTATTTAACTTGCAAGTAAATATGTCTCTTTTATTATGATATAAAATTTCAGTAAATCCGGAAAACCTTCCAGCCGTCCGCATGTAACCGCAGGTTCTTCGTAATAGCCCCTGCCGCCTTGAAACGGTCGACCGGCTCGCTGGAAACAGCGCCCGAACAAAGCGTACTTCGGCCTAATTTTATATAATAAGAATAATGATTTCCGCCATCGGCCTGTCCCTGTTCCTGTTCCTGTTTTTTTCTTCCGCTTCTTTTGCGCAGGAAACGGGAATCCCCGTCTCTTCGCAGGCTTTTATCTCCGCTTCTTCCGAAACGGTAAAAACGGACTCTCCGCCGGCGGACATTGAAGCCGCCGCGGCGCCCGCGGAAACTTCCGTCCTGCTGGATTCCATAAAAAAGACCCTCGAAGAAAATCCCTCGAACCTCGACGAGAAAAAGAAAAACATGGTGCTTTACGAGCTTACCTCCGCCGGAGAAAAGATAGATAAGATAATCTCCGGCGGTTACGAAGACGCCGTGTCCACCGCCGGTTTCAGGGAAGCCCTAGACCTTGTACGCAAAGCCCTTTCCGCCTACTACGTAAAGAACGGCAGGCGTCCGAGAAGCCTGGAAGAACTGATCCCCGCGCACTTGCCGTATATACCGGTAATAAATACCGTCGCGGGTTACGGCAACGGGGTAAAATACATAAGGAACGCCTCTTTCGACAAAAACTACCGGGCCGCCGTGGACGGCTCCTCAGCGTACCTGTATTTTTCCGACCCGCAGTCGGTGCATTACGGGCTGGTCATAATAAACTCCTCCGGCAGATCGGAGGAAGGCGAGGAATACTGCGCCTATTAGCCGTTTTTTTCGTCACGAATTACGAGTCACGAGTTTCGAATTACGCTTAATTGGAGGACGAAATGGTAAAAAAACGAACCCTGGATAAAGTCGTAAAAGAACTTTCCCAAAAACATCCGTCGGAGAAAGACAGGATAAAAAAATGCGCGGCCCAGACCGCGGCGCTCTGGAGAAAAGAGGACGGGACCGAAGCGGACTTCTCGGCCTTCTGCCTGAAGAATTTCATGACCGGCAAGGACCTGGAAACTTTACTGGAAAGGTTCGAAAGGAAATACGAAAGCATAAGCGGTCATTTCACGGCGCTCATGCTGGACCTCAGGCATGAGCTCGACGAAGACACGGGACCCATGCATCCTTCGGACGCGGTTTTCGCCTCGCTGAACCCGGCCGTGCATCTGACCGACGACCTTTTCAAAACCAAACTCGCCTTTTTGGTTCTCCTGAATTTCGAAGCGGAGACGCTGGAAACCTGCCTGAAAAAGGGGACCGGCTGGTCGAGGACTAAGTGGGCCGAAACCCGCCTCGCCCAGAGACATCTTTTCAGGGTGCCGGCGGAGATCTCCCAGGAAATAACCGACACCTACGCCAAATCGGCCGAATACGTTTACGGCTACAATATTTTCATGGGCGGCCTGCGGGACGAAAAAGGGGAAAAGCTTTTCCCGGACGATTTGGAACTCATCTCGCACTGGGGCCTCAGGGACCATTTGAAAACCTATTATTCGGAAAACTCGGCGAAAAATCTTAATTGCCAGCGCGCGGTATACAAAACGATGGAAAGGATAATAAGCCAAGACCTGCCCGTCTCTTTCGTAAACTCGAAAGAACATACCTATAATCCCTTTGCCGACGAACTGGACGGCAAGAAACACGCCGATAAAACGCCGGAAAGATACCGCCATCTCTCCAATATCTTCAAAGCGCACCGCAAAGAGGACGCTTATTACCCTCTCTATCCCCGGCTCATAGACAGGAGCTTCAACCTTTACAGGGAAATACCGGAAAAGAAAATAGAGGCGATGTTCGTAAAGATCCTGACCTCCCGGACGGCCCGCTCCGTTTCGGAACTCATAAAAGCCAGGCTGGGCAGGGCTCTGGAACCCTTCGACGTCTGGTACGCCGGCTTCAAGTCCAGGGGCTCGATTTCCGGGGAAAAACTCGACGCGCTGGTAGCCGAAAAATATCCGGCGCTTGAGGATTTCCAGAAAGACATACCGAACATACTGGAGAAACTCAGCTTCGACCGCGAAACCGCGGAATTTTTGGCCGCGAGGATAGAGGCGGACCCCGCCAGGGGCGCCGGGCACGCCTGGGGGCCGGAAATGAAGACGAAAAAGGCCCACCTGCGCACCAGGGCCAAAGCCGGCGGGAAAATGGATTACCAGGCCTTCAACACGGCCATGCACGAGCTCGGCCACTGCGTGGAGCAGGTTTTCTCGCTTTACAGGGTCGACCACTCCATTCTGCACGGAGTGCCCAACACCGCCTTCACCGAAGGCTTCGCCTTCGTCTTCCAGGACAGGGACCTGGAAATACTCGGCCTGAAAATGAACGAAAGGGAAAAGGCCGCCATGAAGGCGCTGGATATCTTCTGGTCTACTATGGAAATAGCCGGCGTCGCGCTCGTGGACATGGGCGTCTGGAACTGGATGTATTCCAAAAAGAACTTCACGCCGGAACAGCTCGGGGAAGCCGTAATGAAGACGGCCAGAGGCGTCTGGAACAAATACTACGCCCCGGTCTTCGGGGTGAAGGACAGCGCGATACTCGCCGTCTACTCGCATATGATCTACCACGCCATTTACCTCCCGGATTATCCGCTCGGCCATATCATAGCCTGGCAGGTGGAGAAGTTCTTCGAGAAGAACCCGGTCGGCGAACACATGGAAAGGATGTGCAAAATAGGGACCGTGACCCCCAGGGAGTGGATGAGGCAGGCGGTCGGAGAGGATATTTCCCCGGAGCCGCTCATAGAATCGGCGTTCAGGGCCGCCGAGTCGAAAAAAGCGTCGGTCTAAAAGGTCAGCCATGGAAAAATTCTCCAAAAATTACTCTACCAGCGTGATAATTTACCTGGCTCTCTCCTTTACCATACTGGTCCTGATCGGCGTTTGCGAGCTTCTTACGGCGCTGGGAGTAAAGCCCCTGGCGCACGGGCTCTCGGGACAAACGGGCGTTCTGAGATACGCCTTCTACATACTCGGCATTTCAATGGTATTTTCCATAAGGTTCGTTAAAGCCGTCATCCTCGGCCGGAGCTTCGTCTCGGAGGAAGCGGCCGTGAACGCCCTTACGGTCTCGGAAATAGTAACCGGCGCCCTGAACGAAAGTTCGGCTTTAACGGGTTTCATCCTGTTCATGCTTTCCGGCAACAGGCTGGATTTTTACGTGCTTATCTCGGTAAGCCTGGCATCGGCGGTAATAAACTTCCCGAAAAAAGAAAAATGGGAAGAAACGCTTAGAACGGTAAGGGAAAACGTGACTCGTAATCCGGGATCCGGAGAAAATCATTAATGACGCTTCACGCTTTACGATTCACGAAACCGGCGCGGGGAACAATCCCGCCCGGGAAAGCGGC
>PEXN01000124.1 GCA_002774685.1 Elusimicrobia bacterium CG08_land_8_20_14_0_20_51_18 | reverse complement strand
TACTTCGTTGCTCCTCGTTCACAGACCCCCGGTATGCTCGCTCGTCGCGCCTCGTATCCAACTCAAAACTGCGCCTCCAAATACGCCGGTTATTTTTTAACGGCTCCTTATCTCCGCCGTATCCCGGGATCCCCGGCGGGTTCAGGAAACGACGGGATCCAGAAGTATTCTCTGGGCCATAAAACCCTCGGCGTATTTAACCCTGGCCTGATAACCCCTGAAAATCGCGGCGCTTTTCGCGCTTTCTATGATGGAAAGATTCTTGACCTTGGTTTTGCGCACCTGGGAAAAATGGCATTTAAGCAGTCTGGTCTTGACGTCGAGGACGTCGCCGATGTCCTTGTATATGTTCGGCAGAAAATCCAGGGTCGTGGGCACTTCGTAAAAAAGAAGATTGTTCACGTACCTGGCGGCCGTAACCGCCGCTTTGGCCACGTTGCGGTGATCCTGGTGAGTATCGTTGAAATAATTCACGAAAATAAAATCCGGCTTTATCTTTTTTATGTTCTTCTCTATTTCGTTTATGAGCTCTCTGCCCATGGGCACCTCGGTGTCCCTGAAACCGCCCCAGAAAATCCCCGCCTTGAGTATTTTCGCGGATTCCAGCTGTTCTCTTTTCCTGACGTCGCAGTCCCCTCCGTATTCGCCCCCGGTCATGACCAGGAGATTGATCTGAAAGCCTTTTTTGGAGAGCTTGTAAAGGGTCCCGCCGCAGCCGAATTCCATATCGTCCGGATGGGGGCCTATCGCGAGAATTTTTTTCATAAAACCGCCTTTTTAGCTGTTTTTCCTCTTTTCTCCGTTTCGATTTACGAGTCCCGAATCACGATTCACGGATTTCACTGCCTGGCGCTTTCTATCGCTTCGTTTACCGCGGCGACGTCCACGATATCCGCTTGCCTGGAAAAAGCGGCGAGCAGAGCCATATTGCCTATATTGTTTATCCAGCGCGGGATACCGCCGGAACGCTCATACACAAGGCCGCAGGCGTCCTTATCGAACAACTCGCGGTTCGCGCCGGCCTTTTCGAGCCTGTGTTTCATATAGGAAACCGTGGAATCGCGGTCAAGCGGTTTCAAATCGTAGCTCAAGAATATCCTCTGGGAAAACTGTTTATTGGAATGCAGCCTTTCGCTCAACTCCGTCTGCCCGCTCAGGACCAGCGTCAGGAGGGAGCGGCTCTCCGTCTGGTAGTTAAGAAGAAGCCTCAGTTCCTCGAAAACCTTCTGATCGTCTATATCCTGCGCTTCATCCACCGCCACGACCACGTGTTTCCCGTCCCGGTTGGTATCCTTTAAAAATTTTTCTATCCCCATAAGCACGTCTTCTTTCCTCGCCGGCACTTCATAGCCGGTAAAGCCGTGAAGTATCATTCTCAAAAGCCCCAGGTCGTCCAGACGGGGATTGTTAACCGAGGAAAAAAGATACCCTTTCCGGCGCAGGTCTCTTTCCACGGCCTTGAGCACGAAGGTTTTTCCGGTACCGTAACCGCCGGTAAGCGCGGCGCAGGGCTTCTTTTCTTCTATCGCGTAGGCGAGCCTCGAATAGGCCTCCTTGTGATTTCCGGATTCAAAGAAGAAGTCCGTATCGCAAACGTTTTCGAAAGGCATTTTTGACAGCTTGAAATGTTTTAGATACATAGGGATATTATATTACATTAAAAATCGTCTTTTTCTAAAAGGCCCGGCTCCTCTTAAGGGAAAACAGGGCGACCGAGAGAAAGACCAAATGCGGCAGAAAGCAGCCCAGGAAGGGGCCCAGCACGCCTATCTGGGCCATCCTCTCGGACATAACCGTAAAACTCCAGAAGGAAAAACCGGTAAAGATGGAAACGCCTATATTGAAAACTTTTCCGGAAACCAGCCCCGAAAGCATGATGGCGCACCCTATAAAGACCATAACCAGGCTCGAAAGCGGCTGCGAGAGCCTGGCATTCAGGGCGATAAGCTCCCCGTCCGTTTTTATACCCATCTTTCTCATTTTCGAGATCCTGGAAAGCAGGTCAAAAAAACCGGTCCCGTTATCCACCAGGGCGTCCGCGACCAGCTCGCGCGGCGAAGGAAAGCCGGCTAACCGATAGGTCTCGAAATATCCGGCCTCGACCTCGCCTCCCCGGTACTCCATGACGCTGGGTTTTTTCAGGATCCAAAGCCCCGCCGTTTCGTCCCAGGACATCGCTTCCGCCTTTATTTTTTTCAAAGGCAAACCGCGCCCGCCGTCGTAAAACTCCACCAGAACGCCCCGGAAACCGCCCGCCAGGGGGTTATAGGAGGAATATTTCACAAAAACGTCCTTTATCCTGAAAGAGCCGTTGGAATTCCCCCTGAATCTCCAATTTTTATCCTTCCTGAACTGCTCGTTATAAACGGCCTTGGAGCGCAGATAAGCCGGGGCCGCCGCGAATTCGTTGAAAAGAAAATGCGAAACGGCTATAAGCAGGGAGAAAAAGATAACCGGCTTTATTATGTCGAAGGGCCTGTAGCCGCCGGCCACCAGCGCTTTCCACTGGCCCGTGGACATAAGCTCGCTTATCAGGAAAAGTATGCCGATAAGCGCCGCCAGCGGAACCAGCATGGAAATGAAAAACGGCGTCTGGAAGGCCAAAAACCTGAAAAGCATGCCTACCCCGTCTTCGACCCTGGAAAAAAGGCCGAGCTTTTCGAAAGCCGCCCCAAAGAACATAAAAAGAGAAAAAACCGCAAGAGAGGAAAAGAAAGGCCCGATGAAACCCGAGACGGCGTATTTTCCGAGAGTCTTCATCCGGACACCTCTCCGGCCGTAAAGAGTAAAGAGTGAAGAGTAAGGAGTAAAGGGTAAAGGGGGAAGGGGGAAGAGTAAAGGGTAAAAAGTAAAAAACCAGAAACGGTCAAGGACCTTTTAATTTTCCCGTTTTTTAAAGGTTTTAACCGCCCCTCTATGCCTTCTAACGCTTCCATATCTTCCAATCTTCCGGTCTTCATTTGTTCTCCAGCCTGTATTTCCACAAAAAGACGCCGAAAGCCAGGGTTATGAACAGGGGGACGCCCAGAGCCCACGGGAAAGCCCAGCGGTTCCCGGCGGTGAAGAACTCCGCCAGTATTACCAGCCCGTAATAACAGAATATAGTCAGTATGCTTATAAAAAATCCGAAAGACTTGCTTTCCCTGTCGAAAATAAAGCCGAGGGAGGCGGCCAGAAGAAAAAAAGCCAGCGGCGTCAATGAAAGAAAGATCCTCGAAAAAAGCTCCTGAGCGCATTTGAACGCGTATTCCGGGTTCCCCTCCGTTCGCGTAGCCGCCAGCAGTTCCGGGCTGGTCAGTTCCCGCGGGGGAACGGTTCTGTCTTTATTCTCCTCCACGCTGAAAGGCATGAAAGTCGAATACTTTTCGAAATCCCCCCATACGTAAACCGAATTATTCTCGGTATTGAACTGGGAAAAATTTCCGTTCAGCAGGTCTATTTTGATGCCCTTTTCCTTTATGATCCCGTAGCTCCCTTTCCCGGCCGAGATCGAAATCAGGGAAGGGGGGGTATCCCCCTTTTTCTCCACCTTCCTGGTTAAAAGGACGCCCGCAAGTTCGCCGTCGCGCGAGGCTTTGGCGGCGTATATCGTAAAAGCCGAGATTTTTTCGAAAGTGCCCGAAGAAATGTTTATATTGGTTATCCTGGTGAACATGGTTCTCACGTTTTCCCTGGATTTTTTCAGCCCCGCGGGAGAGATCCAGTTATTGGAGACTAAAAGGAAGAAGCACAGGGCCAGGGAAAAAAAAGAAAGAAAACTGGAGATTTCGCCGTAGGAATACCCGCCGGCCCTGATGGCGGTCAGCTCGCCGTTGGAAGAGATCTCTCCGATGGTAAGCATAACGCTCATAATAAGAGAAAAGGGAACGGAGACCGAAAGTATATTGGGGACCAGGAACAGGAGACTTTTTAAAAGCAGGTAGCCGGAAAAGCCGTTCATTACCCCTTCCTCGTTGACTACCTGTATGAAGCTGGCGATAAGGAAAAGAAAAATAAAAACCGCTATGGAAACCGCGAAATAGCGCAAAAAATACTTAAAAACGTAAAAAGTCACGATTTTGTTTTCAAAATTACGAAACAAATTAATCATATTTAGATTTTATTATATTTATAAGGGCTTTTTTTGTAAAATAATCCCATACTGCGAGGCGGGAGCCGTTAATAAGCGGCGGGCGCCGCCGTTGTATTCCCGGAGGACTCCCCGCCGCGCGGCAACGGAAAGCGCCGAATACTTGCCGGCCGGAAGCCGGGCCTCTCCGCTTGCGGCGTAAAGGAACAAAATAAAATCGTGAAAATTCTGACGCTTTTTCTCCTTCTCTCCCTTCAGCTCCCGGGAATTCTCTCCGCGGGAGAAGAAAAAGATTTTATAAATAAAATCAGGAAAAGCAACGATTTGAAACTGATGGAAAAAACCGAAGGAGACTCTTATTTTTCCGGGGAAGAACCCGGCGGCGGAGAAGAAGACATCACGATAGACCCCGATTCGGGACTGAACTATTCCAAAGAGAACTGGATAAAAACCAGGACGGAAATAGAGGAAGGGCGTTTCGGTAAAAGGCTCCGGGAGGAAACCGCGGAAATAGAGATCTCCACCGTTCAAGCCCCCGTTTCGCCTCCCCCCCAGGTGGAATTTACCGATTCGGGGACTTCTCTTTCGGTAACCGGAAGAAAGCTTATAAGCTTCAATTATACCGGTAAAAAATACCTGAAGGACCAGACCAGCACTTCCAGGCCTAAATCCACGAGCCTCTTCGACATAACCCAGCAGATGCAGGTGAGAATGCAGGGCAAGGTCGGTGAAAAAATAGCCGTGAACGTGGACTATGACGACACCAAGGCGGACAAGCAGGATATTTCGGTCGTCTACCAGGGAGATCCGAACGAGGTGGTCCAGAACGTCTCTTTCGGCGACATAGACCTCTCTCTTCCGGCCACGGAATTCGTTTCCTATAACAAACAGCTTTTCGGCATAAGGGCCGACCTCAGGACCAACCGGCTTAAAATGACCTTTATCGGCTCCAGGACCAAGGGAGAAACCAAAACCAAGCAATTCACCGGGAACACGCAGTTCCAGAGCCTGGACATAGTGGACACCAACTATATACGAAGAAAGTATTATGACATAACTTTCGGAAACACCGCCCGCCTGCCCATAAAATCCGGGACCGAAAAAATTTACCTGGACCAGCAAACCAACGAAACCGTGGACGGCATACTGATCTCCAGCATGACCGCGGACGACCTGGCGGTCAGTACCTCCACTTATACCGGAAGGTTCAAACTGCTTACGGCCGGCGTCGATTACGTCATAGACTACGTAAAAGGGCTGGTCACCTTCAACAGAACCCTTAATTCGCAGGACGTCGTGATAGCGGATTACCGGAACTACGGCGGCGCCAGTCTCGCCTACAATTCTTCGCCGGCGGACGTTGCCGGGACCTCCGGCACCGGCAGGCTCAAGCTCGTTAAAACCCTGAACGACATATACGTCTCCACCGACACCGAGGCCGGCTGGCGGAGAGAAATAAAGACCTATTACTCGATAGGCCAGACCAACATCGTGCGCGACGACGGCAAGGGGAACTTCGGGCTCAAGGTACAGGACCTCAACAGGCAGGAAGTCGGCGCTTCCCTCACCCCGGCGCAGAAATATCCGGACACCATAGACGTGGATTTTGAACAGGGGATTTTCAACCTCCAGTCGCCTTTCGCCTCGGAAACGGACCCTTCGGAACCGGACCCGCAGATCTATTCGGCCAGCCCCGTTTCAAAAAGGGTGATACACATCGAGTATTATTACCGCCTTAAAACTTTCACGCTGGAAGCGGGCATAGTCCTGAATTCGGAAATAATCCGGGTCGACGGTAAAAAGCTGAACAAGAACGAAGAGTACTACATAGATTACGATTCCGGCTTCATAACCTTTTATTATCCGGACCGCATAGGCCAGAACAGCGTAATAGACATAACCTACGACGTTTCCCCTCTGGGAGGGACCAGCAACCAGTCCCTGGTCGGAGGCCGGGTCTCTTACGATCTCTCGGGCAAGCTCTCTCTCGGCAGCACCCTGCTTTACCAGGGCAACGTAAAATCCAACACCACTCCCAACGTGACCGACCTGGCGAACAGCATGCTGGTATACGAAGGAGACGTCCAGCTTAAAAACCTGAACCTCCTGGGCCTCAAGACCAGCCTCAGCGGGGAAATAGCCCAGTCCAAAATAAACCCCAACCTCAACGACTACGCCCTGATAGACAACATGGAAGGCATAAAGCAGGAGGACACGGCGAACCTGGACCACAATTACTGGCAGCCGGCTTCCAACCCCTCGGCTCTGCCTTCCCACCCCTCGGCTTTAAGCTGGACCAGCCAGGACATAAAATCCTCCGAAATAAACCCGAACTCCGCGACCGATTCCACCCAGAAAGTGCTGATCCTTAACTACGACTTTTCGGTTTCCACCGAAATTTCGATAGTCTTCCCCTTTTCCTCCACCGGCCTGGATTTTTCGCAAAAAAACTCCTTCGAACTCATAATAAAAGGCGATTCGGCGACGGGACCCCTGCTGAACCTTCACTTCGGGCAGGTGAACGAAGACTCCGACTCCAGCGGCGGCCAGACCCTCATCTGCTCCAACGGGGTGACAACCTATAACGCTCCCAAAACCGAGGACACCAACTGCGACGGACAACTCTCCAATTCCGAGGATACCGGCTGGCTTTACGCCGCGCCTTCATCCTACGGCTACCCGACGGCCAGATACGGAGCTTCGAACGGGAGGATAGACACGCAGGACCTCAATTCCAACGGCCGCCTGGACTCTCAGGACCTGACCGGGGGCGATTTCGGCTACGTGACCAACACCAAATTCAAGGACAATTCGGACAATAACGCGGAAAAAAACCAGATAGATTTCACCGGCTGGCATACCTGGGTCTACCCCATAGTCATTCCCTCGACCGAAACATATAAATGGGCCGGCATAAAACAAATCAGACTGACCCTGAAAAAAGGCGGGACGACGACCGGCTCCCTGCAAATAGCCCGCGTGGCGGCCGTCGGCAACACCTGGAACGTAAACACCTCGACTACGGCCGGGACCCTTCAGCTTCTGGCGGTCAACAATATAGACAATTCGGATTACAATCCCATCTACAACGCCGGAGGCGAGGCGACCAGCGTTTACAACGACCTTTATGAATCGGCCAGCGCTCAAAAATCGGAAAAGAACCTTAACAACCTTTCGGAACAGGCCCTGGAAATCAATTATTCCGGCTTCGTTTCCGCTTCCGCCGCCTATGTCTACAGGAAATTCAGCAGGGCCGTAGACATCTCCCAGCATCAGGAAATGAGATTCCTGCTCAATAACTCGGCGGTGGACAGCGGCAATTCTTTTTACCTGAAATTCGGCGATGAGAACAACTATTACAAAGCGAGCATCCCCCTCGATTTTACCGGCTGGAGGCTTTACACCATAAGCCAGACGGACCTGACCGGCGACAACATCCCGGACGTCTGGGCCAACGGCGGCAATTATTCCGTTGCCATTTCCACGAAGGGGACTTTCAGTCTCCAGCAGGTGCCGCAGATGATAGCGGGCCTGGAGACCGCGGACGCCGCCGCCCACAACGGGAAAGTCTACCTGAACGAAATACATCTGGCGGAACCGATAACTAAAACCGGCAGCGCGAAAAAAGTGCAGGGCGATTTCGAAATCGCCGGGTTCATGAGTTTCGGCGGCAAATACCGTTTCGTGGACAGAAATTTCCAGACGCCGGTAACGGCAATAACGAACCAGGACAACGAACAGCAGACGGCCTATTTAAACCTGGCCAAGCCCTCCTTTTTC
>PEXN01000065.1 GCA_002774685.1 Elusimicrobia bacterium CG08_land_8_20_14_0_20_51_18 | reverse complement strand
CATTTCTATATTGAGCCGTTTCGGGACGTTCCGAGGCAAAGCCGTCCGGAAGGCCGCTTAACACTTTCAGCGGCCTGAGAGTCGGAGGGCGGGACTGGCTGACCGCCCCGTCTTTGCGAGGAATGCCCGAAAGAAAGGCTCATAAAAACCCGAAAAGCCGCGGATTTTATCACCTATTCCTCCAGTTCCTCAAGCTTTATCTTCCCCTCGGCGTCCTTCTTTATGACCTCTATCTTACGCTTCACTTCCAGGAGCTTCTCGTTGAGCTCCTTGGAGATCTTTACCCCTTCCTCGAAAAGCTCCAGGGATTCCTCCAGCGGAGTGCCCTCCGATTCCAGTTTCTCCACTATCTCTTCCAGCCTGTCCAGCTTATTTTCGAAATTATCGGGTTTTTTAGTCATATCTAACTCCTCCATAAAAAGTTTCAAGTCACAAGTCTCAAGTCACAGGTTAAAGAAAAAAATCAACTTTCTTCCTTCTTCATACTGATATTTTTCACTTCGCTTTCCGCCTTCCCGTCGATGAAAGATATTTCAAGCATCTCTCCCGTTTTTAAATCCGCCGCCTTTCTTACAAGCTTATTTTCCTTTTTGACCAGCGAATAGCCCTTTTTCAGGGGGAAATAAGGGCTCAAATTCTTCAGCTTCTCGCTTTGCAGGGTCAAAGCGTATTCTGAATTTTTCAGCTTATTGTCCATCTTCATGAAAAGATACTCGAAGTTCTGGTCGAATCTCTGCACCTGCCTTTCGATAAGCGCGTAAGGGTTCCTGAAATACCTGGAATTGACGAATTTGAAGAATTTCCCGCTCATTTTCCCGTAACTTATCTTAAGACTCTGCAAAAGCCGCTTTTCCATCTGCTTCAGATGGTTGACCAGGTCTTCCCTGTTGGCCACCACCAGTTCCGCGGCCGCGGAAGGCGTGGGCGCCCGCAAATCCGCCACAAAATCCGCTATGGTGAAATCGGTCTCGTGTCCCACGCAGGAGATCACGGGTATTCCCGAGCCGGCTATCGCCCGGGCCACTATTTCCTCGTTGAAGGCCCAGAGGTCTTCCATAGACCCGCCGCCCCTGCCCACCAGCATCACGTCTATATCGCTGAAATTTTCGTTCAATCCCGTCACGGCCGCCGCTATTTCCTCTTTGGCCCCTTCCCCCTGCACCTTGACCGGATAAACGATTATATGGAGGCCGGAATGCCGCCTCTTCAGTATGGAAAGGATATCCCGCACCGCCGCGCCCTGCAGGGAGGTGACTACCGCTATTTTCGAGGGGAATTTGGGGATCTTCTTCTTCCGGCCTTCTTCGAAAAGTCCCTCTTTTTTAAGTTTTTCCTTCAATTGTTCGAAAGCCAGCTGAAGGGGCCCGTATTTCAGGGAGATCATTTCCTTTACCTGCAGCTGATACTTGCTCTGCTTGTCGTAAATCGTCACGCCGGCCCTGACCTTTACCAAAAGGCCGTTTTCCAGGTCGAATTTCACCTTCGCGGCCGCCCACTTGAAAAGAACGCAGGAGATTATCGATTTTTCGTCTTTCAGGTCGAAGTAACAATGGCCGAGGGAAGACTCCTTGAACCCCGAGATCTCCCCTTCCACCCAGACTTCCGTAAACGAACCTTCCAGGAGCTCCTTTATGCCCCTGTTAAGTTCGCTCACCTTGAAAACCGGTATAAGTTCTTCCATAATTAAAGGCAGATATTAAGAGATTAAGTCATTAAGAGATTGAGCAACGGCAGAAAATCAAATCAACTTCTTACTTAATCTCTCAATCTCTTAATCTCTTAATTTCTATTCTCTTTCCTTATTCTTTCCATCCTTTTCTTTATTTCCGCTTCGAAGCCCTGTTCCGAGGGCTCGTAAAAAACCGCAGGGTCGGGCATATATTCCTGTTTCACGTAATGATTGGGGAAATCGTGGGGATATTTGTAATCCTTGCCGTCGCCAAAAAACTTCCCGTCCCCGGTGGCGTCTTTAAGATGCAGGGGCACGTTCCTGACAGGGCCGTTCTGCACCTCCTGCATGGCCTTATTAACTGCGGCGTAAGAGGCGTTGGACTTGGGAGAGACGGCCACGTAAACGGCGGCCTGTGAAAGTATTATCCTCGCCTCCGGCATGCCTATGTTCCGGGAAGCTTCGAAAGCGCTCTGGGCCAAAACCAGCGCCATGGGATTGGCGTTGCCCACGTCTTCGCTCGCGCAGATAAGTATCCTCCTGGCTATGAAAAGCGGGTCTTCCCCGCCCTCAAGCATCCTGGCCAGCCAGTAAACCGCCGCGTCGGGGTCGGAACCGCGCATGGACTTTATCAAAGCCGAGGCGTGGTCGTAATGGCTGTCGGAAGAACGGTCGTAATTCACGCCCCTGTTCTGGACTATCTCCTTCAGGAGTTCGACGCTTATTTCGGCCGACCCTTTCTTTTCGGAGGCTATGACTCCCATTTCCAGGATATTCAGCAGACGCCTGGCGTCGCCGTTGGCGATGAGCAGGAGGAACTTCCCTGCCTCCTCCGAGATCTTTACCTCCAGGCCGGGGAAACCCCTTTTCAGGGCCGCGGCCAGTATATCCGAAAGCGAGCTTTCGGTATGCGCCTTGAACTCGAAAATAAGGAATCTGGAAAGCAGGGCCTTGTTTATGTAAAAGAACGGGTTCTCCGTGGTAAGCCCTATCAGGGTGACCTCGCCCTTTTCGACCGCCGGGAGAAGCACGTCCTGCTGGGTCCTGTTGAAATGATGCATTTCGTCCAGTATGAGGAGGGTCTTTCTGGCGTTGAAACCGCTCTTAGACAGTTCCAGGACTTTTTTCAGGTCCGCTACGCCCGCCGTCGCGGCGTTCAGATTGCAGACCTGGGCGTTTATCTTAGAGGCTATTATCCCCGCCAGGGCGGTCTTCCCCACCCCGCTGGGACCGTAAAAAAGGGCGGATTTCATATGCCCCTTTTCTATCACGTTCCTCAGGAATTTGCCGGGGCCCAGGAGATGTTCCTGGCCGAAAAAATCGTCAAGGCTTCCGGGCGCGAGGCGCGCGGCCAGGGGCCTGTCTTCCGTCCCTTCCCTGTTTTTAAAAAGTTCTTCCATTTTGATCTAAAAAAGCGTTTCGTCCCGGAGGTTTTTTTCGAGCTTACTTATAATCCCGTCTATCCTGGCCGAATCCGCTTCCTTGAGTATGTTCAGGTTCTTTTCCCTTATATACAGTTCGGCGGCGTAATTAAGGGCCACCAGGGTTATCTGCTTGTAAGTGTCGACTATATTGCTTTCGGTCTCTATCCTGGCCATCTCGTCCTCTATTTTCCTTGCCAGGCCGGAGATCTCCATGGGCGTGAGACCGTCTATGGAAACCGCTATCTTTTTACCTTTTATCCTTATCTCGGTGCCTTCGCTCATTTGCCGCCTCGAATCAGATCATCGTAAATCGTAAATAGTAAAGGGTAAGTGGTATATAAGGGAATTCCTTTAAAAACTCTTTACTCTTCACGTTTTCCCCTTTACGCTCTACATCAATTTCTTCTATGCCGTTTGACCGACACGGCTTCTTTTCCCCTTGCTAATTACTGATTACTGTTTACTCGTTACTATTTCTGCCTATTCCTTATTTCCTTATCGAGCTTCTCGTTTATTTTAGCAAGCCTTTTAAGCATGAAAATTTTTATCTTTTTGGCGTCGGAATCCCCTGCCCGGCTCTTGAGAAGGGCCTGGTTCTCCAGCTCCATATGCTTGAGCTTCGCCTTAAACTCCGAATTTTCGAGCTTAAGCTCTTTTACCAGCCTGATATATTTTTCCACGACGCTTTCCAGCGCCTTTATTCTTTCCTGCATAAGTAAATTATATTAAAAATAGGATAAAAGTACACAAGCAAGAAAGCGGGAAAGTTTAGAAGCCGGAACGGGGCAAAAACGCGTATTTTATTGGAGATTTATCCGGGCGAAATTAAGTTCAAACTTTTGGGGATATTCGGGAAAAACTTTCAAGCTTACTAACTTTCCGGCTTGCCCCGACTGCGGCATGCCGCGTCAGCTTCTCAGCACGGCCTGGAATTTATCCTGCAGTTTTTTGAAAACGCCTTCCATCAGCTTGTTCAGCTCCTGGTCGGTGAAGGTCTTCTCCATGGAGGAGAACATGAACCTTATAGTGAGGCTTTTGAGATCTTCGGGGATATTCTTGCCGGTATAGACGTCGACCAGCTTCACCCAGAGCAGTTCCGGTATGCCGGAGATCTCGGGATGCACCTCTCCCCAGGAATATTTCCTGTCCAGAAGAACCGAAAGGTCCCGCCAGCTGTGCTGGAATTGCGAAACCGGCTTTATTTTCCTTATCTTCTTGTAAAACTCCGTTTCGAAATGTTTAAGGGTTTTTTCCAGGTTCACCTCGAAATAGAAAACGTTGTTGTCTTTGAGGTCGAAATTGGAAATTATCTGCGGATTGAGCAGGCCAGCGTAGCCCACGGTCTCCCCGGAGATTTTCAGGGCCAGGCAGGAGGCTTCCCTGAAATAATGAGGAGCTTTTTCCGGCTTTTCGAAGGCGAAATCCCCGTAACCGTAGAAAACCCGGTTCAGTATCCCTTTTACGTGATAAAAATCCAGGGATTCCCTCTCCCCCCGCCAGAACTCTTCGTCCAGGAGATAGCCGTAAAGAAGCCCGGCCAACTGCCTGGTCTCCTCGGGCTTCCCGTCCCTTACGGCAAAAACGCTTCCCGACTCGTAAATACAGACGCTGTTGCGGCCGCGGTTCAGGTTATACTTTAAATTTTTCATGAGGCTGGCCGGCAGGGCGGGCCTCAGGTAATGGAAGTCCGAGGAAAGCGGATTTTTGAGCTCCACGGCCTCGTTCTCGTTCGAAAGCATATCCCTTATTTCCTTGAGGGAAATAAGGTCGTAATTGCAGACTTCGGAAAGGCCGCAGGCAGAAAGGCCGTTCTTAAATTCGTTCAGCATGGCGTGCCGGCCGTTTTCCGCTACTTTCATGAGCGGCATGGAGGTCCTGGACTCTATCACGTCGTAGCCTATATACCTGGCCACTTCCTCGGCCACGTCCCAGATGTTTTTCAGATCGCCCCTGTACGAGGGAGCGGTAAAGAGACGGCCGCCGAAGGAGGGGTCTATGGCCTTCAGGCAGGCGTCTATTTTCCCTTTTTCGAGGGAAGAACCCAGCACGGAGTTTATTTTCTCATGGCTTATTTCTATCACAGCCGGCTCTTTTTTGAAAGGATGGGAATCCGAGATCTGCGCTATCTCCGCCGCGGAGTTCAGCTCTTTCAGGATTCCGGCGACTCTCAGCGCCGCTTTCAACTGAAGCTCCGGGTCCACTCCCCTTTCGAACCTGTACGAGGAATCCGATTTTATCTTCACTATTTTGGAGGATTTTCTGACCGCCGGCGGGTCGAAAAGCGCGGATTCAATGAGGACGTCTTCCGTATCGGGATTTATAGAACTGTAAAAACCGCCCATTACTCCGGCCACCGCCACCGGCTTTTCGCCGTCGGCTATGACCATCACTTCTTCGGAAAGCTCCTGTTCCCGGCCGTCCAGGGTCTTTATCTTTTCGCCTTTTCCGGCCTGCCTGACCCGTATCTCGCCGCCCCGTATGTTCCTGAGGTCGAAGCAGTGTATCGGCTGGCCGAGTTCGAACATCACGTAATTGGTAACGTCTATCAGAACGTCGCCCTTCGGGTTCAGGCCAATGGCCTTAAGCCTGTCGTACATGTATTCCGGAGTTTTCTTGTTCTTAACCCCTTTCATCACTATACCGGCATACCTGTGGCAGTTTTTCGGGTCTTCTATTTCTATCTTTATAACCGGCGCCCCTTCATTATCGAAAGACGGAATACGGGGCTCCCTGAGAGTCAAGCCGTAAAAAACGGAAAGTTCCCGGGCCAGGGCATAATGGGAAAGGCAATAGGCGAGATTCGGCGTTATCTCCAGCTCGAACACGTAATCCGCCTTGGGGAAAACTTCCCTTATATCCGCGCCGAGCGGCAGGTTTTTATCCAGCGGAAGTATCCCGCCCTTGCCCTCTGCGAGGACTGCTTCGCTGTCATAACCTTTAAGGCCGAGTTCGGCGGCGGAGCAGATCATGCCCTCGGATTCCACTCCCCTTATTTTGGCCTTTTTCAAAACGCCTTCCGGCAGCCTGGCGCCTATCACCGCGAAAGGGATCTTCTGCCCGACTTCTATATTTTTGGCGCCGCAAACCACCTTGTAAATTTTATCGCCGGTCGAGACCTCGCAGAGCGAAAGCCTGTCGGCGTTGGGATGTTTTTCTATCTTGAGTATTTCGGCGGTAAAAACGTTCTCCGCGTCCACGCCGGTCTTTTCGGCGGAATCTATGCCGAAGCCGAGCCTGGTTATCTTCGCCTTGAATTCCTCGAAGGACAGGCCGGGCTCCAGATAATCTTTTACCCAGGAAAATAGGACCTTCATCCGGCCACCTGCTTAGCGGCCATGAGCCGCTCTATATCCCAACAAAAACACTCCGCCTCCGGCGGAAAGCGGGTGGCCGGATTCATCCCCACCTGCCTACCGGCCTTCGGCCGGCTCTCTTTATTTTTTAAATCGCCCGGTGGGCGATAGGCGGGTGTCCGGGTCATAGCTGTTTAAGTATCCTTAAATCGTTCTCGTAAAGCATTCTCATATCCCGTATCCCGAACAACAGCATGGCGAACCGCTCTATGCCGGCGCCGAAAGCGAAACCGCTGACCTTTTCCGGGTCGTAGCCGCAGGCCTTGAAAACCTCGCTGTGTATCATTCCCGCTCCCAGCATTTCCAGCCAGCCGCTGCCCTTGCACACCGGGCACTTGCCCTCTTCGCCGCCCGGTTTTTGCCCGGCGCCGGCGGCGCCGTTCCGGCCGCAGAAGACGCAGGAAACCTCCACCTGGGCGCCGGGCTCCACGAAAGGGAAATATGAGGGAGAAAATCTTATTTTGGCGCCGGAGCCGAACAGGTCTTTTATGAAAGTTTCAAGCGTCCACTTGAGGTCCGCCATGGAGACGTTCTTATCCGCGTAAAAGCCTTCCATCTGGTGAAAGACGAAGGAATGGCTGGCGTCCACGGCCTCGGACCTGAAGGTCTTGCCGAAGGAAATGGCCCTTACCGGCGGTTTTCTGCTTTTCATCGTCCTTATCTGCACGGGAGAGGTGTGGGTCCTGAGAAGATAATCCATATTCTTCTCGTCCTTAAGATTGAGGTAAAAGGTGTCCTGCATGTCCCGGGCAGGATGATGCGGCGGAAAATTGAGAGCCTCGAAATTGTAATAATCCATTTCGGCCAAAGGGCCGTCTTCGAGGGAAAAGCCCAGTTTCCCCAGGCTGTCTATTATTTTGTTGGCGGTAAAAGTGACGGGATGCACGGAACCCCGCGGATAGGGGTAGCCGGAAAGAGCGAGGTCCAGAGCGGGCCTGGCCTCGCTTGCGGCGGCGCCGCGGGAAGTTTTTCTGGAATCGAGATTTTCCTGGAGCTTATTTTTAAGCGCGTTGCCGGTCTGGCCGAGCCGCTTCTTGTCTTCTATGGAAAAAGAGGAGAGTTCCCTCAGAAGAAGGGCGAGTTCCCCCTTCCTTCCGAGATACTTCTGTTCAAGCCGGCCCGGGTCCTCCCCGCCCGGAACGGAGAAGAACTCCTTCTCTATGCGGGAGAGCCGCTCCAGCCACTGATCGGGTGTCATTTTTTATCGGCCTTCGGAAGCTGCGTGCCGGCGGCTTTCCTGGCCAGCTCGACAAGCTGCTTGAAGGAATTCGGGTCTTTTATGGCCATTTCGGAAAGCATCTTTCTGTTGAGGCTTATTTCGGACTTGGTGAGCCCGTCCACGAACCTGCTGTAACTCATGCCGTGTTCCCGGACCGCCGCGTTGAGCCTCATTATCCACATGGAGCGCATATTGCCCTTTTTATCCTTTCTGTCCACATAGGCGTGGACGAGGGATTTTTTCACCTGCTGGGTGGCCATCCTCAGTCTTCTGCTTTTGTCCCCGTAATAACCCTTGGCGAGTTTAAATATTTTTTTCTTTCTTTTGTTCCTGGGTACGCTGTATTTTATTCTCATAAGCAATCGACACCCTATGAAAGGTGAAGCTCCTTTTTTAAAAAATCAATTATTCGTACGGCAAATATCTCTTCAGTATCTTGGCGTTGTCTTCGGTTGCCCCGATAACCTTGGCCGTTCTAAGGTGTCTTCCCCTGGCGGGTTTCATCCCCGTAAGAAGATGCCTTAACCCGGCTTTCCTGTGCGTCCATTTGCCGGTTTTGGTTTTTTTAAATCTTTTTTTCGCGCCGCTATGGCTTTTTATTTTGGGCATAACGTTTCCTCTTTATTTTAAAGGACATTATATAAATTTAACGGAGAAAAAGAAAGCGACCGCATTAGCTCATATAAAATGTCCGTGAACGCGCCCTTATTAGCTCA
>PEXN01000010.1 GCA_002774685.1 Elusimicrobia bacterium CG08_land_8_20_14_0_20_51_18 | reverse complement strand
ATGGGCGTGCAGGCTTTCCGCCGCTTGGCGGCGGGCCGGCGCCTTCCGTAAAAAGTAGAAAGTTTATGGGCGTGTAGCTCAGCTGGGAGAGCGCCTCGTTCGCAACGAGGAGGTCGTGGGTTCGATCCCCATCACGTCCATGTTAGTTTTCTGAATGGATATAGTCGGACGTGCGCAGTCGGTTCTCCTTATGGAATCCGGGAACGGGTTCGAGCTCTGACAGTCCGCCTGAGGCGGATGTCACGGTGTCCGGAGCGAAACCCTCCGGGGGAGAAGTCCACTCCATCACGTCTATGTTAGTTTTTTTAAAGGGTTGCAGTTAGCGAGGCAGTTGTTTCGCGGAGAAAGGGGTTTGGAGAGGTTAAAATGGCCAGAGATTATTTTCCTTTAAAAGAGAACATGAGGTACGAATATTCGTATAACAGCAGCGAATTCGAGGGCGAAGCCAAAATATTCATAGACATCCTCAAGGTGGTTAAGAAGGAAGGCAAAACCACGGCGCAGGCGAAAATGACCTTCAATCTCAGGGATACCCATGAAACGGAATATGAGATAAAAAAGGACAAAAAATGGGTCGTTACCACGGACGGGATAGTGATAGGCGGCCGGCGGGAATTCCCCCTCCCGGTCAAAGAGGGAGCGAAATGGGACGAAAGCCCGGACGCTAACGAAATAGTTTCGCTCACCGACAAGCTTTCCCTTAAAGCCGGGAAATTTTCGCAGTGCATGAAAGTGTTGACCAAAATAGCCGGCGGTGACGCGGGCACGGCCGTCAGGTATTACGCTCCGGACGTAGGCTACGTTTTCGAGGATTATTACGCCGAAGACAAGATCTGCAAAGTGGAACTGCTTTCCATTTCCAAACTCAAGAAAGAAGAGGCTAAAAAGAAAAAATGAAGACCGTCTCGATAAAAGAGCTTTTCGCCGCGGATAAGACGGCCGAAAAAATTTCCGTCCAGGGCTGGGTAAAGACCAGAAGGGACCTTAAAACCCAGTCCTTCGCGGAGCTCAACGACGGTTCCACCAGGAAAAACCTCCAGATAGTCATAGACAATACCAGAGAGGAATTTAAAAGCGTACTGCCGGAAATAATAAACGGGGCTTCGGTCCTCGTCGAAGGCGACCTCGTCCTTTCTCCCGCCCAGGGCCAGAAATACGAGCTTCTGGCCGGGAAGATAATCCTTTACGGTCCCTGTCCCCAGGAAACGTATCCCATACAGAAGAAAAAGACCTCGGACGAGTTTTTGAGGACCGTGGCCCATTTGAGGCCCAGGACCAATAAATACGCTTCCATGCTTAGGATAAGGTCCGAGCTCTCTTTCGCCGTCCACAAGTATTTCAGGGATAACGGCTTTTTTTACGTGCATACCCCCATAATCACCTCTTCCGACTGCGAGGGCGCCGGCCAGATGTTCAACGTAAGCTCTTTCGACCTTTCCAAAAGGGAAAACCTGCCCCTGAACGAAAAGGGCGTAACGGATTTTTCCAAAGAACTTTTCGGAAGAAGGACTTTTTTGACCGTTTCGGGCCAGATGGAAGGAGAAAGCCTGGCTTTGGCGCTCGGAAAGATCTATACCTTCGGCCCTACTTTCCGGGCTGAGAATTCCAATACCTACAGGCACGCCGCCGAGTTCTGGATGATAGAGCCTGAGATGGCTTTTTACGACGTTTTTGACGACATGGACCTCGCCGAGGACTTCGTGAAGAACATAACCAAACATATCCTGGAGAATTGCGCGGAGGACGTGGACCTTTTTGCCAAGTTCCTGGATAAGACCCTGCCGGAGACCCTGAAAAATGTGACTGAAAACGTCTATGAGCGGCTTGCCTATACCGATGCCGTGAAAATACTGGAGAAGGAAAACGACAAGTTCGAGCTCAAGGTGTCCTGGGGAACGGACCTGTCGAGCGAACACGAAAGGTTCCTTACCGAAAAATATTTCAAGAAGCCCGTTATAATGTACAACAAGCCCAAAAACGTCGCCGCTTTTTATATGAAGCTTAACGACGACGAAAAGACCGTCAGGGGAATGGACCTGCTGGTGCCCAGAATAGGCGAACTTATCGGCGGCGCCGAAAGGGAAAATCGTCTGGACGTGCTTGAAAGGAAAATGAAAGATTTCAAGATGGATGCCGTCGGTTACTGGTGGTACATGGACCTGAGAAGGTTCGGCTCCGTTCCTCATGCCGGTTTCGGCCTGGGTTTTGAAAGGATGATGATGCTGGTCACAGGTATTTCCAACATACGGGACGTAACCGCCTACCCCAGAGTCCCCGGCTGCGCCGAATTCTAACGTATAGAGAGGAATGGAAGATTAGAAGAATAGAGGATTAGCCTGAATCCTGCAGTTGAAAATGATTTCCATTGATAAACCAATGGAACTGAATTATGCAGGATTCCCGGAACAGCCGCTCTGCGGCCTCAGGTGCCGTGAGTTATACGAACGGCCCGCTTTCAGCGTCCCACTTCCTATAATTTTAAGGTCGGGGACTGTCCCCTTCCATGATTTAATAAGGAAAAGGGACGTCCCACTCCCCACAACGAAGTAGCCGCTCTTTACCCCACAAGTAGGGGCCGCTCTTTATGCGGTGCGGTAACCCATGTAGACGGGATAGTCCTTGAAGAGGACAACTGCAACTTTCGGGTTAGTCTTAATAAGGGAATTCCTTAAAACTTCCGTTCCGCTGACCCCTGTCCGCTCATCTCTTTTTTAAATATTCTTCGGCTTTCTGTATCCTGTCAAGCGAATCCCCGAAATCGATAATGGTGGTGGAGATCCATGGCGCCGTGTTTATTTTAACGTGCGTCACGTTGTTATTGGCGGAAGTTATTTCGAAGGAAAGCAGCGTGCCGAAAGTTTTCAGGCTGAAGGGAGTTTTGCAGAGCAGGAAAGCGTTGGTCCTTTCCTCCTTTATCTTATAGTTCATCTCCAGGGCGTAATCCTTGAAAAGGTTGAAGGCTTCCCTGTCCGTCATCTTCAGGTCCAGGTCCCTCTGGTGGCGCACTTTCATGGCTTCTCCCGTGTCCCCCGTTTTTTTTGCCGCGAGCAGATGGTGTAAAAGGGCGAAAAAAAGAAGGGTTATGCCGGTGACGAGCCCGACCAGGAACGCCGGTATCGAAACATGCGGTTTTTCGTAATTCAGCATAAGATACAGGAAAAATCCCGGCAGAAAGCCGGCCAGAAAGGCTTTAAAGTACAAATTTAATTTCATAAAACTCCTCCTTCCTCCCCCGACGTCTTTTTAAAAGAAGCCCAAACCGCCACGACAAGCAGCGCTAGGGATATTATAATTATTATTTTAAAACTTTTAAAGAAGTTATTTATTCCCGAGGCCAGATTTTTTTCGGGAAGGCAGAGGTAGAAGACCGTGTTGGTTACGGACATGGAAAGAGATTGCCCCATTATTCTCATTGTGGAAAGGACCCCCGAGCCCAGCGAGTAAGAGCCCGGGTCCAGGGAAGACATGACCTGGTTCGTGTTGGGAGAGGAGAAAAAAGCCGAGCCGGCGCCTACCGCCGCTAGGGAAATTATCGTCAGATAGACGGGGAAATCGGGGGTTATGAAAGCGAAAGGGACTAGCCCCGCGCCGGTGAGGAGTATGCCGAAGGTGGTAAGAGTCCCCGCGTTACTTTTGTCCGAAAGCCTCCCCGCCACGGGGGAAAAAAGCATCATAAGAAAGGGCATGGAGAAAAGAACCAGGCCCGAAGTCTGCGCGCTGAAACCTTTAGAATATTGCAGGTAAAGGCTCAGGAGCAGGAAAATGGAGAAGGTGGCCGAATAATGGAAAAAAGCCGAAAGATTGGAAAAGAGAAAGATCCTGTTGGAAACCAGTTTCTTCAGGTCCAGAAACGGTTTTGCGGCTTTCAATTCCAATAACACGTAACCGGAAAAAAGCAGGAGCGCGGCCGGGAACAGGAAGGCGTGTTTTACCACGTTCGTGCCCGAATAGACCAGGAGAAACATGGAAAAAATGTAAAAAAACATAAGTTTATAGTTCACTTTCTGAGCGGGCCCTTTCCATTCGGTCTTCATGTTCCTCTTAATGAGGAAGATCACCGCGAGGGAAATCAGGAAGCTGAAATAAAAAATGCTTCTCCAGGTAAAGTTATACGTCAGCACTCCGCCAAGAAAAGGGCCGAGCGTCAGGCCCAGATAAACGGCCCCGGCCGAAAACCCTATGGCTTTTCCCCTTTCCCCCTTTTGAAAAGCCGAACTTATTATAGCTATGGCCGTGGAAAAGATCATGCTGGAGGCGGCTCCCTGTAAAAACCTCAGAAAGATGAGCTGGTTTTTGTCGGCGGCCAAAGCGCAGAAAAGAGAGAACAGGGAAAATAAGATAAAGCCGGCGCTGAAGATCCGCACCCTTCCGTAGATGTCGGCTATTTTGCCCATGGGTATTACCAGAGCGGTGGAGGAAAGGAGAAAAGAGATGGAAAGCCAGGTCATATCGTTCGGGGTCAGGGAGAGCTCTTTCGCTATGTCCGGCATCGCTATGTTTATGGCCGAAAGGACGAAAGGCGTAAGAAAAGAGGCCGCCATAGTGGTGAGGATTACCGCCAGTTTGTCTTTTTTTTCCATTGTTTCCCTATTTTTGTACAATTTATATGGGCCATTCGTAAATAATTGCGAAAGAACCATTTATATTATATAAATTAATCCGGAAATTCAGCCGCAACTGAATTTCCGGAGGCAAACAGGCGATTAGCCGGTCAGGAAACGGGTCAATAAAAGGAGAAAATTTATGGATAGAGAAAAGACGCTTGAACTGCTCAAAAAACACCTGAAAAACGAGAATCTGATAAAACATTGCCTGGCTTCCGAAGCCGTCTTGCGGGCACTGGCGCTGAGGCTCAACGAAAACCCCGACAAGTGGGGGCTGGCCGGACTTATTCACGACGTGGACGCGGAGCTGACGGTTGCCGACCCTAAAACCCACACTCTGGAAGCCGAGAAAATACTGCGCGAGAGCGGCTTCGACGAAGAGCTTATAGAATCGGTGAAAATGCACAACGAGGCCGCCCACAACCTTAAAAGGGAGAAGCCTTTCCATATCGCCCTCGCCGCCGGAGAAACCATTACCGGCCTGATAATAGCGACGGCCCTCGTTTACCCCGATAAAAAGCTGGCCTCCGTAAAGCCTTCCTCGGTTCTGAAAAGGATGAAGGACAAAAGATTCGCGGCCGGAGCCAGCCGGGAAGTGATCATGGAATGCGAGAAGCTGGGTATCGGAATAGAGGAATTCGCGGGACTCGCCTTAAAGGCCATGCAGGATGTGGCGGGGGAGCTGGGACTGTAAAGATAGTAACCAGTAAAGAGTAATCAGTAATCAGGGAAAGGGTAATTCTCCCGCGACTATTTTTAATTATTTTTTTAGTTGTTGAGGTTATTTTGCTATTTACTGTTTACTAATTACTGATTACTGTTTTTTTCCCATTTGCCGAAAGCCAGTTTTTTGTTCTCCAGATGCTTTATTTTCAGCCTGAGTCCGCTCGGGATCTCCCCCAGCGTTTCTTTTTCGAAAGGCGTTCCCGGCAGGGGAGTGAAGCTGTGGGTGTGTATGACGGCGCCCAGGCCTGAAAATTTTTCCATAAAATGGATGGTGGCGGCGATATCTTCCGCGGTTTCCCCCGGCAGGCCGAAAATAAAGTCCAGTATGGGCTTGAAGCCGTTTTTCAGGCATATCGCCACGGCGTTTTCTATTTCCCTTATGCCGTGGCCCCGGTGTATGAGGTTCAGGAGCCTGTCGCTGCCGCTCTGCACGCCTATGGTTATCTGCCTGTTGTGCGCGTATTTTTTCAGCAGGTTCAGGTTTTCTTCCGTTATGTTCTCCGGCCTTATCTCGGAAGGGAAGGTGCCGAAAAATATCCTGCCGTTGGGGTTAAGGCTTTTCTTTACCGAAGAGAGTAGTTCCTCCACCGCCTTTATTTCCGTTTTCCTGCCGTCCGGACTGCCGTAGGCCAAAGCGTCCGGGGAAAGGAACCTGATATCGTCAAGGCCGAGCTTCGCCATTTCCCTTACCTGGTCCACGACCCTCGAAACGCTCCTGTGCCTTACCCCCGCGCCGAAAAGAAAGGAGGTCTGGCAGAATTTGCAGGCGTAAGGACAGCCCCGCGTTATTTCTATCGGGCCGAATCTCAGATATTTTTTGGAATAAGAGAGGTAATCGTCGAGATTTATTTTTTCCCTCGTCCTTAATATCCTGCCGGAAGGTCTTTTTCCGCTTGCAATATCGCAAAGAAGGGCCGGAAAGGCTTTTTCCCCTTCGCCGGCCACGGCGTAATCGAAACCGTAGTCCAGGACCTCCTGGGGGCTTGCGCTCGCGTGCGGCCCGCCGGCCACCAAAATCAGGTTTTTAGCGGCCCCGCGGAGGTCCTTCGCCAGTTTTTTTATTTTTTCCTTTTGTTCCGTAAAAAAAGAAACGGCAGCCAGCGTTCGGGAATCTTTGCCGGAGAGCGAGGCCGCCTTTATCATTTCTTTACCGTTCGCGGCGAAATGAACTTTTACCGATTCCAGCCCGCGACTTTCCATGGCGCCCAAAAGCGCGTTCATCGAGTACCTGTTTTCCCTGGTATAAAGGAGGATGAGATTTATTGGCATAAGTCGTGAAGGGTAAAGAGTAAAGGGAAAAGAGTAATTTCGGAGGATTGGAGGATTAGCCAAACAAGGGAATTCCTCATGTTTCCAATCCCATATCCTGTATCTGTCACTCCACTGCCTCCTTCCCTCCTTCTTTATCCTGCCCGCTTTGCTTGTCCCGCTTACCCGCTTTCTTATAAAGTTCTGCGGCCTTATAGGAGCTCCTGACTAGCGGGCCGGATAAGACCCCTTTAAAGCCCAGGGAGAGGGCGTAGTCTTTCAGTTCCATGAATTCCGCCGGGGTATAATACCTGCTTACCGGATAATGCCTTTCCCCGGGCGGCAGGTACTGTCCGAGATTTAAAAGGTCGCAGCCGGCGGCCTTCAGGTCCTTTATCGTCGCCTTTATTTCCTCTTTGCTTTCCCCCAGTCCCAGCATTATCCCCGATTTTACGGCCTGGGCGGGGTTTATCTTTTTGCAGTTGGAGAGCAGCGCGAGGCTTCTGCCGTAATCCGCGCCTTTCCGCGCTTCCGGATAAAGCCTTTCGACCATTTCGATATTGTGAGCCAGCACGTCGGGTCCGGCTTTCAGCGCGGTTTCCAGCGCCTTTATATCGCCTTTGAAATCGGGTATCAGAGGTTCGGTTTTTACCCCGGGGTTCAGTTTTTTTATGGCTTTTATGGTTTCGGCGTAATGGCCTGCGCCGCCGTCCGGCAGGTCGTCCCTGGTCGGCGAGGTGAAGACCACGTATTTAAGCCCCCATTTTTTCACGAGTTCGGCTATCCTGTCCGGTTCCCCCGCGTCGGGAGGCTGAGGCGTGTTTTTATTAACGGCGCAGAAGGCGCAGGCCCTCGTGCAGCGGTCTCCCAGTATAAGAAAAGTGGCTTCCCCGTTCTTGAAACAATCGCCTCTGTTGGGGCAGAGGGCTTCGTCGCAAACCGTATGTAGGCGGTAGTCCTTAAGGTCTTTTTTTGTCTTTGAAGCGGGGATATCGGCGAGGTCTTTTTTATTCCTTTTGACTTCTTCGATTATCCATTCAGGGAATTTCATGATAAGTCCAGAAATTAAGATATTAAGATATTAAGATATTAAGATATTAAGCATAAAAGATAAGTATTTAAATCCTTATTCTGAAATCTTTGTTCCGGATTTCCCTCAATCTCTCAATATCTATTCTCTATTTTCTATTATTTTGAGATGCAGTTCCTTAAGCTGCCTTTCGTCCACTTTCGAGGGGGATTCCGTCATCAGGCATGAGCCGCTGGTGGTTTTCGGGAAGGCGATGACGTCCCTTATGGAGTCGGTCCCGCAGATTATCCCTATAAGCCTGTCGAAACCTATTCCTATCCCCCCGTGCGGAGGAGCGCCGTATGAGAGCGCGTTGAGTATCATAGGGAACTTGAAATACATTTCCTCTTTGGAATAGCCCATAAGGGCGAAGATCTTTTCCTGCATCTCCTTGCTGTGGTTCCTTACGGAGCCGGAACCGAGCTCCACCCCGTTCAGTACCAGGTCGTACTGGTAAGACCTTACCGAGCCGGGGTCGGTGTCCAGGTTCCCGGCTTCTTCGGCCAGGGGAGCCGTAAAGGGATTGTGAGTGAAGGTCCAGCGGCCGCTTTCCTTGTCCTTTTCCAGCAGAGGGAAGTGCCTTACCCAGAGGAAGGCCCATTTTTTCAACTGAGGCGGGGCGGTTTTTTGTATTATGGCGGTCCTTAACAGGCCGCTGTAGGCGTTTATGTTCTCCACGGAGTCGGCAAGTATGAAAACCATATCTCCTTCTTCCGCCTCAAGTCTCTCTTTCAGTTCCGTCGCCTCTTTTTCTGAGAAAAACTTGGCGGCCGGTCCGTCTAACTTCCCCGCCTTGAGCTTAAGCCAGGAAAGGCCTTTGGCCCCTCCTTTTTTAAGGAGTTCGGTGAGCTTGTCTATTTCGCTCCTGGAATACAGTTCGGCGGTTTTGGCGGCTTTTATAGCCCGTATTGAGCCTTTGTTCTTCAGTATTTCGGCGAAAACCTTGAACCCGGTGGCGGAAAAAATTCCGGAAACTTCGCGGAATTCCAGGTCGTACCTTGGGTCCGGTTTGTCGGACCCGTATTTCAGCATGGCGTCGGAGAATTCCATCTGGGGGAAAGGGACTTCTATGTTCTCTCCCGTACCGGCGAAAACCTCTTTCATCATTCCTTCCACGACGGCCGCCACATCCTGTTCGTCCACGAAAGACATTTCCAGGTCTATCTGCGTATGTTCCGGCTGCCTGTCGGCGCGGAGGTCTTCGTCCCGGAAATTCCTGGCCAGCTGGAAATACCTGTCCATGCCGGAGATCATGAGTATCTGTTTGAAAACCTGCGGCGACTGTGGCAGGGCGTAAAAGTTCCCGGGGTTGACTCTGGAGGGCACCAGGTAGTCCCTGGCCCCCTCGGGGGTGGATTTGGTCAGTATGGGGGTCTCCACCTCGTTAAAACCGTTCTTTGCCAGATAATTCCTTACCGCGGCCGCTATCTTTCCCCTCAAAACCAGGTTTTTGGCCATTTTGGGCCTTCTGAGGTCGAGATATCTGTATTTCAGCCTCGTATCTTCGTTCGCGTTCGCGTATTCGCCGAGGTCGAAAGGAAGATCCGCGCAGGCGCTCAGTATCTCTATCTTTTCGGCGACGAGTTCTATCTCCCCGGTAGGCATGTTTTTGTTCTCATTGCCTTGCGGCCTTTTGGAAACTTTCCCTTCAACCTTTACCACGAATTCGTTCCTGAGGCTTTCGGCTTTCCGGAACTCCGGGTTTTCGGGATTTACCACTACCTGTGAGATCCCGTAAAGGTCCCTGAGGTTTATGAAAAGGACCCCGCCGTGGTTCCTTTTTGCGTCCACCCAGCCGCATAAGACCGCCTTTTGGCCCAGGTTTTGCGAATTAAGTTCTCCGCAGGTGTGCGTTCTCATCATAATTTTATCCTTGTTTTAAAAGCGGGGCTTCTCATTTCGATCTGGATCTTATGAAAGCGGCGAGTTCTTCCCTTCGGACGGTTTCCTGGGTTTTGTTCTTCAGATCTTTTACCGAGCAGCCGCCGGCCTTGTATTCCTCTTCCCCGACTATAACCGCGAAAGCGGCCCCTGATTTGTCGGCGGAGCGCATCTGCGATTTAAGGCTGAGCGAAAAATCGGAAAAATCGGACGCTATGCCGTCTTTCCTAAGTTCGCCCGTCAGGGCGAAGCAATAATCCGAGTATTCCCCGGCCGTCGAGATGACGAAAACCGAAGGGTCGAGGCCGGAAAGGTCGAAGTCTTTTTCTATCAGCATGGCGGCCCTGTCCACGCCCATGGCCCACCCCACGCTCGGGGCGTCGGGTCCGCCCATGGATCTTATAAGATTGTCGTACCTGCCGCCGGCCGCTATGGCGTCCTGCGAGCCCAGCAGGTCCGTCTTGAATTCGAAGACCGTCCTGCTGTAATAATCGAGTCCCCGTACCAGGAACTTGTTTTCGGAATAATTTATTTTCGAGAGGTCCAGGCTTTTTTTAAGCCCGTTATGATGCTCCAGGCAGTCCGGGCAGAGAGCTATTTCCGGGATGTCCGTAAGTTTCGGGGCGTCTAGCTTGCAGTCCAGCGCTCTGAGCGGATTTCTTTCTATCCTTTTTTGACATTGTTCGCAGAGTTCCGTTTTGGACTTGAGGTAAGAGAGGAGCTTTTCCCGGTATTTTTTCCGGCATTCGGCGCAGCCTATGGAATTTATTTCAGCCCGGTAGGACTTTATGCCTACGGCTGAAATTATGTCGTTCAGCAGTATTATGGATTCGGCGTCGGAATGGAAGCTTTTGTTGCCTATGGATTCCGCCCCCAGTTGTTCGAATTCCCGGAATCTGCCGGCCTGCGGTCTTTCCGCCCTGAACATGCTGCCGATATAATAAAATTTAGAGTTTTTCCCGGACTGGCTTAGGTTATTGTTTATGTAAGCTCTGGCCACTCCCGGAGTCCCTTCCGGCCGCAGAGCCAGGTCCCTGTCGGACTGGTCCTTGAAGCGGTACATCTCTTTCTCCACGATATCCGTGGTTTCTCCGGTGGATTTGACGAAAAGCTCGTAATATTCCGCCGTCGGGACCCGTATCTCCCGGTAATTGTAAAGGCGGAAGATTTCGCGCGCGGCCTTTTCTATGCGCGAAAAAACGTCCGACTGCGGCGGAAGTATGTCCCTGAAGCCTCTTATCGTGGTAAGCATATTATTTTCTTCTGGAAATGGATTTGAGGCGGTTCATATCCCGGATTACCAGCTTTTCCCTGGAATAGCCGATTATCCCGCTTCTTTTCAGCGTATTTATGGCTCTGCAGACGGGCACTCTGGTCGTTCCCAGATAATCCGCTATTTCGTTCTGGTCGATCTTGAGATTAAGGGCGTACCCGTTAGATTTGGAAATATCGAGTATCACGTAGGACAGGCGGCCGAGCATGTTATGGAAAAGCATGGCCTCTATTTCCTGGTCGGCTTTATTCAGCCTTTCGGCCAGCGTGGACAGAAGGTTCAGGGCGAAACTGGGATTCTTGTAGATGTAGTCCTCGAATTCCTTCTTTGAAATGACGAAAAGTTCCGTGTCTTCGGCGGTTACGGCCGAAGCGGACCTGTTCTTGCAGCCGATAAGGGACATTTCGCCGAAAAAGCTGTTTTTGTCTATCAGGGCTATGGTTTTTTTCTTGTTGCCCACGGAGGTGTAGATCTTTACCCTGCCCTTTTTCACTATAAAAAACTGCTTACCTATGTCGTTTTTATTGAAAATGACGGAATTAGCCGGATATTTTTTTGTGATGGCTATTTTCCCTATTCTCTTTATTTCGTTATCGCTTAGATCTTTCAAAAAGCTGACTTTTTTCAGTATTTTATTCAGCATTTTTCCCTCCGGGTTTTGAAGAAGTTCAGAACATATTGGACAGCTAACTTTAAAGTTTTAGCGCAAACAAAGCAGGCAGTCCGCTTATTCGCTCAAAATCAGTCTGCCTGCCGAAAGTCCCTGTCTGCAACAGGCAGGCAATATGTTATGGACCCTTACAGGCTTTTTAAAAAACTTCAAATATATTATACTAATTTAACAATTAATGCGGAAAAACGTGTTTAGGGGGCGGGATGGATATCATAGAAGGCATAAAAGAAAGAAGGTCCATAAATTATTTTGACAGGGACAGGGAGGTAAGCGACGATAAGATAAAAGAACTTTTGGAACTGTCGCGGCTCACGCCTTCTTCCCTGAATCTCCAGCCCTGGGAGGTGCTCATCGTTAAAAGCAGGGAGAAAAAAAAGATACTCAGGGAATGCGCCATGAACCAGCCTAAAGTGGAAGAGGCCTCCGCTGTCGCGGTCATAATAGCCGACCCCGAAGCCTGCGAAAAGAATATAGATAAAGTGACCGAGAGCTGGGTAAAACTCGGCTATATGGACCGGAAAACCGGGGATTTTTACAAAACCCTGCCGGCAAAGCTTTACGGGGAACCCGACAGCCCTAAAAGGAAGCTTTTTGCCGTGAAAAACGCCGCCTTTTTCGCCATGAGCCTGATGCTCTCCGCCAGGGGCCTTGGGCTGGAAACGCATCCGATGGACGGATTCGACGAAAATTGCGTAAAGGAAAAGTTCGGCATTGCGGCCGGAAAGGTTATTCCGGTCATAATAGGCCTGGGTTATCTTTCCCCCACCGCCAGGCTCCTGCCGAGGGCTTACCGGAAAGAGGTCGAAGAGTTTTCGAAAATAGTCTGACAAAAAAGCAGAAAGAATAAATCCGTAAGTTGGCGATTTGAAAAGTAAAAAAACGGATAATGAAATAAAAACCCTGTTCCGGCGTGTCCGGAACAGGGTTTTTTATCTTAAGCCCGAATCTTTTTTCCGCTTGTTTCCGTCTCCCTTAAAACCTCAACCCCTTACCCCCTTTCCTTTTATTTCCCGTCGAAGCTGTAACCGCGGAAGTCTATCCCTCCCGAATTCTCTATGAAAGAATAGGTCTCTTTCTGTATCTGGGCCATGTCCACGCGGGGTTCGCTGTTGTCGAGAGCCTTGCCGCCGGCCGGTATATGGGCGGCCAGGGCCGAGATCTTGGTCACGTCCTCTCCCCTGCCTTCGTCCTGGGGGACCCTGTAGGAGACCGTGCAGCCCTGGGGGGTCCTTTCGAAATCCGTGTCGCCTCTTACCAGTATCCCTTCTATCAGTTTGGTAACGGAGTTAAAAACGGGAGAACCGGAATTCCCGCCGTAGGTGTCAAGGTCGGCCACGAAATAACCTTTCGGCTCCGGGTCCCTTACCGTGGCTCCATCGGCCAGTTTCAGGGGCAGTCCTACGGGGTGGCCGATGACGAACATCGGATCGCCTTTTTTCAGCTTCTGCTGGCGGTTCACATCGAGAACTTTATGTCCTCTGACTTTCCTGTCCAGTTGTACCAGGGCGTAGTCCGCGCCCAGGCCGGCACCCTGAGGGTTGTCGGCGGTAGGTTCGGGACCGAGCTGTCTTTTAACTATTTTTTTGCAGGAATAAACCTCTCCGAGCGGTATGGCGCCGGCGGCCGGTGAATCCTGCTTGTTTACGGAAAAGCCGAAAACGAATTTAGTGTCCGCGCATTTGGCCTCGTCGGTTATACAGTGTCCCGCGGTCATTATCATGTCTTCCCCCACCAGCGAGCCGGAACAGAAGGCTCCCATCGCCTGCTCCCGGAACCTTTCATCGGGGCAGAGGTTGAGCCTTTCCCCGAAATTCTGGGTTTCCAGCGTGTAGGAGTTGCTTTCCGCGTCCAGCTTGACCGAAGAGCTTTCCCAAAGGGACACTACGGAGTTGGCTAAATCTTTCATCCCGGCGGACATGGCGAAATAATCGGCCCTGTCGTCGTCGCCGTAAATCATCTTGTCGTCTGCGTAAGACGATGAGAAGAATGTCGCAAGAGCGGCTGTCAGCATGATAAGTTTTTTCATAACTCTTTCTCCCTGGATGCCTGAATTCTGCTTCTCTACTTACTTTTTAGTATGGATATTGATT
>PEXN01000112.1:1134-12507 GCA_002774685.1 Elusimicrobia bacterium CG08_land_8_20_14_0_20_51_18 | reverse complement strand
TGAGATCCGTTTCTGCGAAAACTCGCTGAACGCTTTCGCCGTCGGAGAGGAAAGGGAATTTTATATTTCCCAGTCTTTCAGCATGTACGAGGGCGCCGTCTTCTACGGTTTCCTTTCGTCGGAACACAGGGATATTTTCGAGCTTTTCAGGAAAGCCGTTCCCAATACGGGCGCTAAAAAGGCCCTGGATTACCTGAACAAAACTCTCAAGTCGCCGGGGGATTTCAAGAGAGCCGTGCTTAAAAACGACGTGAAACAGCTTACCGGCATTTTCGGTTTTACCGCGAAAACGGCCGAGAAGATAATAGCCGCGCTGAAAGACCGGATAAGCGAAATAAAGACGGAGTTATCTGGAGACGAAGGCTCTCCTTCTTACGAGTCGGGGAGATACGCGGACGCCATGAACGCCCTGGTTTCCCTCGGTTACAAACCCGCGGCGGCCAGGGATACCGTAAGCGGAATAATTTCCGAGCTTAAGGGCGAAGACAGGAGCCCGGAAGAAATAATAAAGATGGCCTTAAGAAAATTGTCAAGATAGAAGACAGGCGTAAGGCGGAAGGCGTAAACGGCAGGTCAAGACCGAAATTAAAATTGAAAAGCAACAAAGAAAGCTGAAAGGCCGGAACGTTGGCGCGTTTAAACGTTAGAACGTCGGGAAGTTTAAAAGTTGACAGATTTAAACTCTAAACTTTAAACTTTCTTAAAGGAAAACCATGAAGGAAGAAAACGTTTTTTCCCCGCAAACCGATCAGGAGGAGCTCCGGGATGAGCGTTCCCTGCGGCCCAAAAATCTCGGCGAATTCATAGGCCAGGAAAAACTTAAAGAAAATCTCGGGGTTTTCATAGAGGCCGCCAAAGGCCGCAAAGAACAACTGGACCACTGCCTTTTTTATTCACCCCCGGGGCTGGGCAAAACCACCCTCGCCCATATACTGGCCAACGAACTGGGCGTAAACATAAAGATAACCTCCGGGCCCGTGCTCACCAAACCGGGCGACCTGGCCGCGATGGTCACCACCGAGCTTTCCGACGGTGACATCCTTTTCATAGACGAGATACACCGCCTCAACACGGCCGTGGAAGAGGCTCTTTACCCGGTCATGGAGGATTTCCTTTTCTTCATAAACACGGGGAAAGGGCCCGGGGCCACTACCCTGAAAATACAGACGCCGAAGATCACCCTGGTCGGCGCCACCACCAGAAGCGGACTCCTCACCGGCCCGCTGAGGGACAGGTTCGGGATAATCTTCAACCTGGGTTTCTATGAAACGCCGGAAATAGAAAAGATATTGCGCAGGTCGGCGGGAATACTCGGGGTCGAGGCCGATAAAGCCGGACTGGAGGAAATAGCCGGAAGGGCCCGGGGAACGCCGAGAATAGCGAACCGCCTCCTTAGAAGGGTGCGCGATTTCGCCCAGGTTCGCGGAAAAGGGGTGATAACCCCCGAAATAGCCGTAAACGCCATGACTTCGCTGGAGATAGACGCGGAAGGCCTCGACCAGCTGGACAGGGCTCTCCTGCTGGCCATAGCGGAGAAATTCTCGGGCGGGCCGGTCGGCATAGACAATCTGGCCGTCGCCGTGGGCGAAGAGACGGACACTCTTACCGACGTGATAGAGCCTTACCTGATAAAAGCGGGCTTTCTTCAGAGAACCCCGCGCGGAAGAATACTCACCGAAAAGGCCTGCCGTCATCTGAAAATCAAAAAACCGAAAAACGCCGATCTTTTTTAAAATGCTCCTGAGAACGACCATCCTCTCCCTTCTTTTTTTCTGCTCCGGTCTTTTAGGGGCCGCCGACGGCTACCCGGAAAATGAGTTGAAAATAAGGATCTCCATTTACAGGGACCTCAGCCGGCTGGCGGTCACGACCTACGGCAAAGTCTACGTGACCGAGCTCAAAACCGGAAACCGCTTCCTGCTCCTTGAAAACGCGAACTACGAGATACGCGGCTCCGATTCAAAATATCTTTACATAGGCAAACAAAAGCTCCTCTCGCCGATAAAACTCAACACCCCCGACGGCAACAATTTTCTCAAAATAAACTCCAGGAAATACAAAGGGGAGATAAGGCTGATAAACTGCGAAGATTCCACCCTCAACGCGATAGAGGAGATACCATTCGAGAAATATCTTTACGGCGTTCTGGTCTCCGAAATGGGTCCGGGCTGGCCGCTGGAAGCCCTCAAAGCGCAGGCCGTCGCCTCCAGGACTTACGCCGCCAGATTCATAAACCCGCTCAAGGATTACGACATGACGGACGACGTCAGCCATCAGGTTTATTCGGGCCTGGAAAAAGTCAGTTCCGACATAATAGAAGCCGTCAATTCCACTAAAGGGGAAGTCCTCGTTTACAACAAAAAACTGGTCAACGCTTTTTTTCACGCCTGCTGCGGCGGCCATACCACGAGCCCGGGTTCCGCCTGGGGAGACGTTATAACCAAACCTCTCAGGGGAGTTTCGGACCCTTATTGCAAGACCTCCCGCCATTACAAATGGGACATGTTCCTCAAAAATTCGGATCTCCTTTCTTTCATACAAAAAATGGGGTCGACCGCTCTCAAGATAAAAAGCCTCAAGCCTTATTCCAAAGACAAATCCGGCAGGATAGTGCGCCTGAGTTTCTCCACGGACAGAGGCAGCTTCAAGGCCGAAATGAAGGAATTGAGGAAACATTTCGGAACTTACGATTTCAAGAGCACCTTTATTTCCAGGATAGAAAAGAAATCCAACGGCTATCTTTTCTCCGGCCGAGGCTGGGGGCACGGGGTAGGCATGTGCCAGGAAGGGGCTAAAGGCCTGGCGAAGAAAAGACAAAACTATAAGAAAATACTCAATTTCTATTATCCCGGATCCAAAACGGCTGATATAACGGGGGTATTAAAATGACCGCTCCGGACCTTTCCCCTTTCAGGGAACTGGGGATAGAGCCTTTGATAGCCGAAAAACCCGCCGAACCCAGGGATTCCTCCCGCCTGATGGTCATAGACAGGAAAAGCGGCGGGATAAGGCATAAATTTTTCAAGGACCTCCCGGATTTCCTGGAAAGCGGGGACTGTCTGGTGATAAATGAAAGCAAGGTCTGGAAAGCCAGGATCTACGCCGCCAAAAGCGCCGGCTCGAGCCTGCCCGCCGGACGGGCGGAGCGCGGCCAGGGGACCGAACTGCTTCTCGTGGAAAGCGCCGACAAAAGTTTCCTCTCCTGGAATTTGCTTTGCAGAAAAACCAAACCGGGCGCTTCTTACACCCTCGACGGAGGGATAAAAGCCGAATGTCTTTCCAGGAACGCGGACGGCAGCTACCTTTTCGCCTTTTCCTCGCCCTTGACCGAAAAGTATCTTAATGAAAACGGGACGGTTCCTCTTCCGGGCTATATAGAAAAAAAGAGAAAAGAAAAAGGCCTGGACGTCCATTTAGACAAAGACGATTCCTCTTACCAGACGGTATACGCCTCGGAAAACGGTTCCATAGCCGCCCCAACGGCCGGATTTCATTTTACCGGGGAACTTCTGGAGCGCCTGCGAAGGAAAGGGGTAAAAACGGCGAAAATAACGCTCCATGTGGGCTGGGGGACCTTCAAGCCGATAAGAGGCCCCGTCGAAGAACATAAAATGCTTCCTGAATTCTGCTCGGTTTCCGAGACTGCCGCCGAAACCGTCAATGCCGCCAAGAGAGCCGGCGGGCGGGTGGCAGCGGTCGGAACCTCTTCCGTCAGGACCCTCGAGGCCATGGCCGGTGAAAAAGGCGCCTTGAAGCCGGGCTCTCAAAGAACCGGCATCTTCATTTATCCCGGCTACGCCTTCAGGCTCCCGGACATTTTTATAACTAATCTTCACGTGCCGGATTCCCCCCCCCTGGCCATGACCGCGGCTTTTTGCGGTAAAGAGCTTCTCTTGAAAGCTTATGCGGAAGCGGTGGAGCTCAAATACAGGTTCTATTCCTACGGGGATTCGACCCTGATAATATAGGAGAGAATAGAGACGAGAGATCGGGGAATAGTTGAAAGAAGAATAATTAAAAACGGAGGCAAGAGGCGGTAATAGCAGAGAAGAGAGATTAGAGGTGAGAGGCAGTAACAGCAGGTTAAGGTAGATAGCATACTTTGTAAGTCCCGCAAGGTAAAGGTTAAGAGAAGAGGTTAGAGGCGAGAGGTCGGAGTTATAAGGGTTTCCTTCTCTATTCTCTTACCCTTACGCTTTACGCTAACCTCTATTCTCTATCCTCTAATCCCTGTTTTCTAATCTCTATTCTCCAGTCTCTTTTTTATATGAGCTACTTCGAAATACTCGCTAAAGATACGCAGACGCGAGCGAGGAACACCAGAATAAACGTGATACACGGCGCCATAAACACCCCGGTTTTCATGCCGGTGGCCACGCAGGCGACCGTAAAAGCCGTCTCACAGGACGATATAGAAAAAATAGGAGCGCAATGTATCCTTTCCAACACTTACCACCTGTATCTCCGGCCGGGGCTCGGAATACTGGAAAAATTCGGCGGTCTGAACGGTTTTATGAACCATAAGGGACCGGTTCTGACGGATTCCGGGGGGTTCCAGGTTTACAGCCTGAGCCGGCTGAGGAAAATAACCGAAACAGGAGTTCATTTCAGCTCCCATATAGACGGCTCCAGGCATTTTTTTACCCCGGAAAACGTGATCGAGTACCAGCAGAAGATTAATTCCGATATCTGGACCTGCCTGGACGTCTGCATCGAAAACCCGGCCGCCTACCGGGACGCCAAAGAAGCCCTGAAAAAAACCAGGAACTGGGCCAAAAAAGCGCACAGGCATTTTAAAACCCTGACCTCTCACCTGCCGGAGAACGGGAGACCGCGGCTTTTCGGGATAATTCAGGGCTCCATCTATCCGGACCTCAGAAAAGAGGCGGCGCTCGACGCCGCCGAAACCGGTTTCGACGGTTTCGCCATAGGAGGACTTTCGGTCGGCGAAAGCAAAGAACAGATGTTCGAAGCTCTCGGCGCGGTAATGGAAAATCTGCCTCGGGACAAACCCGTTTATTTCATGGGGCTGGGCACGCCGGAAGACTTGTGGCGTTCCGTGGAGATGGGCGTAGACATGTTCGACTGCGTGCTCCCGACCAGGAACGCCAGAAACGGCCAGGCTCTTACCTCCGAAGGCAAGCTTTACATAAAGAACGCCCGCTACAAGAACGAGGAGGGCCCGCTGGACCCGGCCTGCGACTGCGAAACCTGCCGGAATTATTCCAGGGCCTACCTTTCTCACCTTTATAAGGCCGGGGAACTCTTGTCTCACAGGCTTATCTCCATACACAATCTCCGTTTCCTTATAAACCAGACCCGCCTCATGAGAGCGGCGACGGAACGGGGCGAATTTAAAAAGGCCAGGGCCGCCTTTTGCGGGGCTTATCTTAAAAAGGAAGAATGACCGCCGAACGCCCCGTTTTTATTATAATTGAATATTTGTTAAAATATAACCTGAAAGATTTGAGAACGGAGACCGGAAATTCGAAAACCGCCGCGGCGCGAATAAGGATTTGTCCGGTCGGGAAAGGATAGTCGCGGATTTTTTTGTTTTTCATCTCCCGTCTCCGATCTCTATTCCCTGCTGTTACCGGAGGTTTTATGAATTCGAATTCGGCTTTGATGCAAATGGTCCCCTTCCTGCTGATGATAGCCATATTTTATTTCCTCATCATAAGGCCCCAGCAGAAACAGATGAAAGAAAGGAAAGTCATGCTGGAATCCCTCAGGCAGGGAGACAAGATCCTGACCAACGCGGGAATAGCCGGCACCATAACCGCCATAAGGGAGCAGGAAATAGAGGTCGAAATAGCCAAAAACGTGAAAGTTAATTTCGTGAAGAACGCGGTAGCCACGATTTTGAAAAACTAAGGAGCTGCAATATGAACAAACTGCAATGGAAAATGTCGCTGGTCCTGGGCCTGATAATATTGTCGATTTATCTTTTGTACCCCACTTTCGACTGGTATCTTAAGGACGCGCCCGAAAGGGAAAAGCTGGAAGCCATGAAAATGAGGCCGAAAAGGATATTGAATCTCGGCCTGGACTTGAGAGGCGGGACCCATCTGCTTCTTGAACTCGAAGTCGATAAACTCGGCAAGGAAGAAAAACTCGCCGACGCCATGCAGAGAGCCATAGAGATCATAAGGAACAGGATAGACCAGTACGGGATGTCCGAAACCCCCATCTCCAGGCAGGGAGAAAGATGGATCTCCGTGGACCTGCCCGGCATTTCCAAAACCGAACAGGCCGAAGCCCTTATCGGCAAAACCGCCCTGCTCAAATTCATGCTCGTGAATAATTCCCCCGAAGCGCAGAAAGTTTTGGAGAAGGTCGACGGGCTGAACGACCTCCCCTTCGACAAGGAAGGGAAGCCGATACCGGAAATAGCCAAACTTATGCCCAAGAACACCGTTCTGGTAAAAGGTAAAAGCAGCCGCGAAGAAGGGGTTACTCAAAGAAAATATTACGTTCTCGACGCGGACGCTCCCATAACCGGCGCCTACCTGGAAAACGCCAGGGTGGAAACCGACAGCCAGCTGGGTTATCCCGAGATAGCTTTCACCTTCAACAAGGACGGCGGCAAGATCTTCGAAAGTTTCACGGGCTCCCATGTGGGCAGGAACCTCGCCATAGTCCTCGACGATATCGTTCATTCCGACCCGGTCATAAAAAACAAGATACCCGGCGGCAGGGGCGTGATAGAAGGCAGCTTTACCATGGAAGAAGCCAGGGAAATCGCCCTGATACTGAGAGCCGGCGCCCTTCCGGCCCCGGTCAGAATAATAGAAAAAAGGGTAGTGGGCCCCACTCTCGGAGAAGATTCCATAAGGAAAGGCGTCAAGGCGGTCCTTATAGGTTTCACAGCCGTGCTGATCTTTATGCTGGTTTATTACAGCATGGGAGGCTTCATAGCCAATACGGCCCTCTTTTTGAACATGCTGTTTCTGGTCGGCGCTATGGGCTACTTCGGAGCCACGCTGACTCTCCCCGGCATAGCCGGCATAATACTAAGCTTGGGCATGGCCATAGACGCCAATATCCTCATCCTCGAAAGGATGAGAGAAGAAATGGAGTTCTCCAAACCCGTCCCCATGATAATCCCCATGGCTTACGACAAAGCCTGGAGCGCCATTTTCGACTCCAACGTGACCACCTGGATAACCAGCGTTTTCCTCTTCCAGTTCGGCTCCGGACCGGTGAAAGGGTTCGCCACCACGCTGACCATCGGCCTCGTGATAGGAGTATTCACCTCGGTTTTCGTGACCAGGACCTTCTACGATTTCTGGCTTACCTCAAACCCGAAGAGACTCAGGATATAATAAGGAGAAAAATATGATCAAATTTATAGGAAAAACGAACTTCGACTTCATAGGCAAAAGATATTATTTTTTCGCCTTTTCCGCCTTCATAATGCTGGCCGGGATCGTTTCCATCTACGTCAAAGGCATTAACATGGGGCTCGACTTCGCCGGCGGCAGCATGATACAGGTGAAATTCGAGCGGAAGATAGACATCTCCGAACTGAGAAAAGCCCTCGAGGCCGATAAGATAGAGTCCGTCATACAAACCTACGAAGACAACTCTTTCGGCATAAAGGTGAAAGGAAAGCAGGAGAATTCCAACGAGATAGCGGAAAAAATAAACGCCGCGCTCGCCAGGAACATAAAGACCGGCTACCTGGAGGAAAGACGGGATTATGTGGGCCCCGTGGTCGGCAAGGACCTGGCAAAAAAAGCCATCTTCGCCATAACCCTCTCGCTTTTCGGAATAATAGTTTACATAGCTTTCAGGTTCTCCAATCCCATCTGGGGCGCCACCGGCGTCATAGGCCTCATGCACGACGTTTTCGTGGCCATCGCCTTCCTTTCCCTTACGAACAGGGAGATAGACCTGGTGGTGGTGGCCGCCCTGCTGACCATAGCGGGCTATTCCATAAACGACACCATCGTCATCTTCGACAGGATGAGGGAAAATATGAAAAAATTCCCGAAAACGCCCCTGGGGCAGATCATAAACTCCAGCGTGAATGAAACCCTCTCCAGGACTTTCAACACCAGCCTGACCGTTTTAACCGTTCTGGCGATCCTGTTCTTTTTCGGCGGCTCGGGCATAGACGGTTTCGCCTTCTGTATGCTCATAGGCTGTATTTCGGGGGTTTATTCCACCGTGGCCCTTTGCACACCCCTGGCCTATGAATGGGAAAAACATAGCTAAAAAAAGGTTTTAAGGGTATAAGGGGTTGAGGGGATAAAGAACTTCCCGACGGACTCTCGCTTTTTACCGTTTACTTTTCACCACTTGATATGAGAAAAATAAAAAAGTTCAGGATTCCCGTCTACCATTACGAGATCTACAGGAAAGGGAAAAAACTGAAACTTGACATAGACAATTCCCACCTCAAAGGGCAGGAAGGGCTGAAGGAATTCGTCTCAACCCTCGCTTCCGCCATAGAACTTTCCACCCTTTTCGATTTCGTAAAGAACAATTCCCCCCTTTGGCCCGCTTTAAGGCCCGAAAACCGGCAATACGCCTCCACTTTCGGGGTCATAACTCTTGGCGAAACTTTCACCGCAAAGATCGATTCGGTAAGCGATCCGCTCGAAAGAGAACTCGCAAAAATTTCGGCCTTTATTTTCCTGTCCACCGGCATAAACATAATTTCGGACCTGGTCAACGAAGAGGCTAAGAACGACGGCTTCGAACTTTTAAAGCCGGTCTACCTCTACTCCAACCCGCCGGAATCCACCCTCGAGAGGGACGCCGGAGAGGAACAGGCGGCTCCGGCCCCGGAGCTCCTGTCCGAAATAGCCCTCAGGCTCGAAGCCGAGAAAATCGGGATAAAAACAGAGAACGGAACGGTGGTCCCGGAATACAGCGCGATTTACTCCATTCCCTGGATGACTAAAAAAAAGAAGTAAAAAAAGATTAATCATGGGCTTTCTTTTATACCTAACTTACAATCTGCTTTCACCCTTTCTGTTCCTGGCTTATCTGCCCCTGATGCTCCTTTCCCCTAAGAATCCCCTGAAAGACTCGTTTTCAGGCCTCGGCGAAAGGTTTTCGGTTAAAAAATTCTCTTTCTCCTCCAGGCCTCTCTGGTTTCACGCCGCCTCCGTGGGCGAAGTAAAGGCCCTTAAACCGCTTATAGAGAGACTAAAGCGGGAAAAGCCGGAACTCCCCTTGTTTATAACATGCTCCACCCTCGCGGGCCGGGCCGAAGCCTTCAAAATGACGGAGCACGCCTCCCTCGTCTGCGCGGATTTCTATCCCCTGGTCAAAAAGCTGGTAAAAGCGGTAAATCCCGCCAAACTTATCATAGTGGAAACCGAATTGTGGCCCAACCTCATAAGAATGGCTTCCCTTAAAACGGAAGTTCTTATAATAAACGGCCGCATCTCGGACAAGACCGTTAAAAGATACGCCCTCATAGCCCCTCTGCTGAGATTTATTCTCAAAGACGTGAAAAAAATAATGGCTCAGAGCTCCAAAGACGCCGAAAGATACGCCTCTTTCTTCCCCCCGGAAAAAACGCTCAACGCCGGGAATATAAAATACGACGCGCCCTTGGAAACCGGCTCTAAGGCGGAAGAACTGAAAGCGGGGCTCGAACGGGCCGGGCTTTCCGGAAAAAAGATCCTGGTTTTCGGGAGCACCCATCCCGAAGAAGAAAGGATAATCGCCAAAGCCGTAAAACTTTTAAAACAGGAGCTGAAGGACGCGCTTTTTATAATGGCGCCCAGGCATTTGAACAGACTGGACGAAACCGAAGCTCTTCTCCGGAAAGAAGAAGTCGGATATGTCAAATGGTCCGAAATAAAACAGGCCGAAGGCGGAAGGATAGGCGGAAGGCGAAAGGCAGAAGGCGTGGAGATTGAAGAAAAAAACGATTTTATACTTGTGGACGAAATGGGGCTGCTGGTTTCTTTCTATTCTCTCTGTTCTCTGGCTTTCGTGGGCGGCACACTGGACAAGACCGGCGGGCATAATCTGCTCGAGCCTTCCAGGTTCTCTAAACCGGTGCTTTTCGGCCCCAATTACCGTAACGCCCGCGAAGCGGGTGAAAGACTGCTGGAATTCAGAGGCGGTTTTTTGGTGAAAGACGAGTATGATATGAAAGGCAGGATAAAAGTGCTGGCCGGCGACCCTAAAAACCTCCGGGAAGCCGGAGAGAATTCCAATAAAGCCCTGCTTTCCCTGCAGGGCGCCGTCGAGAAGATCCTGAAAGAAATCATATAACGTCCGACGTCCGAACCCGCATCGGACAAATATTTCTACTGCTATAACCTTGTCCGATGCGGGTTCGGACATGGACACGGTTATTCAAGGATTAAATCTTTGATTTTGGCAAGTTCGCGCTGATAAGAGATACGTTCATTTACAAATTTCGCATATTGCTCAGGTTGTATTTTTAGTCTATCTTCAAATTCACAAATTTTTTCCGTAAGGCCCAGATATTCTTTATAGGATGAAAAATTCCAGTCTTCAGGTTTATTCACAAGATAAGCCGTAACGGGATTTAAGTGAGTGTATCTTGTCAAATGCAATAACTGTTCATCGGTTTCCACTAGAACGCTTTTGAAACGCGATTCCCACAGCGGTCCCTTGCGATTATGTTTAACGTTGAAATATCTGCTATAACTTTTTAACACAACATTCATGTAATGCGAAATGTTTTCCGGCTTGATCGGTTCAATAATGAGATGGAAATGGGTGGGCATTACGCAATAAGCGATTATTTTCAGTATTTTGCCCGAGTGCCCAGGATTTATCTTATCGTCTTTTCTCTCGCCACGAAGAGAGAACTTGGATTCCGGCTTTTCCGCGTTATAAAATAAAACAGTATTTAAAAATCTTCTGGCATCATTTTTTTGATCAAAAATTTTATACCCGGCTATACTTTTCGCAAAAACGTGATAAACATTGTTTTCGTAAAAATTCACTTTTCTGTTTGGCATAAACGGCCTTATTCCCCTTCCAATCCCGCATCGGAATGGTTTCCGATGCGGGATTGGAAATACGGTTTAATTGCAGGTGCAATCACCGTTGGCTGTAGTGGTGTCTATTGCCGTGCAATAACTAAGCGTATTGGTGTCTTTCCAGCAAGCTATTTTATTTGCCAAAGCGCCCACGTTTTGAGGCACGTCCAAAGCTGTTCTGGCATTGGCCGCAGTATTTGCTCCGGTGCCACCGTTGGCTATGGCTACGGTTCCGGTAACGTTGGTGGCGTTGCCGTCTAAAGTGGCGGTTATGGTGCCGGCCGCGAAATTGCCGGAGGCGTCCCTGCTGACCAGAGTACTCACGGCATTGCTGGACTGCGCGCCGTGCACACCGCCGCCGGTTACCGTGGTATGGTCATAGGCGGTGTTC
>PEXN01000112.1:364-1063 GCA_002774685.1 Elusimicrobia bacterium CG08_land_8_20_14_0_20_51_18 | reverse complement strand
CAGATTATGAAGAGCCAAGGCCTGCCCCGTAAGGGCTACGGCCGGGGCCCAGCCTTCGCCCGCGGTTCCGGTTACGGTTATTCCCGTCCCGCCGGTCACATTATCCACATAGTTGCCGGAAGTTTCTCCGCCTAGAGCTATACAATCCGTACAGGTTACCCCGCCGTTGAAAGTCTGGGTATTCGTCCAGGTATTGTCGTTGCCGAGGTTGATCCCCAGGGTATAAGGGAACACAGTTGTTCCTGACCCGCTCCTTGTCAGAGTGGCGTTGGTAGCATCTTTCACCTCGTTGCCCACTATATTATCTCCCAGCCCCCCCGTCGCGGGGTCGATCCAGGAAGCATTCCCGCTCGCATCCGATCTAAGGATATAATCAGCGGCACCGCCGGTGGTCATCCTGAAAGCCGGGGTTTGTATGTTGCCGCCGGTTATCAGAACGCCGGAGGAAAAAGTGCCGCTTGAAGCTGTAATGCTGCCTGTAAAGGACGCTTTAGAGCCGGAAATATCGCCGGCTGTGAAGGTCGGCAGGGTAAGTCCCGTTCCGGCCGAAACGGTCCCTTGTATCGTCGGTGAAGTGAGCGTTTTATTGGTAAGAGTCTGCGCCAGGGCGAGGGTCACTATGGTGTCATTGACCGTGAGGTTAGGCAAAAGGACATTATTCGTCTGGTTCGAGTCCTGTATCACCGTGCCGGAACCCAG
>PEXN01000112.1:0-350 GCA_002774685.1 Elusimicrobia bacterium CG08_land_8_20_14_0_20_51_18 | reverse complement strand
AAGTCTGCGCCAGGGCCAGAGTGACTATGGTGTCGTTCGCCGCGAGGTCGGGCAGAAGGACGTTGTGCGTCTGGTTGGAGTCCTTTATCACCGTCCCGGCGTCCAGGGTCTTGTTCGTCAAAGCCTGCGCCAGGGCCAGGGTGACTATGGTATCGTTCGCCGCCAGATTGGGCAGAAGGACGTTATGCGTCTGGTCCGAATCCCGTATCACGGTTCCGGCGCCCAGGGTTTTATTGGTGAGGGTTTGCGCCAGGGCCGCGGTGACGATGGTGTCGTCGGAAGTAAGATTCGGAAGAAGAAGGTTATTGCTCTGGTTGGAATCCTTTATGTTTCCGGCATTGTCTATTCTC
>PEXN01000149.1:177-14363 GCA_002774685.1 Elusimicrobia bacterium CG08_land_8_20_14_0_20_51_18 | reverse complement strand
AATCACCGGAATCAAGGAAGGAGCCGGCGCCGGTCATGCCGTAATAGGCGTGCTCTATGGGCGTGTCGGGGCAGACATAAGACCCCCTTTTTACGCCCTTGGGGTCTTTTTTGAGCCCCAGCCAGATGAGCCAGCCGTTAAGATCTGAAAAATCTTTTTCCTTTATTTCCGGCTCGTTCCTGTTTATCTTCTTAATATCGCCGAAGCCGTCCAAAACTATCCCTATATGGTAGCCGCAGAACTTGGCCGCCTCTATGTCCTTTTCCGTGTCCCCTATGACATAAACCTGTTCCGGCTTTATCTTTTCCTTCAATATTTTTTCGGCCCTTTCCACCGCCTTCAGCAGGACCTTTTCCCTCTTGAAAGAATCGGTGCCGAAACCGCCGCACAGAAAATAATGAGAAAAACCGGACGGACCGAGCTTCAGGTAGGCGCCTTCCTTCAAATTGCCGGTGCCCAGGCCTATCAGGACTTCTTCCCTTTTGGCCAGAACGCCGAGAAATTTTTTTATGCCCCTTATCTTTATATACCTTTTTTCTTTGACGGCTCTCCCGACTTCCCCGGGAAGGAGCTTAAGATACCTTTTCTGCAGCCCGAGGAATTCCTTCCTCGAGGGCTTCCTGCCGAAGGCGGCAAAAAAAGCGCTGGTAAAATTCGCTTTATCAGTGGAGCCCTGCAGTTCGAAAAAATCGCAGATATTGTCCTTCCCGCCCATTTCCACTATGGCCCTGTTCAGCGCTTTCAGCCCGGAACCGCCCGCCTTGACCAGCGTGCCGTCCACGTCAAAAAGAACTATCTTTTTTTTCATAGACCGTCTTTCCTTTCTTGATGGTAAGCTTATTCAGATTCGAGCCGAAATAATAGGCTACCTCCCTGTAATCTTTCACGTCGAAAACGGAGATATCGGCCTGCATGCCCCTCTGCAGCATTCCCGTTCTGGCCTGTATACCCAGCGCGCAGGCCCCGTTTATGGTGGAAGCGGTTATGGCTTCCTCTATTTTCATCCTCATATGGGTGGCGGCCGCGGAAATCACGAATTGCATATTGAGGCAGGGTGAGGTCCCGGGATTAAAATCGGTGGCCAGGCATACCGGCACGCCTTCTTCCACGAACTTTCTGTAATCCGGAAAAAAAGACAGGCCCAGAAAATAATTGGAAGCCGGCAGGAGGGTGGCGATGGTGCCTGATTTCTTAAGAAGTCTGAGGTATTCCCGGTCGGCGTAATCCACATGGTCGGCGCTTATGGCCCCTATGGAGGCGGCCGCGGCCGAACCGCCGGACTTGCCCATCTGCTCGGCGTGTATTTTTGGGGTCAGGCCGGCCCGTTTGCATTCGGCCAGGTAATACAGACTTTCCTTGGCGCCGAAATAGCCTTTTTCGCAGAAAACGTCGGCGAACACGGCCAGTTTTTTCCGGGCGACTTCCGGAAGAACTTTTTTGACCAGGTAATCGAGATAATCCCTGGAAGTGCCGAATTCCGGGGGTATGGCGTGAGCGCCGAGAAAGGTGGGCAGCATTTCCAGCGGAGTTTTGCCCGCGGCTTTTTTGATGGTTTCAAGCAGTTTTATTTCGCTTTTCAGGTCCAGGCCGTAACCGCTTTTCACTTCCACGGTGCCCGTGCCGTTCTCGAGAAATCTGCGGGAGAAATCCAGAAGATTGGAAAGCAGTTTTTCCGGGGAAGCCCCGCGGGCCGCCTTGACGCTGGAAATTATGCCCCCGCCCTTTTCCTTTATTTCCTGGTAGGAAAAACCCGAGGTCCTGAGGGAAAAGTCGGCGAGCCGCGGTTCCGCGAAAACAGCGTGGGTATGGCTGTCCACGAAAGACGGCAGAGCCACGCCCGTAACTTTCAGGCGGCGGGCCTTGCGGCAGAGAGGGTTTTTCAGGACTTTTTTCTCGGTTCCGGCTTCGGCTATTTTTTCCCCGTCTATAAGAACGGCGCCGTTTTCCACGAGCCCGAGGTCCAGAGCGTCTTTCCCCCATCTCGCTTCCCGGGGGCCGTCGAGGGTGAGCAGCTGCGTCAATCCCGTTATGAGTAAAGGCATAGGCATATTATATCAAATGAAAAATTTGACATTTTCCGTCACTTCCGCCAAATTCCCACTTTTTAACGCTATAGCGTACTTTTGTGGGAATATGGTAGAATACGATTATGAGTGAAGGGCTGGACAAAATACTCCTTATTCTGGAAACTTTTTACGGAGTAAAATACGGCTATAACATAGGCCGTAAATTTTATCTCCTGGAGAATTTCCCTGAAAGATGGCGGCGTATCGGCGGGAAATACGCGGCAAAAAAATTGAGTTATCTCAAACAAAAAGGTTATTTATCGGCAGAAAAAGAAAAAACGGGAAAACGATACAAACTGACGCCGAGAGGATTGATAAAACTCATACGCCTAAGAACTCTAAAAAATCACAAGATCGGAACTCCGCTTAAGCCGGACAAGAAATATAAGATATTGTTTTTCGACATCCCTGAAAACAGAAAAAAGGAAAGGGACCGGTTCCGGAAATTTTTAAAAGAGCTGGGTTTCCATGAATTACAGAGGAGTATTTTTCTGTCAAACCTTGAGTCTCCGAGGGAATTGGATGCCGTGCTGGATTTTCTTGGAATCCGGGAATACGCCTTGTTCGGCAATTTTGAGCCGGATTGCAAATGTAAAAATCTTTTAAAAATCAAAAAATGAATTCCCACATTTTCACGCTATAGCGTGTTTTTGCGGGAACGAAAAAACCTCCCGGGCCTCAGCGATAATTCGTGAACTGCAGGGTTATGCCGAAATCGCCGCTCTTGACCAGGTTTATCGCGGTCTGAAGCTCGTCCTTGGATTTCGAGGCCACCCTGACGGTGTCGCCCTGTATGGAAGCCGTGACCTTCAGTTTATTGTCCTTTATCAGCTTCACTATTTCCTTGGCCTTTTCCTGCGGGATGCCCTGCTGTATCTTTACGGCCTGCTTGGCCTGGCCGCCGAGCGAGCCTTCCATTTTCTGGGGCTGAAAATTCTTTAAAGGCAGTCCCCTTTTGGAGAGCTTCGTCAGGAGCACGTCATAAAGGGCTTTTACCTTGTATTCGTCGATGGAGACGAGCGTTATCGCGTTCTCTTTCTTGTCGAAGTTTATCTCCGATTTGCTGTTCTTGAAATCGTACCTGTTCGCTATTTCCTTGAGGGCTGTGCTTATCGCCTCGTCCACCAGATTTATGTCCACCTTTGACACCACGTCGAAACTGAAGTCCGCCATATATCCTCCCTAACTAGAAGACTGGATGACTGGAGGATTGGCAAAAATGGAGGCATAGATGCGTAGCAATTTGGAGGTGTGGTTTTATAAGAAAAATCCTTCTTCCATATATCCATACCTCTATGCTTCTATTCCTCCGACCTAATCCTCTAATCCCTGTTTTCTAATCTCTATTCTCTAGTCTCTGTCTTTACGGCATCGGTATCTTTACTTTTTTCGCCTTCGCGAATTTCTTCGCGAGGCCGTAGCCCGCGTCCGCGTGCCTGAAAATCCCCGTGGCCGGATCATTGGTGAGAACCCGTTCTATCCTCGGATCCATCGCCCGACTTCCGTCGCAGACCAGCACCTGGCCGGCGTGCAGAGAATAACCTATGCCCACCCCGCCGCCGTGATGGAAAGAAACCCAGCTGGCTCCGGAAGCCGTATTCAGAAGCGCATTCAATATCGGCCAGTCGGCTATAGCGTCCGAACCGTCCTTCATCGCCTCCGTTTCCCTGTAAGGGCTGGCCACGGAACCGGAATCCAGATGATCCCGGCCTATGACCACGGGAGCCGAGATTTTTCCCTTCCTTACCAGTTCGTTGAATTTAAGGCCGAGTATATGCCTTTCGCCGTAGCCCAGCCAGCAGATCCTGGACGGCAGGCCCTGGAAACGCACTTTTTTGGCGGCCATCTTTATCCATTTAACCATACTTTCGTTTTTCGGAAAAGTTTCGAGCGCGAGCTTGTCCGTGACGGCTATATCCGCCGGGTCCCCCGAAAGGGCCACCCACCGGAAGGGGCCTTTCCCTTCGCAGAAAAGGTCCCTTATGTAGGCGGGAACAAAACCGGGAAAATCATACGCGTTCTTTACCCCGTGATTGAAAGCCATGGTCCTTATGTTATTGCCGTAATCGAAAACCACGGAGCCGCGCTTCTGGAACTTCAGCATGGCTTCGACATGCGCGGCTATGGAATCCATGGCTTTGGCCGTATATTTTTCCGGGTTCTTACGGCGTAGTTCCGCCGCTTCTTTCAGCGAATATCCGGCCGGTATATAGCCGTTCAGAGGATCGTGGGCGGAGGTCTGGTCGGTAAGCACGTCTATCTTTACGCCGCGCCTGAACATTTCAGGCAAAACTTCCGCGCAGTTGCCAAGCAGGCCTATGGAAATCGGCTCCTTTTTTTTCATGTTCGCCGCGGCTATTTCAAGGGCTTCGTCGAGGGATTCCGTCATAATGTCCAGGTAGCCGGTCTTAAGCCTCTTCTGTATCCTTTCGGGGTCCGCTTCTATTATCAGGGCCACTCCGCCGTTCATGGTAATGGAAAGAGGCTGGGCTCCCCCCATACCGCCGAGACCGCCTGAGACCACGAGTTTGCCGGCAAGGTCGCTTTTAAAATGTTTTTTGGCGCAGGCCGAGAAAGTTTCGTAAGTGCCCTGTAGTATCCCCTGCGTGCCTATGTATATCCACGAGCCGGCCGTCATCTGGCCGTACATCATAAGCCCTTTTTTCTCGAGTTCGTTGAAAACTTTCCAATTGGCCCAATTGCCCACCAGATTGGAATTGGCTATCAGCACCCTGGGGGAGTATTCATGAGTTTTCGCTATCCCCACGGGTTTTCCAGACTGTATCAGGAGGGTTTCATCGTTTTCAAGTTTTTTAAGCGAATTTATTATGGCTTTATAGGACTCCCAGTTTCTCGCCGCTTTTCCGCGGCCGCCGTAAACTATCAGGTCCTGCGGTTTTTCGGCCACCTCCGGGTCCAGATTGTTCATAAGCATTCTCATGGCCGCTTCCTGCTGCCAGCCTTTGCAGGTCATTCTGTTTCCTCTGGGCGCCTTTATAATCATATAATACCTCCTTTAAGAAGGGCTTTAGCGACATTTTCTATCCTTTCGGAAAATTCCACGTCCCCCTCTATTTTAGGCGAAACCTTGTAAAGCCGCGCTATAAGGGCCTCCAGCTTTTTAGAAGTCTTCAGCGGCCTGTGATATTCTATGCCCGCCGCGGCCGCCATCAACTCTATAGCCACTATCCTCGCGGCGTTCTCATTTATTTTCCTCAGTTTGAGCGCGGCGTTGGTTCCCATACTGACGAAATCCTCTTTATTGGCGGAGGTGGGGATGGAATCCGCGCTCGAGGGATGGGCGAGCGTCTTGTTTTCGTTGCAAAGCGCGGCCGCCGTGACATGGGCTATCATGAACCCGGACTCGAGGCCGGGATTTTTGGCCAGGAAAGGCGGCAGAATTTTGAAATCGCCTATCAGCTGAGCTATTCTTCTTTCCGACATATTGCCGAGCGCCGTCATGGAAAGCCCGGCGAAATCGAAGGCGAAAGAGAGCGCCTGGCCGTGAAAATTACCCCCGGAAAGAGTTTCCATTTCCCCATTGCGTCCAGTAAAAACCAGGGGATTATCGGTAACGCTCATGAATTCCCTTTCCAGCACTTCGCTGCAATATTCCAGATTGTCCCGCACAGGACCCATAACCTGCGGCATGCATCTGAGACTATAGGGGTCCTGCACCCTGTTGTCGTCGAGCCTGTGCGACTCCCTTATTTCGCTGCCGACCGCTATTTCCCTTAATTTTTCCGCCACGTAAAGCTGGCCGGGATGAGGCTTAAGCATATGTATCCTTTCGTCGAAAGCCACCGGCGTGCCTTTCAGCGCCTCGAGCGTAAGAGCTCCGGTTTCCAGGGCCGCGCGAAACACGCAAAGAGAGCCGTAAAGCGAAAGCCCGCCTATTGCCTGCATAGCCTGCGTGCCGTTTATCAAGGCCAGGCCTTCCTTTTCCTTGAGCTCCAGGGGTTTTATTCCCGCCTTTTTCAATATCCGCGCTGAGGGTTCCCATTTCCCGCCGCCGGCGAATTTAGCCTTCCCCTCACCTATCAGGACCAACGCCATATGCGCGCTAGGGGCGAGGTCGCCGCTGGCTCCCACGGAGCCTTTTTCAGGGATATAAGGCACGATCTTTTTATTGAGCAGTTCGCACATGGTTTTTACCACGACCGGCCTGACGCCGCTATGACACCGGGCGAGCTCGTTCGCCCTGATGAAAACCAGGGCCCTGGCCTCTTCGTCCGAAAGAGGCTCCCCCACCCCGCAGGAGTGGCTTCTGATAAGATTGAGTTGCAGCCTGTCCAGCTTTTCAGGGGAGATAATTTCGCTGGCCAATTGTCCGAAACCGGTATTTATCCCGTATATTATCCTGCCGCTTTTTAAAAGCTTTTCGAGCGCCTTTCTAGACGCCGCCAGTTTTTTTTCGTCGGCTCCGGAAAGCCGGAATTTAGTCCTGCACCCGCTCATTATAAGGGAAAGCTCTTCAACCGAAAAACCTTCTCCGAGGCAAAATTCTTTCATAATAACTCCTTATACAAAAGGTTCAAAGGTTCATAGGCGCAAAGGAGCAAAGTGAACAAGGCACCTCCTCTTACCCTTTGTGCCTTTGTCACTCTGCGCCTTTTACTGCAAAACATTCCTGCGACGCACCTGTACTTGTTTACTATTCTTTCAGTTTCTTCAGCAGATCGTGCAGGCTGTTCACGCCTTCTTTCTTGAAGATCACCATAAAGTGCTCGAAGATCTTGCTGGTCATCTCCACGTCGCTAAGCGCCCTATGCCAGTTTTCATTGGAGATCTCCAGCTGCCTGGCGATATTGCCCAGCCTGTTGTTGGAAAATTTTCCGAATTTCCTGGCTATCAGGAGCGTGTCTACAAAATGCAGCGAGGGCATCTGGAAACCGCATCTCGAAAACTCGCTGACCAGGAAATCCCTGTCGAAATTGACGTTATGCCCCACCACCACCGAATTCTCCAGGGCCACCATTATTTTGGGCACCGCCGCCGGGAACGCGGGCTTGTCCTTCACCATCTCGTCGTTTATCCCGTTTATCCTGGTTATCTCGGGCGGTATTTTTTTCTGGGGATTTATAAGCGTGGAAAAAGAATAGACCTGCTTAAAATCCCGGAAACTTATTATCGCCACTTCGCATATCCTTTCCCTTTCCGGAGAAAGCCCCGTGGTTTCCACGTCGAGGAAAGTGAAAGTTATGTCTTCTATCCTGGTTTCAGGCGGTATGTTCATAGCGGGGCGGCCCGGGCGCCGCGAAGTTTTTCGTCGAAAGAAATCAAAGTTATTTCTCTTCTATAGATGCCCATAGTACGCGTATCTCGAGACCAGGCCGAAAAGGACGGCGGAGGAAACGCTTATAAAAAAGTTCACGTTAGAAACGTCTATTATCCTCTTTTTCCGTATGTAAAGTATCTGCAGCGCCCAAAGGAGGAGGAAAGGGATCCACCAGTAGCCTCCGGCGAAAAAAAAGGCCCACATGACTATCCTTTCCATTATCATGAAATACTTCTGGTCGAAGGAAGGAAACTGCATCTCGTTCAGGTCCTTTTCTATGAAATAGATGAGTATGGTGGCGACATGGCTCACCAAAACGAGACAGGCCGCTATTATCACCCATTTTTCCTGAATGAGCAGGGGATTTTTAAAAACGTCCACCGGCGAAAAGAGAAAAATGAAGTAAAAATGAGCGAACTGATCCGCCAGGAAATTGAAGGTATTGTCCCTGTATTTCAGCTCTTTTATGAGGTACACCCGGGTTTCGTCCACCAGAAAATGGACCACCGACATAAGGCCCAGCGCCTGCCAGCCGTGCAATTCGAAACCCCAGACGGAGAACCAGGGGCGGAAAAGGTCCTGATAGATTAAGAGGGCGGAAACGAAAACATGCGTGACCACGTGCACCAGCATTCCGAGCACGCCTTTTCTTTTCATCCTGTTCACGGCGTCCGTCTGCAGCGTGAAATCGGCTATGAGATGCGCGAGTATAAGTCTCCAGAATATGTCCATTTGCGTTTCCTCTCAAGTACAGGTCGCAAGTCTCAGGTCTCAAGGCGCAAGTCGAAAAGCTCGAAAGTTGGAAGGTTAGATGTTTATAGGGTTGGCCAAACCTCCAAACTCCCAAACCTCCAAACCTCTAACCCTCATCCTCCCTGCCTTTTGCCTCCCACCTTATGCCTATTCGCCTATCCCCTTATTTCTCCGTAAGGCTGAAAAAACCCTCGAAACCTTCGTCGCCCTGTTTATCGAATTTTACGGAGAGTTCATGGTAAAAGCGGCCCGGGCCGTCGGCCTCGTTTATTTTAAGGACTTCCGAAAAAGCTTCCGCCGCCTTTTTGTATTTTTTACCGTAGAAATGCTTTATGCCGCTTTCATAAGCTTTCATAAGCTTTCCGGTTTCGGCGTCCAGCTCGCCTTTCTTGGCCAGCGGCTCATAAACTTCGACCGCCACGTCCTTGCCCACGACTTTTATGCTGCCCAGCGCCCTGGCTTCCACCTTGTCTTTCGCCTCTTTATAAACGTCCCCGCTTATCATTATGCTGGAACCGAAATACTTGTTGGCGCCTTCCATCCTGGAAGCGAGGTTCACCGTATCTCCTATCGCGGTGTACGAGAACCTGACGTTAGAACCCATATTGCCCACGGTGGCGAAGCCGGAATTTATGCCGAACCTCATATTGGGCTTGGCGGAAAATTCCGAAGTTTTGTTTATCTCCTTTATTTTATTCACGCATTCTATGGCGGTCAGGCAGGCCATGGTGCGGTGTTCCTTGAGGTCCAGCGGAGCGTTCCAGAAAGCCATGATGCAGTCGCCTATGTATTTATCCACGACGCCGTCGTACTTGAGTATTATGTCGGTCAGCGCCGAAAGATAGACGTTCAGAAATTTCGTCAGTTCCTCGGGAGTCATTTTCTCCGAGATGGTGGTAAAATGGGCTATATCCATGAACAGAACGCTCATATCCCTTTTCTCGCCGCCAAGGGTGAGTTTAGAAGGATCGTCCGTCAGCACGTTTACGACCTTGGGGGAAAGATACTGGGAGAAGGTGTTCTTTATCCATTTCTTTTCCTTGCCTTCCACTATGGACTTGTAGGCCATGACATAGGAATAAGAGATAAAGAGGGCTATCAGGAAAATAGCGAAAGCTATGTCATATTTGAAATGTATGGCCCAAAGGCTCATTACCATCAGAAAAAAACCGGTAGCCACGGCGCATAGCGTCGTGAAGGTGGTAGACTTGCTTATCATCAGCAAAGGCATCCAGATGACTACGAGCATAATGAATATCTTTAAGAAATCGCTTATCGGCCGCAGATAATCGTCGTGGATGAGGTTATCCAGCAGGTTCGCGTGGAACTCGACGCCGGGCCCAGTAGCCTGGTAAGGAGTAGGGAAATGGTCGAAAGCCCCCGTCGCGGTGGCGCCCACGAACACGACCCCGCCGTTTATGGCTTCCTTCTCTTCTTTGGAAAGCTTGTCCTCCAGTATGTCGCGGACTGAAATATGACGGTAAGTGGAATTGTTAAACGCCAATTTTCCGGGGTTCCGGCCCATGTGCATGGGCCTCTCCTTGGGCATCCTGAAATTAAGTATGAGCGCCCTTTCCTTCCATTCGGCGTAAAACTTGTCCAGGGGGATATCCTTATATAAAGCGTAAGCGGCGGCTCCCAGCAGAGGAATGGTTATACCTTCGCATTCGGTCTTGCATCTGGGATTGTCTTTGGCCAGTTCCGAATAGAGAAAAGTAAAATCCCTGTCTTCTTGCATATCGTACATAACGGGATAAAACGGAAACATATATCTTATGTGGCCGTCCTTGTCCATAGAAATATCGGCGTGAGGCTGGGCCATATAGCGGCTGTTCCGTATCAGGCCCTTTATGGGTTTTTGGATCGTTTTTCCTACCCTATCGACGGAAACGAGGTTTATAATGTTATTATGCCTCGAGATCCCCCTTATCAGGGCCTTGTCGTTCTCCGGATTATCCCGGTCGGGGTCCAGGAGCAGGACGTCCATGGCTATAACCTTGGCCTTGTACTTGTTAAGCTTGTCGAAGAGTTCGGCGTAATAGCGCCTTTTGAAAGGCCAGCCGTATTTGCCCGTGGTGGCCTCGTCGATGGCAGCCACGCTTATTTTTCCATCGGATTCCTTGTAAAGATATTTCCCGTACAAGGCCTCGTAATTGACGTATTCTTCACCGGAAAAAACGTTCGTAAAATGGCCTACGCCGCTGAATTTAAGGTCCCACCATTTTTTCTCTATGCCTAAAAACGGATTTAAACTTTCCACCAAAAATATCATAAAAAGAAGCGTTACAGGAATACCGAATTTGGCCACAGTCTTAAAATCGGATTTTTTACTTGCCATACGCGCCTCTCAATTTTATGAAGAATGAACTTCCTTTCCCTTCCTCGGACTCCGCCCGGATGGACCCTTTATGCAGTTCCGCCACGGCCTTGGCTATGCTCAGGCCCAGGCCGAAGCCGTTCTTGTCGTAGCTCCTGAACTTATCGAAAATGAGGCCCAGCTTGTCCCTGCTTATTCCCCTGCCCGTATCGCTCACTTCTATAACGGCCTCGCCGCCGGCCAAAATTTCCGCTTTCAGTTTAATTATGCCATTTTTATCGGTGAATTTACAGGCGTTGGAGATGAGATTCGAGACCGCCCTTTCCAGAAGTTCGTAATCCGCGATGAATTTTCCGCCGGCGGCCGGTTTTATCACCTCGTATTTTATCTCCTTTTCCCTGAACAGGTACTCGAAACGGGCCATGGTCTTTTCAAGGAACCCGCCCAGTTCGGCTTCCTTGAGGTTCAGCTTAACCGCCCCGCTTTCCAGCCGCGACATATCCAGTATATTTTCCAGCATGACGAAGATCCTGTCGCTTTCTTCCTTGAGCCCTTCCACGTATTCCTTTTTCTTTTCGGGAGACAGCCCGCCGGAAAGCTGCAGCAGCCTTATGTAGCCCTGCATATTGAGTATCGGGGAACGGAGATCGTGGGCTATGGAGTGAAAAAAATCCTCTTTCATCTTCTGTATGTTCAGTTCCACGGTAACGTCCCTTACGACTATGAAAACCAGCGGGACCGAGCGCAGGGGTTTCAGGGTTTTTACCGTGACGTCGTAGTATCTTCCCTTGGCCCAGGGAAAAGAGAGCCCCTTGCCGCCGGATTTGGCGTTTATTTTGACTATTTCGGAAATTTTAAGCCGCATCCTTTCGCTGCGGATATCCTCCCCCCCGGCCATAAGGAACTCGCTCGCCACGGGATTCAGGTAAACCGGCACACCCGTGAATTCAGCAAGTATTATGGAGTCGCTTATGACCCCCATGAGGAGGTCCAGTTTCTCTTTTTCGTCCATCACCTTTTCCAGGTTCACGCTATGATATTCCGAGATCTCCCTCATCATAGAATTGAAAGTTTTCACCAGCCTGCTTATTTCCTTTATGGTGTTCTTTTCGCTTACCGGGGCCTTAAAATCGCCCCTGGAGATCCTTTCGGCCCCTTCTATAAGGTCGTTTATCGGGCCGGAAATGTTCCCCGCCGAAATCAGGGCTACGAAATAAAAAATGGTAAGTATGGAAAAAATGAAGAAGACTACCAGGGAGGTCATCAGGTTCACGCTCTTGAAAGCCTGCGCCCTGCCCTGAAGGGTGACGGCGAAAAGGTCCATGTCGAGTATTCTGGAAAAAGCGCCTATATATTCTCCGCGGCTGTCGGAAACCGCGTCCAACCTGCCGGAACCCGAGGAGAACAGGCCGGCGAGCTTCCTGGAGTTTATGGCCGGAGCGAAATTATCGAAGCTGAAAATAGCGCCGGCGGAATTTGCGAAATAAACCGAACCGCCGCCTATTTTCTGCGCGTATATCTGCCTGAAAAAATCCCGCAGATCCACTATCGCGTAGATCATCTCGCCTGTGCGAAGCGGGTATATTATGAGCGCGGCCGGGATATTTGCCACAAGCTTGAAATCCCCTATTATCGGGGTTTTCTGTATCTTTATCCGGCGGAAATACTCTTCTCCCGAAATGTCTATGTATGAAAAAAGCCTTTTAAGCGGGATTATCCCGTCCCTTTCCTTCTGCCGGCCCGCCGGATCGAGCAGGGCCAGGAACAAAAACTCCGGATTTTTTTCTATGGAATACCCGATGAAACGCTTCCCGTCCGCGTAGGTGATCCTCGCCAGGTCCAGGGAATCCATCCTCTTGGAAAGCTGGTAGAAGTTCTCTTCGGCCATCCCGGCCGACATGCGGGCCATGTTCTCGTGGAAACGGAGGATATCGGCCTTACCGACGGACTGGTAATAAAAAAGAAAGGCAAAAACCGGGATTATAGGAATAAAACCTATGGAAAAGATTATGGTTAAAAACCTGTTAAAAAGTTTCACTCTGCGCCTCTTTTCGCTTTCCCGTTGTCTTGCTTTCTTACTGTCCTGCTAGTCTTGCCGGTCCCGCTTTTATCCCTTCTTCCTCTTCCTGAGCGCTTCTATCAGCTTGGGCGCTATTTCGTGGGCATCGCCGATAACGGCGTACTTGGCCACGCTGAAAATAGAGGCGTTCGGATCTTTGTTGACGGCTATTATTATGTCCGAAGTCTTCATCCCCACCAGATGCTGAACCGCGCCGGAAATTCCGAAAGCCAGGTAAAGCCGGGGGCTGACCGTCGTGCCGCTCTGCCCGACCTGATGGCTTTTCTCCTTGAAACCGAGGTCCACCGCGGCCCTGGAAGCGCCCACCACCCCGCCCAAAGTCTGGGCCAGTTCCTCGATAATTTTAAACTTTTCCTTATTCTTCATGCCGCGGCCGCCGGAAACTATGATATTGGCGTTCTCTATCTTGACGCCGCCCTGGTTCTCGTCTATTTTCCTCTCCAGGATCTTTACCCTTCTCAGGTTCTTGTCTATTTTTATGTCTTCCCTTATGAGTATGGCTATCTTGCCCGTAACGGGTCTGGAAATTTTCATGACGTTGGGCCTTACCGTGGACATCTGCGGCCGGGAATTAGGAGCGATAATGTCGGCCATGATATTCCCGCCGAAAGCCGGCCTGGACTGGATGAGGAGACCGTCCCTTATGGCGAGCCCGGTGCAGTCGGCCGTAAGACCCACGTAAAGGGCCGCGGCCAGGCGGGGAGCCAGGTCCCTTCCCTTTACCGTGGCGCCGAAAAGGAAAACCGCGGGTTTATGCCTGTTAATGAGGGCCATTATGGCGGTCGAATAAATATCCGTATTATACTGCACGAATTCCGCGTTTTCCACCAGATAGACCTTGTCGGCTCCATACTCGCCGAGAACTTTTTCGTAATTTGAATTTTTGTCGCTCAGCGCTACGGCGCAAAGGTCCTGACCGAGCTGGTCGGCCAGCTTCCTGCCCTCGGACAGGAGCTCATAGGAAACTTTCTTTATTTCCCCCTGCTTGTCGAGGTTCGTCGAGTCTTCGAATTCCACCCAGACCCAGACCCCTTTGTAACTCGAAAAATCCTTCGAGGAAACTTCCCTCGTTATGCTTATCGCCTCCACGGGGCAGACCTGCACGCAGGCGCCGCAGAAAGTGCAGGCTTCCAGATTTATGACCGCCTTCTTGCTGACCATGGCTATGGCGCCGAAAGGGCAGGCGGGGACGCATTTCGTACAGCCTATGCATTTAACCGAAACTTCTATCATAAAACCTCCGTGAAGCGTGAAGTGTAAAGAGTGAAGAGTGAATTGTGAGAAGTGAGCAAAAATTTACGTCCTTCAAAATTCATGCCTTTCATGCTCCAATCCTCCAATCTTCCAATCCTCTATTCTATCCTACTTTATGAAACTCTCGCTCTTCAATATCTCCATTATCTTTTCCACCGTTTCCGGCGTACCGGCGTTTATGACATTGGCCGTAACTTCCCTTTTCGGAGGATAGATCTTATTGACCTGCGTCGGGGAACCTTTAAGGCCGAGTTGCTCCGTCTTTGCCCCTACGTCCTCCGCCGACCAGACCGAAAAAGATTTTTTGGTGGAATTGTAGACTTCCGTAAAAGAGGGATAGGGCATGGCGTAATCCTTGGGCATTATCATGGTGAAAAGCGCCGGCGGTTTCGCCTCTATTATCTCGTGCCCGCCGTCTATGTGCCTTCTGGCTATGAT
>PEXN01000149.1:0-147 GCA_002774685.1 Elusimicrobia bacterium CG08_land_8_20_14_0_20_51_18 | reverse complement strand
GAAAGTGATCTGGGGGATCCTGAGCTGCTGGGCTATCCCGGGCCCGACCTGCGCCGTGTCCCCGTCTATGGCCTGCATGCCGCAGAAGATCAGGTCGACCTTGCCCACTTTCTTTATCGCCTGGCTGAGCGCGTAAGAAGTGGCCCA